>NZ_CAJMZF010000030.1:0-94773 GCF_905220245.1 Paraburkholderia sp. J63 | reverse complement strand
AAGCAAGCGGCCGGCGGCGTGCAGCGCTTCAGCGTGGCAAGCGCGCCGGCGCGCCTACACCTTGGCGTGCTGCTTCTTGATCATCGTTTCGGCGAATGACGCGAAGCGCTGCACCACCTGGCGCGGCTTCATGTTGCGCGACTGCGCGATGCCCAGCGTAGTGGCCGCCACATTGTCCTTGAAGCGCTTGACGACGAAGTCTTCGCCATCGACGGTCTGCGTCGACTTCAAGGGGAAGTTCAGAATGCTGTAGCCGAGGCCGTTCGCGACCATGCCGCGCACGACTTCGGGCTGCGCCGACTTGAACGCCGCCACGGGCCGCTCGCCAATCGCATCGAACAGCGAAGAAAAATACTCGCGGCTATGCGGCAGATCGAGCATCACGTAGGGCTGTCCCACGAGATTCGCGAGGGTCACCGCGCGGTGCTGCGCGAGCGGATGATTCTTCGGCAGGATCACATAGGGCGGCAAACGTAGCAGCGGACTGAATTCGATATCCGCCGTGAGGTCGATGTCATAAGTCAGCGCGAGATCGAGCGAGCCGTCGTGCAGCGCCGTAAACAGGTCTTCCTGATGCGCTTCCGTCGTTCGGAAGCCAATGCCCGCATGTTCCGCGAGAAAGCGGCTGATGAGCCCCGACAGCAACGGTGGCGCCAGCGACACCAGGCAGCCGAGCGCGATGGTGCCCGTCATGCCGCTATCCATCCCGCGCGCCGTGGCCTGCAATTCCTCGGCGTTCTTCAGCAGGTCGCGGGCCTTGCCGAGAATCTCGCGTCCGGCCTGCGTGAGCGACAGCCCCGACGCATGATGGCGGATGAACAATTGCACGTCGAGCGAGTCTTCCAGTTCGGCAATCGCCGTGGAAATCGAGGGCTGCGAGATATGCATCAGCTTCGCGGCCGACGTGAACGACAGCACTTCGGCCGTAGTGACGAAATAGCGGAGCTGACGCAGCGAATAATTCAGTCGGAGGTTTTCCATTTCACCCGCATCGCATGGAGAAAATCGCGCACCGGCACGCAGACGGCTCATTCGGCCACAAAGGCACGAGCATAGCAAATTGCGGCGCGCTCCAGAATGCGTTCAGCGCGGCATCGCGCTATCCGGGCTCGATGTTCGGGTGGGTGTGAAGCACGGCCGCCGCACGCTCCGGCTGTATTGCTTTTTCTTATGCGGCCGCGGCTCGGGACAGGCTTGCGTAAAACGTGGCGGGGGAGAACGCTGCTTGACGCGTTCCTTATCGGCTTACTTGATCGGTTCAGCGCTATCGCCCGCCAGCAGCATTTGCGGAAGCTGGGTGAAGCTCCACTCGCTACCGGTCCGGTCCAGCACCCAGACCAGATCGAAGCGGTCCTCGGGCCAGCTCGCGGGCACCTTGGGTGCGTGCGGCATGTAGCCGATGAGGGACGGCAGCACCTTGTGCTCCCAGGCGATCAGCACGATGCCGGAGCGGGCCAGCACGTCCCGCATCAACGCCGCCCCGTCGTCCTTCAGGTACGTGGTCACGAACTCCACATGCGAGGTCTGCTGCAGCAGCGCCACGAGCGGCGTAACCGTCTGCATCGCTCGCCGGCTCTTGCTCGCCGGTCCCGTTCCGGGGGCAAACACCGTGGCCGGCCTGAGCCTTGCCGCGTGGGCGCCCTCGGCCGGAGAGAAAAACCGCGCAAGCGCACCGGCGCGCTGCCAGCCGCGCACGGCGAGACTTTCCTCGTCGGCCTTGCCGTTTTCATCGACGCCGCCGCCGAGGCCCGCCGCCGGCTTCTCGGCGTGCCGGATGATCATGATGCGTTCAGGTGTCACTGGTTCCTCCGGGGTGGGGCCCGGCGCTTCAACGACGCGCTTCGCGTGCGGCCTGCTCCTGTACGGTCAGGATCGCCTCCGGCACCGCCTCCAGCCGCTCGACGGGAATGGGGTCGCCGCTTTCGTCGGAGTAGCCATAAGTCCCTTCGGCAATCTTCTCCAGCGCGCGCTGAATGTCGGCAATGCGCTGGTCGTCGGTATTGCGCAGCGCCTGGTTGGCGACGTCCTGCTCCAGCCGCTGCGCTTCGTCCTCGAACTCGTGCGCCTCTTCGCCGTGGTCTTCCTCGAACGTGCGCTCTTTCGCTATCGTGCCCTCCTCGCCGCCCAGCAGCTCGCGCTGCAACGCTTCAAGACGCACGCGCTGCTTTGCAATGAAGGCTTCACCCAGGCCAGCGCTCTGATCAGACATGATGGTTCTCCCGATGGTTCTCCCGTTACACCGGCATTGCCCGGGCTCGCCAACCGCCCGATGCGCGAAAAAGCAGTTCATCCATAGTACCAGGAAAACCGCTCGTTCCCACGCGAGGCTGGATCGCCGCCGCTATGGCGGGCCAGAACACGATCGCGGGTGTAGCCGTTCCCGGACAGACTCGTCCGATGATTAATATCGGCAGAATCTTTGCACCCTATGGGCGCCGATTGTCTATCGTTAGTAAAGCCCTTCTCTCACGAGGACCCTCGCCGTGCCAGCCAACGAAACTTACCGCCGCTTCCAGATTGCCGCGACGCTTGCGCCGCTTGCCAACGGTCGCGCCGTGGCGACCGTCGCCGTCACCACCACCGACGCCGCCCGGATCGCCGATCTGGGCACCGACCGCTTCATGCATATGGAGTGCTGGGTCGAGTCGAACGACCCCGGTCAGCTTCAGGTCATCGTGGACGAATGCAAGGTGGCGATCGACCATTACGCCGATAACGTCGACGATAGCTGACGCCGCGCGCGCGGTCCGTCGCCTGTCATCGCGCGCCTAGTTCGCGCAGGATCTCCTCGGCTTCCTCGCTTGCCTCGATCCGGAAGAACCATTGCTCGGCGCGCTCGCGCAGCGCCACCCACGAGCGATCGTGCGGATCGTTCATCATGCGGTTGATGAACCGGCAGCCGCGCTCGACGCCGTCGCGATTGGCCTCGGCCGGCGTCAGCCACTCCGGCTGCACCGTGTCCGGGCTGCAGGTCGCAAAGAGGCGGTCTTTGTGATGGATCTCCACATGCGCGATCCATCCGCCCCGCTGGTTGCATCTCGACCGCGCCGTGATATCGAACCCGTAACACTGGGCCTGCTCGCTCGGCTCCATGACGTTCTCCCTCATTCCCTGCTAATCATGATCGTAGCCCGGAGCGGGCGACTACGTGCGGCTGCGTGCGACGAAGCGGCGATACTGGCCCGATATCAGCCCTTGCACGGCGGCGGGTTCAGACGCCCAGCTCCTGAAACGCATGCCCGTTTGCTTCGAGGCCCTTGAGCGTGGCCGCGTCGAGTTCGCTTTGCCATACGTGGCCGGAGAACTGCCAGTCCTTCGTGTCGGCGAGATCCGGCAGGCCCATGCCCTTGCGTACGTACAGACCCAGCGTAGGCTTCGCGAGGTTGATGTAGAAATCGAACTCCTGCTGCGCGGGTTGCTGCGGTTGTTGCGGCTGTTGCGTGCCCATGACGCCTCCTTTGCATGGCGGTGCAATGCGTGCCGAAACGAAATGCGGCGGGCGGTAAAAGCGCCCGCCGTCCGTCCAGCGAGCCCTATCCGTTGGCGACGTCCCTGGCCTTCGAAAGCGCCTCCACCAGCTTCAGCTCGTCGTCGAGGGAAAGATTCGTGTAGAGCACCGTGCCGCCCAGCTTCGCGAGGTCGGATATTCCGCCTGAAGCGACTGGAGTTCCTGCAATGCCGTTTCGGCAGCCGTTACGTCCTGATAGGTAATGGCGATCAACGTAGACATGAGTTCTCCTGAAGGTTTCGAGTGCGATCGCGCCGGGCGGTCGTGCGCTCACCGGCGTCATTCGTATCCATAGGCGCGAAGTCCTGCTTCATTGTCGGCCCAGCCGCTTTTCACCTTGACAAAGGTTTCCAGATACACGGGGCCGTCGAACAGCTTTTCCATATCCATGCGGGCGTCGGTATTGATCTGTTTGAGCTTCGATCCCTCCTTGCCGATGACAATGCCCTTTTGCGAATCGCGCTCGACGAGAATCGTCGCGAAGATGCGCTTGAGACGCCCTTCCTCCTCGAACTTGTCGATGAGGACCGTGCTCGTGTACGGCAGTTCGTCCCCGGTCCAGCGGAACACTTTCTCGCGCAGAATCTCGGCGGCCAGGAACCGCGAGCTCCGGTCGGTCAGGTCATCTTCGTCGTAGATGGGCTTGCCTTCCGGCAAATACGGCCTGATGGTCTCCAGCAACCGTTCGGCGTCCTTAGGATGGGTGGCCGAAAGTGGCACGAACTCCACAAACTCGCGCAGTTTGCTCACCTGCTCCATGAACGGGAACAGTATCTCCTTGTCCTTCAAGCGATCGATCTTGTTCGCGATGAGCAGCGTGGGCATGCCGGGCGGAATCAGGTCCAGCACCTTCTGGTCGTCGGGACCGAAGCGGCCAGCCTCGACCACGAACAGGATCACGTCGACGGAGGTCAGCGTCGAGGTGACGGCGCGGTTCAGCGACCGGTTCAGCGCAGCGTCGTGGCGGGTCTGGAAACCGGGCGTGTCGACAAAGATGAACTGTGCGTCTTTCGTCGTATTGATGCCGGTAATGCGATGGCGCGTGGTCTGCGCCTTCTTCGACGTGATGCTGATTTTCTGGCCGACGAGCGCGTTCATGAGCGTCGATTTACCGACATTGGGGCGGCCGACGATGGCGATCATGCCGCAGCGGAAACCGGGGGGTGGCGTGTCAACGACAGGCTGGTTCATGGTCCATACCTCAGTGACGACAGCGAGGGAGCCAAACGGGAATACCGGGCCAATTGATTATAGCGAAGCCAATCTGCGCCGATGGCGCCTGCTATGCCGATATATTTTTAATCGAGGCGATATTTAATATCGAATCAAACGATATTGACAGGCATATTAGCGTGACAATACGGCCGCGACTCGAAGACGGGCGCGCCGGCCGTCAACGCGGAGGGCGCGCCGGAGCAACCGTGGACAACCTGTCAATCGGAAAGCTTGTCGAGGAACTTGCGGGCGGGTACGAAGAACGTGACGCCTGTGACAGCCTTGGAGAAGTCCAGTATCCGGTCATGAAGCGGCGGCGGATCGCCGATGAACATCCGTTCCAGCATTTTCTGGATCACCCAGAGGTGGCGCGAATAACCGATGAAATAGGTGCCGTACTCGCCACGGCCGGGCGACGCAAACGGCATGTTGTCCCGCAGGATGTCGTGCTCGCCCTCGGCGTCCTCGATCGTGCAGAGCGTCTTGTGCGACTTCTGCCCTTCGGCGGCGTCGGGCAGTTCGACGTTGTCGAACTTGGTGCGGCCGATGATCGCCTCCTGGGTCTCCACGGTCTGCGCGCGCCACGCCGACAAGTCGTGCAGGTACTTCTGGATCACGACATAGCTGCCGCCCGCATAAGCGACGTCCTCGTCGCCGACGAGCGTTGCGGCGGGCAGGTCGAGACCATCGGGATTCGCGGTGCCGTCGACAAATTCGAGCAGGTCGCGGCCGTTGAAATAGCGAAACCCCGCCACCTCGTCGATCACGGTAACGGAATCGCCGAACGCCTCCAGCAGGATCTTTTCAAACTCGACGACGAGGTCCGTCGACGCGGCGCGGATGTGGTACAGCAAGTCCCCCGGCGTGGCCACGGCCGTGTGCGCGGCGCCGCGCACCTCCTGGAATGGCGCCAGTTCGCGCGGCGCAGGTTGCCCGGTCAGCGGTCCCCAGGCACGATGCGCAATGCCCACGTTGCAGGTGAAGGTGCTGCCGTTGGCCCGAATCCGGACATCCTTGATGAGATCGCCGGTGCTTGCCATCACGGAGCGGGCCGTGGCGGTCGACGCGTGATCGTCCTTGACCGCAAGGACCAGGAACGCAGCGACCGCCGACAAGGGCGCGTCGACGTATTGCGGTTCGGTATCGGCGGCGTGCTGGCCAGCCGGGCATGGTGAAGATGTCGGGTTCACGAACGCCTCCTGTCGCAAGATGAGCGTTATTGAGGAGCAAGCTCGCGAAATTCAACCATGCGCCTGAAATGCGGGTCAAGTACAACGTGTTTTTTGCCGGCCGTGGGAATGCCATCGCGAATACGGTGGCTTGCTCAACTTCGGTCGCCGCCTCGCATTCGACGCTTCGTTATGCCGATATGTCGATGGGCGTGATGTTCATCGCGCATGCGTAGCATGCCCATCACGTCCATCGGCGCATCGATGCCGGGTCGGCGGCGCCGCGGACACGAACGCCGTAAAGGCCAGATCGTCGCCGCGGGACACCGCGCTCATACCCATCACTTGCCGATCTGATTGCCCACTACGCCGCCTACGGCTGCACCACCAACCGTGCCCAGTGCGCTCCCCCCTGTGAGTGCAGCGCCCCCCACTGCGCCGACACCCGCTCCCACCGCGGTATCCACGCCTCGGTGAGATACATCGGAGCAAGCGGCCACTCCAGCCACGATTAGAACGATTGCAGCACCTTTTGAAATGAAATTTACCTTGATCATTTGGACGCTCCCTTAAGCCACCATACGGTCCGAACGAGACGATTGTCGTCGGGCTGGCCCGTATCGTTAGCAGTGCAAGCGGCGTACCCGATGTCGCCTCCCGTGTGACGAACAGAGCAAAGCGTGAAAGAACGACTCCGCGCGCGGCAAGGGGAACGTGAATTGCTTGGGTTCGGGCGATTACACGGGCCCTATGAGGTTGTGCCGTGACGAGAAAACTTATGCGCGCGTTTTGGACGGCGTTTCTCTGTTGTAGTGCCTGGCTTGGGGCCGCGTCCCTGTTTGTTGTCGCGCCCGCACGTGCCGCCGATCCGGCTCCCGACACTTCCGCCACTGCGGGCGCTGCGCCATGCGGCATGCTCGTGGGACAGGGCGACGCTGCTGGCGGTGCCGATGGCGGCTTTGACCTGCGTGACGGCGAGGCCGTCGATTTCATTTCCGCTGGCCAGACGACGCACGGCCGGCTGCTCGTCTTTCACGATGGTTCGCTGTTTCGCGCCTATTGGCAGCCACAAGGCAGCGAAGAAAAATATGCGCTCGCGAATGCGGGACCCCGTAGCGTGCGCCTCATCTCGACACCACCACAGGGCACACCGGCGCGCGACGGCAAGCCGGGTGTCATGACGCAACCATTGCAGGTGCTGTCGTGCCCGAAGCTGTAACGCAGGGGAGGTTCGGCGCGGACGCTGCACGGCCGGCACCGGCACATCTTGACGCTATAGCCGCATCTGGCGTCGCGGTGCGGTGAATCGCCGACACCCAGTGCACCGGAGCGGCTCCGCCGGAATCACGTTCGCCTCGAGCGCGCGCGGCCGCCTTGCTTCGGCATTTCGGCGCCCAGCACCGTCGCGGGCGCCTCCATCCCCGCCGAGAGGAACTGCACCATGCGCTCGAGCATCTCCTCATCGTTGCCCGAGTGGAACCGGCCGCCCGAGAGGTCCTCCAGACGGTCGACGCCCGAGAGCATATAGAGGAACGTGCCGATCATGAACGTCACGCGCCAGTTGACATCCACAGCGTCGATGTCCGGCAGCGCTTTCTCGAACGCCCCAATGTACTGCCGGGTTACCTCGTCATAGATCCGTCGGCGCAGTTGAAATGCGATCTCCTGCGGCTCGTGATGCAGGCGCGCCTGCATGCGGATGAAGTTGCGCCCTTCCGCGCCGTGCTGATGCATCTCGATCTGCGGCTTTATGAACGCACGGACCAGTTCGCGTACGGTCGGCGCACGCGGACATCGAACCCTGCATTGCGGAGAAACTTCACCGCCCCGTCGCCGCCGCGCGACCTCCTGAGCGAGAACGAATCATGAGCACTCCGAACAAGAAAGCATGGCCGCTGAATCCGTCGCGCCAGCCGTACCCGTGCAACCAGTGGTATGTGGCTGCCCTGTCGACGGAAGTCGGCCGCACGCCGCTCGCCCGCAAGATCCTCGGCACCGACGTCGTGCTGTACCGCACCACGGACGGCACGCCCGTCGCGCTGTATGATCGCTGCCCGCACCGCAGCCTCCCGCTCTCGATGGGCGAACTGGTCGACGACGAGATCCAGTGCGCGTATCACGGCATGAGGTTCGACACGCAGGGCGCGTGCGTCGCCATTCCCGGGCAATGCGCGATTTCCGGGGCGTTGCGGCACGCGACGTCCTACCCCCTCGTCGAAAAGTCGCTCTGGATCTGGATCTGGATGGGCGACGCCGGGCGCGCCGATCCGGCGCTGATCCCCGATCACCGCTACCTGCACCTCGACGACCCCGCGTTCCGGCCCGAGCCGCTCTTCTCGATGCAGATCGACTGCAATTTCCAGTTGTGCCATGAAAACCTGATCGATCTGACTCACCTCACGTACCTGCATAAGGGCGCGTTCGAGACGGGTGGCGTGGACATCGTCGACACGACCTCACACCTCGATGTCGGCGACAACACGGTGCGCCTGACCTATACCTATCGCAATCTGCTGGTCGAGCCGACCTACGCCGCGATCTCCGGATTCGCGGCCGGGACGCGCATCAACCGCACGCTCGTTACTGAAACGCTCGTGCCGAGCCTCTGCCTGATCTGCAATACCTACACGTCGCCCGACGAACCGGTCACGCCACCGAAGATCTGGAGCACGCCGTTCGCGATGACGCCGCGCGACACCCGCTCGACGAATTACTTCTTCGTGTCGTCGGCGAACTACGACCTCGTCTATACCGATGAGGCAAAAGCCCAGATTCACGAAACGTTCATGCAGGATAAGGTCGCGCTGGAGAAGATCCAGCAGGTATTCGACGAAAGCGACCCCGACTTCGAGTACGAATTCAGCGTGAAGGCCGACGCCGGCGCGCTACGCGTGCGCCGCATGATCCAGGCGATGGCGCTCGCGGAAAGTCGCGACCCAGTGTCGGGCCAGTGATTGGCCGTATCGGAAGGAAACTCGCCATGCCTCTGGAAAATTTTCGAAACGGCTCGCTGAACGTCCGGCAATGGGGCGAAGGTGCACCCCTGCTGCTGGTCCATGGCCTCGGCACGTCGTCCGATTTGTGGATGCACCAGTTGCGGCCGTTCGCGAGCCGGTATCGCGTCGTCGCCGTTGACCTGCCCGGTTTCGGACGCACGCAGCGATTACCGGGCCGCGGTGACGGCGGCGACGGCCTGTCCACGATCGTCGACGACCTCGCCGAGCTGTGCTCGCGCCTTCGCGGTCCCGTGCATTACCTCGGAACGTCGATGGGCGGCTTCTTTGGCCTTGCGCTCGCGCTTGCACACTCCGGCCTGTTGCGCAGCCTCGTGCTCTGCAACACGGCGGCCCGCAACGTGATTTCGCCGGAGATCGTGGCCACGCGTCTTGCTGCATTGCGTACCTCGACGATGGACGAACTCGGCGAAATGGTCACGCGCCAGGCGCTCGGGCCGCTGGCCGATCCGTTCCTGCACGAATGGTTTCGCGAGCTGATCGCGCGGAATTCGCCGGCTTTTTATCGGCATTATCTTTCAGTCATCCTGAACGATTTCGACGTGACGGACCGGCTCGGCGAAATAGCGCTACCCGCGCTCGTTCTCACCGGCGAGCACGATCGCGTGATCTCGCCCGCGCATGGCGCCGAACTCGCGCGCCGTCTGAGCGCGGGCGCCCTTCACGAGCTCGCCGGTACGGGACACATCGCCTGTGCCGAGCAGCCGGAAGCGTTCAACCGCGCCGTCCTCGATTTTCTCGCCGGCGTGGATAGCGTCGACGCCGGCCAACCCACGGAAACCCGCTCATGAGTCCTCCCTTCGACGAAACAGCCGGCATCGACACGATGACGCGCCTTTTCCGCGCCCACCTCGAACTCTGCCGCGTGCGCCCCGGCGAAAAAGTGACGATCCTGACCGAAGGCGGCCAGTTCGCCGCGCGCGTGCACGCCTATGGGGCCGCCGCGCGCGCGCTCGGTGCCGAGCCTTGCCACGTCGACTTCCGGCCGCCCGGCGGCGCGACCGATCCGGCCGCGCGCCTCGGCAACGTCGGCCGCAGCGGGCTCGGCGCGGACCGCGCGGCGATGGCGACGCTCAAGGCGTCCGATCTCGTCATCGACATGATGCTGCTGCTCTTCTCGCGGGAGCAACTGGAGATCCAGCAGGCCGGCGCACGGATCGTGCTCGTCGTCGAGCCGTTCGAGACGCTCGCGCGCCTGTTCCCCACCCAGGACCTGCGCCGCCGCGTCGAAGCCGCCGAACGACGCCTCGCTCGCGCCCGCACGCTGCGCTTCACGAACGCGGCAGGCACGGACGTGACCTACGACATCGCGGACCAGCCCATCCTGACCGAGTACGGCTACGCGGATGAGCCGGGCCGCTGGGACCACTGGCCAGGCGGCTTTCTGGCGACCACGGCGCGGCCGCGCGGCGTGAACGGACGCGTCGTGCTCGCGGCGGGCGACCTGCTCTATCCGCTCATGCGCGCGGTGAGCGAGCCCGTCGAAATCACGATTCGCGACGGCATGATCGTCGACATCGCAGGCGGCGCCGAAGCACACGCGCTGCTTGATTACATCGCGACGTACCTCGAGGACGAGGGCATCGAGGTCGTGGACGCGCTATCGCTCGAAATCGAGGACAACCTCGCCGTCGGCGCCCGCGATCCGCTCGCGCTCGTCGAGCTGTCCCGCAACGTGCGCACGGCGGGCATCGACGTACTCGTCGCGTCGGCCTGCGTGCAGATGCCGTCACTCGCGGCGCTCGACCCCATCGAACGGCGCACCGGCATTCCCACGGTGTCGGCCGCGAGCTGCACCGCCTTCGCGATGCTGAGCGCACTCGGTCTCGACCCCGTCTCCCCGGGCTTCGGTGCGATCCTCGCGCCCATGCGCCTGCTGGCGCTCGAGGAGCCGGCGCCATGACATACGACGCGGACCACGACGTCTACCGGCGGAAAGGTTTCGGCACGGAGCTAGGCCTGCGCGGAAACATTGGACTCCTTATGATTGACTTCGTCAACGGATTCGCAAATCCCGCGCAGTTTGGCGGCGGCAACATCGCACCGGCCATCGAGCGCAGCCGCGATCTGCTCGCGCAGGCGCGGACGTTGCGCTGGCCCGTCGCGCACAGCCGGATCGTGTTCGCCCCCGACGGCGCCGACGCGAACGTGTTCGCCGCCAAGGTGCCGGGGCTTCTCGCGCTGACCGAGCATGCGCCGGCCAGCGCGATCGTCGACGCGCTCGCGCCGGTGCCAGGCGAGCTCGTCGTGCGCAAGACCACGCCGTCTGCGTTCTTCGGCACGCCGCTCGCCGCGTGGCTCACGGCGCATGGCGCATGGCGTAGGCACGCTCGCGATTGCTGGCTGCACGACGAGCGGATGCGTGCGCGCAAGCGCCGTCGACGCCATGTCGCACGGCTTTCGCCCGGTGGTCGTCGAAGACTGCGTAGGCGACCGGGCAGAGGCCCCGCATCGCGCCAACCTGTTCGACCTCCGGCAGAAGTGCGCGGACATCATGACGCGGGACGCGCTACTCGAAGCGGCACGCCGCCTCGACGCGCCCTGACACCCCCACGGCAACCGCACAACGAAAGCCACAGGAGACGATGAAAATGGCGAATACGACAACGCGCTGAAGTATCTAAGCGCCGACTATGGCGGCCTGCGGTTCGGCGCGATGTTCGGCTTCGGCGGACAGGCCGGCGACTTCGCGCGCGGCCGCAATTACGGCTTCGGCGCGCAGTACCGCAACGGCCCGTTCACACTCAGCGCCGCGTACGAAAGCGAGAACAACCGCCTGCTCGAGCTGGCCGGCTACGTCGGGCTGCCGACCTTCATGGGCACGCCGATCGACAGCGGTACGCCGTTCGTCGCGGACAACCTGAAGAACCTCGGCATGGGGGCCTCGTACCAGCTCGGCCACGTGCTGCTGCGCGCGCTCTTCACGCAGTCTCGCATCGACTACGGCGGGACGTCGGCGAACGTCAACAACTACGACGTCGGCGCCAACTGGCAGATAACGCCTTTCAACTCGATCAACGGCGGTGTCAGCCTCTCGCGTTTCGAAGGCGGCCGGTGGATCACGCCGATCATCACCGACGTCTACTCGCTCTCAAAACGCACGAGCCTGTACTCGACATTCCTCTATCAGTTCGCCTCAGGCAACGGCGCGGTGGCGTCGATGCCCGGCGCCGGACAGTCGGCGAGCCGCTGCCAGGCCAGCGTGAGCGTCGGCATCCAGCACTGGTTCTAGCGGTTGTACCTTTTTCTTACCTGCAGTCCCATCAGGAGATTTAGTCATGCTTATCGATTTATCGCTACGGCAGATATTGCCGAATGTCAAATCGTGTGCGCGCCACGATGCGCGGTGATTCGTTCATACCCCCGATTCGGACGAGTCCGATATCACGCCATCGAGAACGGCAGCAGCATCGCCTGAACGGGCGAAATCAACGCCCGCGTATAACCGGTCGCTGTGCCGGGCCGGTCGTTTTCATTGACTCACTGGAGGTATGGAAATGTCGGATCAGCAGGAACGGAAAGGCAAAAAGTACGCGCTTGCAACGATCGGCGCGCGCACGGAGCGCGGCGGGTGCGTGACCAGCGGCTCTGACTTCCGCATTGGCAATCTTCGAGTTGCATGCGTTGGCGATGTTGTGACATACGAAGACGGCAGCCAGGCCGTGATTATGGACGGAGCGGGTATCGCGATGGTTTTCGGCGGCAAACCCGTTGCGCTTGTCGGCAGCAGTCTGAGCAACAGCGATCGCATCGTTTCCACCATCTGGACGAAGCGCTGAATCTTCGTGGGCGAAGGCAAGGAGATTGAGGGGGCTTTTCGATGCTGACTGGGTGCCGCCGCCTCACGAGCTTCCCGCCCGGTTTGCGGTGCAAGGGGCTACTACACTACGCGGCGGCGTGCTGAAACAGGCAACCGGCACATACACCCTGTCGGACGCTCACGGCATGGCGGCGGCCCGTCTTGGCGATTTCATCGAGTATGCCGACGGCACGCGCGCGCGAATCGTTACCGGAATCGGCATGCCTGGGGTTCCTGACATGGCATTCGGGGCTGTCGGCTCGATGCTGGATAACGGCGACCTGATAACCGATAGCCCGCATCGCGACGTGCGCACGTCAACCATTTTCGTTCCCATTGATGAGCACGGCGTTGTGCTGACGCGCCAGTAGGGGGGGCAATCGTGAAGCGTCGAACCGCACTAGTTCGCGCCACACTGAACGGCGGCGCGTCAGCGCAACGCCGTTTATCTCGGACACAGGGAGAACCAATGCGAGTTCCAGTAATAAGGCACGGCGATCCGACAACGACGGGCGGCAAGGTCGTTGCATTTGACGGGACAATTCACGACAACAGCAAGGTCATAGCGCGTCACGGCAACCAGGCGACCTGCGGTGACTGCAAGGGACTGTGGAACATCGTAGGCATGAGCGAAGGCGGTCGGGTTGTCGCTATCCAAGGCGATAGTGTTTTATGCCCGTGCGGCAATAATCGCGTAATTGCTGGCCCTGATGTTGGTTGCTTTCTCGACATTGAGACAACGGCACCAAGCACCACCGAAAGTAGCGCGACGCGATTCCATTCAGGCATCGTCCCGTACGACGAGCAATTCACCCTTCACGACGCTATCGGCCGTATCTTGCGAGATACGTACTATACGCTTCGTTTGCCGTCCGGTTCACTTGTCCGCGGTGTAACCGATCAGATGGGCCGCACCGAGCGACACGCCACCGAAGGCGCGCAGCGCGTGAGAGTTTATCTCGGGCACAGGGAGGCGTAGATGGCCGGTATTTACTATGCTGTAGTACAGGGCGATCCACTTACGAGCGGCGAAGGAAGCTCTGTTTACTCCACAAAGAAACGCGTAGGAACTATCGCCGATAAATCCGGGCGCCCCCGTCCCATGATCTTTATTGGGGATGAGGGATATTGCCCGAAATGCAAGACTATGGGGGCCATTACCTACGGCGCCGGCGTGAGTAACCGGAAGCGCATGGTGGACTTGGTTAATGGTGGACGGCTTCAGGCGGTAGGCGGTGACATTGTTCTATGCAACTGCGCCGACCCTCCCCGAATCATCGCTGTGTACGGGCGCAAATGGATGATTCACGATCAAGGCGAAGAAAATGCCGCATCGGTTGCCCAAGTGCCTGCGCAAAATTTCACATACGACCAACAATTCACGCTATCCGATGCGGCCGGTAAATCGCTTGTGAATACCTGGTACACGGTGCGTATGCCGTCCGGCGAATTACTCCACGGCATTACCGATTCAGCGGGCAAAACTGCGCGATACAGAACCAATGACGCGCGAACGCTTTATCTTTATCTTGGGCACAAGGAGACGTAATTGACGGTCTATTACGCAATCGTTGAAGACGATCCACTCGATAATGGCGGGAACAGTCGCGTTATCGGCGGTGCGGATCATTCGACCATCGAAGGTCCGGACGGACGGGAGAGAAGACAGACGCACCTGGGGCACGAGGCCTGGGTGTTCTGTCTGCCAGTCGTTTGGCCCGATTCTGTCCGGGGCTGGCATTCGCGAAAGCTTGAGAGGATGGGACGAACGTATGCACGCGTTTGAAGCAGTGAGCGGTGATATCGTGCTTTGCAAATGCCCGCAGCATCCGCGCGTCGTCGCGCATTACGCGCGTTGTTGTGAATACATCGACATTGGCGGCGCCTCCTTTAGCACGTCATGGACGCCCTACGCTACAACAGGCGGAGCAACAAGCTATGACGAGCAATTTACGCTCAGGGACGCCAGGGGCAACGCGCTCGCGGATACGTATTACACAGTACGCATGCCGAACGACGGACTCATTCACTGCACTACGGACAGTACAGGCCGCACCGCGAGGCACGTAACGGAGGGCGCACAAAAGATCGTAATTTATCTCGGGCACAGGGAGTAAGCATAACGGATGCCCAGGGCCGCACCGTACAACGGACGGCGCGCAATCTATCAAGATTTATATCGGTCACAGGAAGGAGGCATAATGCCTGATGCACTCGGAAGCGCAGTAACGAATACAGACCCGAATTCATGCGTCAATCTGCAATCTGGGCGGCTTTGCAAACCGTGGACTATTACAGAAAATTTGGTTCACTTCACGGCACAGTGGGAGGCCTTTCGTCCACATCTCTACGACAATGACGGTGGTGGAGGTGGTGGGAATACAACGATTGGATTCGGCCACCTGGTACACCCAGGGCCTATTAACGGTTCAGCAAGTGAAGCGCCTTGGCGCGGCGGGATTTCAATTCCTCAAGCTTATGTCCTGCTTCGGGATGACTTGAAGGAGGCGGAACACATTTGAATCTGGTGAATAGCGGGCACTATGATCGAGTTTCTGAAAAATTCTTAGAATATACTGGCGCTGCGGGGGCGCACCCCCGTGGTCTGGTAAAGCGGCGACACGCAGAGGCAAATCTTTTTAGGGACGGTACTTATGACGCGAGCCATTAAGGTAGGTTGTTTGATCGTTTCAGCATTCCTTACCGCATCGGCGTTCGCGGATGCCTCATGTGAGAACGGGGCGAAGACACGAGATGATTTTCTGGCATGCATGCGGGCCGATACCGATCGGGATTTGCTAAAGGCGAGAAATCTTTATCAATCTATCCGACCGCTCGCGAAGGGAGAAAAACTCGCTGCGCTTGACGAGAATTTTTCAATCTGGCAAATGAAGTTGAAATCCGATTGCAACGCTTTTGGTAAGGCGTTCAATGATTGGGGAGATGAATACTCGCCAGATACGGATTTTCAAATTGCCGCGTGCAGGTCAAAGATAGCGTCGCAAGAGTTTGAATTTTATAGTTGGCTCGCGTGCCCCGATGATATGGAAACGTCCGATAAGCCGAAATGCGCAGAACTCAAGAAAGCCTTAGGAAAGTAGATGGGTGCTGTATAAAGCAGGTTTGCACCGCTTCGGCGGGTTTTTAACAATTGTGAAAAATATGAAATCAGTGCACTCCACATTCTTGATAGCCGTATTATTTGCGATGTTTTTTACGCGAAGCTTTGCGACAGAGCCTACACAACAGCAACAGGCACCCCGGTATTCGATGCAATTCACACTGACATGTGCGAATGGTCCGTGCGCGCACGTCTACTACACAATTTGTTACCCGTCAGGAATATCCGCTATTGGTGAGACTGACGACAGGGGGCGCACGTCCCGCTACAAAACGCAGGAGCCCGAAAAGCTGAAAGTCATCATGGGCCATCGAGACGCGGGCGACTGTAGCAAGGGTGTCGATGACATGGGCCTACACGTTACAACAGAACAAAAGCGAATCAACTAGAGAGTAGACGCCCCGCTTCGGCGGGGCATTTTCATTCTAGCCCTAACGGTGCCTGTTCGCCCGATTCGTCGGGGTGTCCGAATAGCATGCCTTGCCGTGCGGCTTCGCTGATGCGCTCACAAGCATTTGCAAAGTGCACGGGGTCCAACTCGATGCCGACGAAGCGGCGCCCCGTCTGTATGCACGCCTTTGCGCCGACCGTGCCGCGCTGTTTCGACTCGCGCTCGCGCAGTTCCCAATCGCGCATCTGTTCCGCAAACGTCGCGCGCTGCGCGTCGAGCACGGCGCGCATTTCCTGAAACGCGTGGATGAACCGGAGTTTCATCGCAAGCGCCGCTGCGCCTGTAAAGCCCATGACGAGCAGCATGAAGCCTTCCTCGGTCATGAGGTAGAACAGACGCTTGCGTGCGCCGCCGTTCGGCCCGCGGACTTCGCCGTATGTCTCCTCAAAATTGAGGCGACATGTCTTGTCCGTCGATATCAACGCACGAACGTCGCGGATAACGTTGTCGTGCCGCTTGCCAAACATCTTCGCGACAATGCGCGAATCGGCCATTGGCCGCGCGTCGCGTACCGTCAGCAGGGGATCGGGCAGTGCAGGCAGGTCGATCATGATTTCGCTCCCTTGTGCTTTCCCGCCATGTGGCGCGCAAGATTCTGGAACGTACGATGGCAACATGGGAAAACGCCAGCGTGCACGCGCTCCTCGAGTCGTTTTTGTTTGGCGATGTGCTTCGCGCATTCGTCTGCGAGTTGCGTGTTCTTGCGGTTGGCCTGTTCGAGCAGGCCGCGCAATCGGCCAACCTCGTTCTCGGTGAAGTGCTGGCCGTGACCGCACGGGCAATAGAACGAACCACCATCGCGCTTGAGTCGTGCCTTCAGCGTCGAGGGCAGCGCGAACACGATGCCGCAGTTGCAGCATGTGAGCGTTTCGAGAACGAGCTCATGGCGTATGAGCGCTTGCGTCATGGTGTTGACTCCTCGGCCGGATTGACGGGTTGAGCCTCTACGAGCGCGACGCGCGCGATGCGGCCAATCGTGGGCAGTGATTTCGGATCTGCACTCGTCTCGGCCATGTCGGCGATCAGATGCAGCGCGTCACGCAGGCGCTCATTGTCGTGTGCGAGATGAAGGCGCAGCGCGAGTGCATGACGTGTCAGATGATGGTTCGTGTTCATGCTTCGATCAGTTCGAACGGGTCAAAGGAAAGATCGAGTGCGAGCGCAAGCTGTTGCGCCTGCAACGGCTCGATGGTGATTACGGCGCGCAGTGCGGAGCGCTCGGACCGGACGGTCGACTATCTGCTCGACAGGAAGGTGAAGCTGATCGGCGTAGACGCGGCCGGCGTGCAGAATCCCCGCAAGCACGCGGACGTCGACCAGCTCTGCGCCGACCAGGGCGTGTTCATCGTCGAGAACCTCAATAACGTGAAGCAGTTGCTCGGGCGCATGCCCGCGCCGTTCACGGTCTACACGGCGCCCGTGTCGAGGACGGACCTGACGGGCCTGCCCTGCCGCGTCATCGCCGAATTCGCCTGATCCTGCACCCCGTCCCGCGTGCCTCATGCCGGTCCTCCGATCGGTGCGGCGCGCGGTTCGCGTCATCAACGTCATCAAGCCCATGAAAGTCATCATTCTCGACACCCGCATCACGGCGACCGGCATCGCCGCGCTGACACTCGCCAAGCCGGACGGTAGCGCGCTCCCGCCCTTCACCGCTGGCGCGCACATCGACGTGCATCTGCCGGACGGGCTCGTCCGCCAGTATTCGCTCTGCAACAGCCCCGACGAGCGACAGGTCTACCGGCTCGGCGTGCTGCTCGAACCGACGTCGCGCGGCGGGTCGCGCGCGATGCACGCACTCGGCCAGGGCGCGACGCTCGAAATCGGCTGTCCGCGAAACCACTTCGGTCTCGCGGACAGCCAGGACCGCGCGGTGCTCGTGGCGGGCGGCATCGGCATCACGCCGCTCCTCAGCATGGCCGAGCACCTGCTGCGCACGGGCGTCCCGTTCGATCTGCACTACTGCGTGCGTTCGAGCGACCGGATCGCCTTTCCGGAGCGCCTCTCCGGCAGTGATCTCGCACCGCACGTACACATTCACGCCGACGCGCTGCCCGACACGCGTTTCGATCCGCTGCGCGATTTGCCGCCCGCCACGCCCAGCACGCATCTCTACGTGTGCGGGCCGCACGGTTTCATCGAACGGGTCCTCGGCGCAGCGACTGCGCGCGCATGGCTATCGCACAACCTGCACCGGGAATTCTTCGGCCAGTCGGAAAGCGCTGCGGCGAACGCGCCGTTCCGCATTCGCCTCGCGCGCAGCGGCGCGGTCGTCGAAGTCCGCGCCGACCAGACCGCCGCGCAGGCGCTCAAGGAGCATGGCGTCGAGCTGGAGACTTCGTGCGAGCAGGGGGTCTGCGGCAAGTGCCCGACGCGCGTGCTGGATGGCACGCCCGATCATCGCGACGTCTACCTGACCGATGCCGAGCGCGACAGCAACACGCTCTTCACGCCTTGCTGCTCGCGCGCGCTATCGCCGTTCCTGCTCGTGGATCGGTGACGCCATCGCGATCAATTTGTAGTCCGCAATAGCAAAAGCAGCATCCCCACAACCTCTAAATAATCTGACGTATACATTTTGTCCGGAACGGTTGAAGACCGCCATTTATCAGCGACCCCAAACATGTGTAAAGCACATGCATACGAAAATAAAATCTTCCTCAATCCGCCATTCCAGACGACTATCCCAGAACGCATATGTGCGCTAGCCCACAACGGTGGTTGACTCGCTGTGGGAAATCACCCATATTTTCGTCACCAGTAGCCGCGCACGGTCCAGCGCCGCCGCTCTCCTGCGCATGCAGATCGTGGGTCCCGCGAGGCGTTGCCGATCGCTTCGACGACGATTCTGAACATGCCGAAATGGCATCGCCATTACCGGTGGGGCATCAACATGTCCACTCAGATTACGCGTGACCAAAGTTCTCCCACGGTGTGCAAACGCTGTGGCGGTGTGCTCCACGATAACGTCAACGTCTGCCCTTACTGCGGTATGGATCATCCGCTCGACAAGGTTGTGCTGGGCACGCGTACGGCCCCCCCGCCGGGAGCCCGCGACCCCATGGCGCCGGACACGCCCTCGCCTGCGGCCGCGAAACTGTCGCCCGCCAGCATGCCTGCATCTGCACCTGGTCATCCGGCGGTCAAGCCCCAGTACCAGGCCGAGCCGCCCGGCTACGGTGCATCATCGTGGCTCACACCGCGATGGATTTTCACGAGAGGCTTGTTGCTCGCGGTGCTCGTGCTCGCCTTCGCGTTCGCGGTGCATCTGCTGGTCGGCGAATTCCGCCCGCCGGATAGCGCAGCCGACGAGCAGAGCGCACACACTTCGGGCGGTGCGATTTCTCACGATGCCGCTCAGGCAAGCCCTCAGCCAGGCCCCGCGGAGAACACCTCGCCCGACGCAAACGCGGCGCGCGACCCGCAGCTCGACAGTGCATTGCGAATCGCAGATCAATGTGCGGTCGACCATGTCTGGGGCTGCGTCCAGCAAAAGGCATCGGAAGCGCTCGCGATCGACCCGGGCAACCAGCACGCGCGAACGTTGATGGAGCGCGCCATTGTCGCCACGGCATGGACGCCGCTCAGTTCGCCGAATGCGTCGAACCGCGATGCGGGGAATGCGAACGCCGCGCCGTCCGCGGCGACTCCACCTGCTCCCGCCCGCACCGCCAGTGCGGCCAGCAGCAACAACGGCGTCGAAGCCGAGGAGCGGGCGATCGTGCAAAACGGCTGGAAACAACCCTCATCGGGAAATGCAGCACATTGAGCAGGACTCCATAACCTGGTGGATGTCTGCTCGCTAGCGGATTTCACGCGGGAGAAGACCATGATGAAAACGACCCTGGTGGCGTTGGCGGGCCTGTTTGCCCTGTTTTTCGCTACGTTCGCCGCCGGTGCTGGGGCAGACGCGCAAGCGCACTACAAGATCGTGACCGGCCCGGAGCGCGGCACGTACATCCAGATCGGCCAGGACCTGTCCAAATGGGTTGCGCAACCCGCCGGCATCGACCTCGAAGTGCTGCCCTCGAAAGGGTCGGCGGAAAACGTGCAGCGTATGCGCTTCGAAAGCGGCGTAAAACTCGCGCTCGTCCAGTCGGACGTCTATCAGGCCTACGTCGATATGGCCAACTCGGGCAACGAAGAGGCCGGCGAGACGATTCGTCCCTTGCGGCTCATCATGCCGCTTTATGACGAGGAAATTTATTTCGTCGTCCGTAACGACTCGCCGATGAAGGCGATCAACGAGATCAAGGATAAGGTGATCAGCGTGGGGCTGATCGGCAGCGGAACCGCGCAATCGGCAACCACGCTATACCGCCTCATGTTCGGCCAGCAGATTCCCGCGCAGAACGTCCAGAACCTCAGCAACGAAGACGCGCTGGCCGCGCTGATCGTGAAAAAGATCGACGTTGCGATCATCGTCGCCGGGCAACCCGCGAAGCTTTTTACCGATATGAATCCCGACTTGCTTCAGCAAATCCGCTTCCTGCACGTCGATCCGAACGCCCCGGAAACGGCGCGTGCGAGGCAAACCTACTTTCCCGCGACCATCCACACATCGAGCTATCCGAACTGGCTGAAAGAGGATGTGCCGACATGGACCGTCAAGGCCTTTCTCGTGACCTATGACTACAATCTGCGCGACACCGTTGGCAACCTGAAGCGATTTGCCGATTCGCTCTGCGAGAACTTCAGCAATCTGCAGAAGCAAGGTCACCCGAAATGGAAGCAGGTGAAGCTCGAACTACCGGGCCTCGGCAAAGGGTGGCAATACTATCGGCCCGTCGAGCAGCGCCTGAAGGCTTGTATCGCGCATCGCGCCGCCACGCAGGCGGCGATGCCGGAAAACCCCGCCGCCGCCCAGCAGAAGGTCACCGGCCGGCCATGCTCGGATCAGGAGCGTCTGCTATTGCTGTGTGGGAAGTAATGCCACGCGCCTGGGTCGCGATACGCGTGAGCAAGCGTGGTGCATTCATTGCTCGACCTGCCGGTTCCAGCGCGAATCCCACTGCGCGCGATGCGCGTTGATCACATCCCAGTCCACCACCGTCACCTTCTTTACAAGCTGATCGAGGTTGCCGAGACTTTTCTGCATGTCGGGCGGCATGGTGGCATTCCGGTTGGTGGGAATCTGCTTGCCGGCGGCTGCAGCCTTGCTCTGCGCGGGGGCCGAAAGCAGGAACTGCGCGAGTTTTTGCGCAAGCTGCGGGTCGGGATTGTTCTTCACGACGCACAGGTCGACGAGCAGCAGCACGGCACCCTCCTTCGGGTTCGCATAGGCCACGGGCAGGCCCTTGTCCTTCAGGTCGCCGACGGCCGTGGGCGTGAGCGGAAAGAGGCCTGCCTCGCCGGTCTGGATCATCTCGGAGAGCTTGGCCGAATTCGGAATATATTCGACGACGTTCGGGCCCACCGTGCTCGCCCATTTCGTGAAGCCCGGCTCCACGTTGTTCTCGCTGCCGCCCATCAACCGGTTGATGGCGAGAAAGCCGTGCAGACCGAAGGTGCTGCTCGACGCCGACTGGAACACCACCTTGCCCTTGTATTTCGGATTCGCGAAATCGAGCCACGAGGTGGGCGGCGCCCAGCCTTTCTCGGCGAACAGCTTCGTGTTGTAGCCAATGCCGGTCATGCCGAGCTGCACGCCCGCCCCCACGTCGTCCTTCATGCGCGCAAACGGATAGAGTTCCTTGAGCACCGGCGAGTCGTCGAGCTTCTCGCACACGCCCATGCTTACCGCGCGCGCCATCACGCCGTCGTCGAGAAAGGCCACGTGAATCTGCGGGCTGTTGCGGTTGGCGAGCAGTTTGGCGAGCACGTCGGAGGACGTCCCCGGCACGACCACGACCTTGACGTCGTTGGCCTTTTCGAAGTCGGGCAGGACGGCGCTCGTATAGGCCTTTTCCATCGGGCCGCCATTCATGCCGACATACAGCGTCTTCGTTTCCGACCAGGCGGAGGCAGACAGGCCGAAGGCGACGAGCGCGGCCAGCGAGGCAATAGTGCGTGTGAGTTTCATCGTAGGGACTCCTTTATTTGATGGGGAGAGCGGCATGAACGCAGGACTGGGTAAAGCGGCCGATGGCGAACGCTTCGATGGGCGTGCTCGTCGCGCCTTCGGTGACGAGTTCCGCGAGCACTTCGCCGACACCGGGCGCAAGCAAAAAACCGCCGCCGGAAAAACCGAACGCGTGCAAGAGGCGTGGCGTGGTATGGCTCGCGCCGATGATCGGATTGCTGTCCGGCGTTTCGCCTTCCACGCCGCTCCACGTGCGAATGAGGAGCGCGTTGCGCAGCCCGGGCAGCAGCGCGCAAGCGTCGCGCATGACCGCGCGCGTGGTGTCGGTCGAGGGCTGCGCGAATTCGCCGTCGCCGTGTCCGCGGCCGCCGCCGATCACGCAGTTGCCGCGCTCGACCTGGCGCGCGTAGACGCCGCCGCCATACACGCCCAGGCTGTGCTCGATGAAACGCGGCAGCGGCTCGGTCACCCACATGTTCGGATAGATCGGGTGCATGGGCACGGTTTCGCCAAATGCGCCCGCAATCGTGTTGGCCCAGGCGCCTGCTGAATTGATGAGCCAGTCGGCGCTGATCCGTTCGTCGCCCGCGCGCATCTGAAAGCGGCGACCGTCGAAGCTCAGGTCCGCAAGCGCGGTCTGCTCCTGCACGTGCGCGCCCGCGCGGCGCGCCGCCGCTGCGAAGCCGGGCGAGACGAGGCGCGGATTCGCGTGGCCGTCGCTCGCGCACAGCGACCCGCCGATCGCGGCCTTGCCGAGCCAGGGATAGCGACGGCGAAACGCCTCGCCGCTCATGACCTGCGATTGAACGCCGTATTCGCGCGCCATCGCGGCCCAGGCATGCAGCGCCTCGATGTCGCTGTCACGGCGCGCGAGCCGCAGGTGCCCCGAGACGACCAGTTCCCCGTCGATGCCAATCAGCTCGGGCAAGCGGCTCCATACGCGCCGGGCCCGCACGGCCAGCGGCAACTGTTCCGCGGGCCGGCCCTGGGTGCGCACGCCGCCGTAGTTCACGCCGCTCGCCTGAGCGCCGCAAAAGCGCCGCTCGAACAGGCCGACACTCACGCCCTTGCGCGCAAGCGCCAGCGCCGTCGATGCGCCAACGAGGCCGCCGCCCGCGATCACAACCTGAAAGTGGCGCGTGTCACTCATCGTGGGCTTCCTCTTCGACGATCCTCACGCCGTCCTCGAACAGCAGCGGCGAAATCGGAATCGGCTTGACGGGCGCCTGGCTGCGCAGACGGCCCACCTCGTGCAAGGGCTTGCCGGTTTCCGCGCTCAGCAGCGCCATCGCCGATTCGCCGCACATGCGCCCTTGGCAACGCCCCATGCCAATGCGGGTGAGCGCCTTCAGGCGATTGACTTCGGTTGCAAGGCCGCTGCGGATGCAACTGCGCAACGTGCCCGCGCTGACTTCCTCGCAGCGGCACACGGTCAGGTCGTCTGGCCAGTGGGCGGCGCACTGGGCCGGCGGCGCGAACGCTTGCTCGATGCCTGCGCGAAACCGCGCGATGCGCTTGAGGCGTTTGTCGATCGTCGCGGCATCGGGCGCAGGCGCGCAATGAGCCGTTTGGGCTGAATGAGTCGAACGCGCATCACGCCCCGGCAGCGCGACGCCGAGGTCTTCGAGCACCGCGAGCGCCGCGCGGCGGCCCGCGAGTTCGGCGGCATCGGCGCCTGCAATGCTCGCGCCGTCGCCCGCCAGATAGACGCCCTTGACCGAACTGCGGCCCGCCGCGTCGCGTTCGGGCAGCCAGCAGCGGTTGAGCGCGTCGAAGGCGAAGCTACAGCCCGCGAGATCGGCGAGTTGCGTTTCCGGCCGCAAGCCGTAGCCCAGGCCCACGGCATCGCACGCGAGCGTCTGCTTGGCGCCATCGGCCGATTGCCAGCGTATGGCCTGCACGGCCGGCGCGCCTTCGATGCCCGTCAGCGACACGCCGCGCTCGATGCGCACGCCGTGCGTCCTGAGCCACGCGACGTAATAAACCCCCTTGGCGAAGGTTCCCGGCTGATTGAGCAGCTTCGGCGTCGCGGCGGCCTGGCGCGCGAACGGGCTCGTGTCCAGCACCGCCGCCACCTGCGCGCCTGCTTTGGCGTACTGATAAGCGACGAGATAGAGCAGCGGCCCGGTGCCCGCGAGCACGGTGCGCTGACCGATTGCGCAGCCCTGCGCCTTCAGCGCGACCTGCGCGCCGCCGAGTGTATAGACGCCGGGCAGCGTCCATCCGGGCAGCGGCACGACGCGATCGGTCGCGCCGCTCGCGATGATCAGATTCGACCACGGCACGCTCGCCTCGCGGCCCTCGTGCAAGACGTCGAGCCGTCCGGGCTCGCACGACCACGCGAGCGTATCGGGCCGGTAGTCGATCTGCGGGAGAACGTGCGCCATGGCTTCGTGAACCGCGTCGGCCTTCTTCGCCTCGAAGCCGTAGAGCGCGGCCTTGGTGCGCGCGAAGCTCGCGCCCACGGCGGGCTGGCGATAGATCTGGCCGCCCCAGCGCGCGTTTTCGTCGATCACCGTGGGGCGCAGCCCCGCGGCCACGAGCGTCTGCGCGGCGCGGATGCCGGCCGGCCCCGCGCCCACGATGACGATGCGAGGAGGCATCGTGCTCATTGCGCCCCTCCCCCGGTATATTCTGCACTGCGATTGAACTGCGTCCGCACGCGCATGCCCTCGCGCAGCGGCGTCGAGCAGGCGCGCAGCCGCGTGCCGTCCTCGCTTTGAACCCAGCAGTCCTGGCACGCGCCGATCAGGCAAAAGCCGGCGCGCGGCTCGCCGCTGAATTCGCTGCAGCGCAGGTGCCGCTGCTGGGTGAGGATCGCGGTGAGAAGCGTATCGCCCGCGAGCGCCTCGACCTCGACGCCATCGAGAACGAAGGCAATGCGCTCGCGTGCGGTTTCGGCAACGCGGACGAACTGGGCATGGGAAAACGGCGTGACGGTGCTCATGAGAGATCGGCGGACTGGCCGCGCTTGTCGGGGCAAATGTCGGGAGAATGGCGGGCGGCGTTCAGTGCTGCCCGATCAGGATGCGGTTGAGCCCATAGACGCGATCGAGCAGCAGCATCGCGCCGGCCGTGATGAAAATGACGAGCGCCGAAACGGATGCCATCATCGGATCGATCGATTCGGTCGCGTACATATACATGCGCACGGGCAGCGTGACGGTCTGCGGCGACGTCACGAAGATCGACATCGTTAGTTCATCGAAACTGTTGATGAACGCGAGCAACCATCCGCCCGTGATGCCGGGCACGATCATCGGCAGCGTGATGCGGCGGAAGGTGGTCCATGCGTTCGCGCCGAGCGACGAGGCCGCGTGCTCGATGCTGCGGTCGAGGCCGCTCACCGAAGCCAGCACGAGCCGCATCACGAACGGCGTGATGATGATTATGTGCGCAAGAATCAGCCACGCGAACGAACCGGTCGCGCCGATCAACGCGAAGAAGCGCAGCAACGCGATGCCGAGCACGAGCCCCGGAATCACGAGCGGGGAAAGCAGCAGCGCGTTCAGGAACCCGCGCCCCGGAAAGCGCGCGCGGCCAATCGCGAGCGCCGCGGGCAGCGCAATGACGAGCGAGAGCGTGGCCGATGCGAAGGCAAGCTTGAGGCTGTTGAAGAACGCGCTGATGAAGTCCGGGTAATCGAGAATCGCCCGGAACCAGCGCAGCGAAAAGCCGTGCGTGGGCAGCGTCAAGGTCTCGTCGGGCGTGAAGGCCACGAGAATGACGATGACGAGCGGCGCCAGCACGAACAGGATGACGAGACTATGAAACGTAAGAGCGAGCGGTCCGTTTTTGCGCATGATGAATGACCTGACGAATTCCGGGTTCCGTGCGATGCCGATGACAGTGGACGCGTCAGCCCATGCTGCGGGCGTAGCGGCGTTCGAGCACGCGGTAGTAGGTGAGCATGATCACGAGATTGGCGACGAGCAGCAGCACCGCGATCGTGGCGCCGAGCGGCCAGTTCATCGAGTTCAGGAACTGGTCGTAGACGGCGGTGGCGGCCACCTTCAGGCGCCGCCCGCCGAGCAGGCCCGGAATCGCAAACGCGCTGGCCGAGAGGCCGAATACCATGAGGCTGCCCGAGAGCACGCCCGGCATCAGTTGCGGCAGCACGATGCGGCGCAGCGTGGTGAAAGGCGACGCCATCAGCGAGAGCGCGGCGTTCCCGGTTTGCGGATCGAGCCGCTGCAGCGCGGTCCAGACCGGAATCACCATGAACGGCAGCATTACATGCACGAGCGCGATGACGATCGCGAAGATCGTGTATTCGAGCTTGAATGGCCCCGCGCCGAACAGGCCGAAGAACTGGTTCACGAGGCCGTTCATGTTGAGCAGCATGCTCCAGCCGAACGCGCGCACCACCACCGAAACGAGCAGCGGCGCGAGGATCGCGAGCAGGAAGAGCGAGCGCCACGGGTCGCGCATGCGCGAGAGGATATAGGCCTCGGGCGTACCGATCACCACGCACAGCAGCGTCGTGAGCGCCGCGATGCCGAAGGTGCGCAGGAAGATCGTGTGGAAGTATGACGAGCCGAGCACCTCTATGTAGTTGTGCAGATCGAATGCGGCGATCGGGCCGCTCATTGGATCGAAGCGGTAGAAGGTGAGCGCGAAGGTCATCGCGAGCGGCGCGAGCACGAGCGCGGCGAACAGCAGCAGCGCGGGCGCGCTCATGAGCCACAACGGCAGATAAGCGCGCCAACTGGCGCGCGCCGTGGTGCGCGGCGCGTGTTGCGGGGTGGGCTGTGAAGTTGGGAGCGTACTAGACACGGGCGGCTCCCGGCTGGATGAAGCGGATCGCTTCGCTGTGCCAGTCGATGCCCACCTGGTCCCCTTCGGCAAGCGGCTCCTTGCCTTCGTTCTGGCAGCACACGAGCATCTCGCCGGCGCGGCTCTCAAGACGGTAGAGCCACTGGCTGCCGAGGAAGAAGCGGCTCGTCACGCGACCCGCAAGACGCCCCGAGCCGCTGGCGCACAACCTGAGCTTTTCGGGGCGGATGCACAGCGTGATCGCGTCGCCCACGCCCACCGCGCGGCCGCGCTCGGGCAGTTGCGCCATCGAACCCGTTTCCGCGAGGTCGTTGCCGAGATCGACGCGTATCGTGTCGCCCTCGCGCGCGACGATGCGGCCCGCCAGCATGTTGGCCTTGCCGATGAACTGCGAGACGAAATCGTTCTCGGGACGCTCGTAAGCACGATAAGGCGTGTCGACCTGGGTGATGCGGCCGTTTTCCATCACCACCACGCGGTCGCTGATCGATAGCGCCTCGGATTGGTCGTGCGTGACCATGAGCGTGGTCGTACCGATCTTGCGCTGAATGGCGCGCAACTCGAACTGCATGTCTTCGCGCAGCTTGGCGTCGAGATTCGACATCGGCTCGTCGAGCAACAGCACGGGAGGGGCGATCACAATGGCGCGCGCAATGGCCACGCGCTGGCGCTGGCCGCCCGAAAGTTCGCGTGGAAAGCGGTGCGCGTAGGCGTCGAGGCGCACGAGCGCAAGCGCCTCGCGAATGCGTTGCTTGCGCTCGGCCTTGCCGACGCCGCGCATCTCCAGACCGAAGCTCACATTCTGCTCGACGCTCATGTGCGGGAAAAGCGCATAGCTCTGGAACACAATGCCAAGACCGCGCTGGTTCGGCGGCATGTGCGTGATATCGCGGCCGTCGAGCGCGATGCGCCCGCGCGTGGTTTCCACGAAGCCGGCGATCATCTGGAGCGTCGTGGTTTTGCCACAGCCCGAGGGACCGAGCAGCGAGACGAACTCGCCCTTTTCCACCGACAGGTTGATGCCGGTGACCGCCTGCAAGTCGCCGAACGATTTCGAAACATCGGTCAAGGTGAGGAACGACATGGTCTGGTCTTCCAGTGCATTGAGTGCCCGGGGGCGCGAACACCCCCCGAAGCGATTGCCTTGCGTTGCATGGAGCCGACTCTAGCCAGCCAAATATTTGACCGTCAATTTCAAATTCCATTAAACGATAGAAATATCGTAACTATTCCGCTTAATGGAATTGGATCATGACATCACGGTCAAGTTATTCCATCGGGCAACACTCGGGAAATCCCTGAATATTGGCGTTCAAGCGAGTTGCCGTATGCTGGACTACCGATCGAGGCGGTGCATCGATTCGTATAAGCATTCGCCAGATATTCCACTCAATGGAATAAATAGAGGTAAACGTGTCAGCAACGGAAGAGAAAAACGCAACCCAGGGCGACGACGCACGCGGCGCGGGTGTATTGCAACGCGCATTCGCGCTGATCCGGGCGCTGGGCGAGAGCGAGGCGCAAGGCAGCCGCGTGACGGCGCTGGCGAAAGCCGTGGGCCTCACCCAGGCCACGGTGCATCGCCTGCTGCAAGGACTGATTGCCGAGGGCGTGGTCGAGCAGGACGAAGGCACGAAGCGCTACCGTCTGAGCGTGGAGTTCTTCGCGATGGCGGCGCAGGCCGGCAACCCGAGCGGCATGCGCACGCTATGCCGCCCCGCGCTGCTGCGCTTGTGCGCGAGTCTCGGCGACACGATCTTCCTGCTCGTGAAGAGCAGTTTCGACGCGGTATGCCTCGACATGTGCGAAGGGCCGTTTCCGATCCGCTCGTTCACGGGCGACATCGGCGGGCGCGTGGCACTGGGCGTGGGCCAGGGGAGTCTTGCGATTCTCGCGTTCCAGCCCGAGGCGGAACGCGAGGAGATCATCCGTTTCAACGTGCCGCGCCTGCGCAGCTATGGCGTGCTCGACGAAGTGTATCTGCGCACGGAAATCGAGCGTGTGCGCAAGCTCGGTTACGCTGGGCGCAACACCGGCGTGCTGGAGGGCATGGCGGGCGTGGCCGTGCCGATTTTCGATCGCAACGGCCGCGCGGTCGGGGCGCTGAGTGTCGGCACGCTGGCCGCGCGCTTGACCGAGGACCGGTTGCCCACTGTCGTCGAATTGCTCAAGCGGCAGGCGGAGATCATCGGGCCGCAGACCAATCCGTTCGATGTGGCGGTGCGCCGCCCCATGCACGGGCTCACGCGCGCGATGGAGACGCAGCCGTTAGCGTAGGTGCAGCCGGGTACTCATTGCGCCATCTTGCCCCGTTGCATTAGCCACATGATTGCGCACCCGGGGTTCGCCCCTGTACCCTGACATTGTCCAGACCAACGACAAGGAGAAGGACCATGATCAAGTCCAAGCTACGCCGAATGATCACGAGGGAACGGCGAACGACGATGGACAGCCGGCGCCTCGATCGCGAAGCTTCCGAACAACGTCAACCTGACGAGCCGGCGGCGCCGGAGCCGCGATCGGATGTACCGCGATTTGGCGAGCGTCCGTCGCGCCACTGAGCGCCGCCCAAAACGACCTCGCGATTCCCGCCCCTCGCGGCCCGAGGGAGCCAACCAAAGAGGCAGGATAATGTCACGGCACCGCCCCACCCTGCGTCGCATCCCCAAGGCGCCGATGTCGGCGAAGCGCCGTTGGCTCGTCTTCATGGGGGCGATCGTGCTGCTGGCCTTGTCGGGCTGGGCGCTAGCGCTCATTCTCGAACCTGCCTTCCAGCATACGATCGTGATGACGTCCGGGGCGGACGGCGGAATCTATCGAAGCTTTGCGGACCGTTACGCCCCGATTCTCAAACAGGAAGGCATTAAACTCGATATTCGCAGTTCCTCGGGGTCGGTCGAAAACTATCAGCGGTTGACGGATCCGCGCAGCGAATACGACGTCGGATTCATCCAGTCCGGCACGACCCGTCCAAAGGAAACGGACCAACTCAAAACGATTGCCGCAGTCTCGTACGAACCAATCTGGGTGTTCTATCGTGGCGACACCACCATCGACCGGCTGGCGCAACTACGTGGCAAGAAGATCTCCATCGGCGTGCCGGGCAGCGGCTTGCTTAACGTCGCCCAGGTTCTGCTCGCATATAGCGGCGTCTCGTCTGCAAATACGACCCTGATGCAGATGGACGCGTCCCAGGCGTACCGGAATCTCGAAACAGGACAACTTGATGCGGCATTCTTCATTGGCCGCCCCGATGCCGAGATGCAAAAAACGCTGCTGAACAGCGACCTGAAGCTGATGAGCTTCGTTCAGGCCGACGCCCTGGTGCAAAAGTTTCCGTCGCTCTCCAAGATTGTCTTTCCGCGTGCGTCCACCAGCATTGCCAGCGACCGCCCGAATACCGACGTGACACTGCTCGCCGCCACAGCGTTACTCGTCGCCAAGGACAGGCTGCATCCTGCTTTCGTCTACCTGCTGCTTGACGCAGCAAGGACCGTACATGGCCGCGAAGATTACTTCACGCCGCTCGGGATGTTTCCCAATCTGAATACCGACGAGTTTCCCCTCTCCAGTGAAAGCATCCGCTATTTCAAATCGGGGCGCCCATTTCTGCAACGCTACCTTCCATTCTGGCTCGCTAGCTTTATCGAGCGACGTCTGCTCATCCTGGTCCCCTTCGCAGCGCTGCTGATAGGCCTGCTTCAGGCGTTACCCCGCGTGATTGAGGCGCGAATGAAAAGCGGGCTTGTCACCTGGTACCGTGAAATCAAGTTGCTGGAAGACGAAATAGCGAAGACCCGGGATCCGGGCATCGAGCAGATCGGGCAATGGGGAAGCGAAATCGAACGAATCGACACGCACGTTAGTGAAATACGGATGCCTAAGCGCTATCTCCCCAATATTTACGCGCTCAAACAGGCAATTCACCTCGTAAGGGACCGTATTTCCCAGCTCGCGACGCAGAAAAAAAGCCTCGGCACCTGATCCGTCTGCGGGCAACCGCGCCCACTCCCTATTGCCTTCCGCGATTCGATAAAGAAATTAAGTTAGCACTCGCTTTATTGTCCTTGTCATATACATACCAGTTCGCCGGGCAATGACAGCTAACTAACGACAAGACCGAAAACACGACTCGATGTCCACCGCATTCGCTCACACAGTCGAAGCGAGTTTTGCGACGCTCACGCCCACGGCCAAGCGCATTGCCAGTTATATGCTCGCGAATCTGGAGCGCCTCGGCCTGGAAACGGCGGACCAGATCGCGCAACAGACGGGCACGAGCGGCATTTCGGTCGGGCGCTTTCTGCGCAGCGTCGGCTATCGCAATCTCGACGACCTGAAGCGCGAATTGCGCGGTGCACAAACCCGGCCATGGTTCATCACAGATCGCCTCGACGCATGGCGTAGCGAGCGCCTCGACGGCTACGCGAACGGCGGCGAAAACACGAGCGACACGGCTCTCGTGCGCTCGCTCGATCTCGAGATCGACGCGATCCGCCATGTGTACCAGCTTGCACTGGGCGACACATTTGCCCGCGTCGCGCAGCGCATTGCCACTGCGGACGCCGTCTTTATTCTCGGCATTCAGCCGACGCGCGGCATTTCGAATGCATTCCACAGCTACCTCGAATATCTGCGGCCACGCGTGTTCTTTTCCGACGGCATGTCTGGCTCCTATGTGGAGTCGCTGAATTCGGAGTTCGCGTCACCGTATCTGATCGTTACCGACACGCGTGCCTGGTCGCGCATCGCGCGCCGCTATTGCGAGGCGGCGGCACGGCGCGAATTGCCGTTCGCGCTCGTCACCGATCTCTATTGCCCCTGGGCGCGCGACTTCGCCTGCGATCTGCTGCAAGTGAAAACCGATGTCGGTCAGTTCCGGGATTCGCTTGCGCCGCTCACTTGCCTGTTCAACCTGCTGATTACGTCGATTGTCGAACGGCTCGGCCCGACCATCGACAAACGTGTCGCGCGCAACCGCGAGTTGCAGCGCGAACTCGATCAACTCGATCTTTGACCATCATGCCCGATACACCGCACCTCATTCACATCACACCGGAAACGCACGGCGTCGAACTCGACCTCGTGTATGCGACCGATCGCAACTTCACTGGCAAGGTGATCTACAAGGGAGCGTATGCCCTGCTGCTCGCGCCTGCTGAAGCCAGATTGCGCAAAGCCGTCGAACTGGCTGAAAGCGCCGGCATGAAGCTGCGCATTTTCGATGCGTACCGTCCGCCGCAAGCACAAAAAGTGCTGTGGGATTTTCTGCCCGATCCTGCGTATGTCGCAGAACTTGGCCGAGGCTCGAACCATAGCCGGGGTACGGCGCTCGATCTCACCCTGATCGACAGCAACGGTGAAGCGCTCGACATGGGCACGGGCTTCGATGAAATGATCAAGGCGTCCGAGCACTTCCATCACGGCTTGCCGCAGCATGTGCAGCGCAATCGCCTGCTGCTGCTCGGCATCATGCATGCGGCAGGATTCACGCATATTCCAGGCGAATGGTGGCATTACGAAATTCCGGGCTCACGCTCGCTGCCCGTTATTGACAATAGCGAAAGTGGCCCCCTGAAATTGATGTAATCGCGTTCTGGTTCTTTGCTGTCCGCTTACGGGTTTCTCACCGCTTACCCTCTCGATACGGAGCGAGTATGAATCTGGTTCTGCGCAATGCGCTGGCGGCAGTCGCGGTCGTGTCCGCACTGACGCTTACGATGACGACAACAAGCACTGCATTTGCGGCGACGCCGAAAGACATGCTGGTGATCGCCACCACGCTCGACGAATTCTCGACGCTCGATCCCGCCGAAGTCTATGAGCTCGTGCCGGAAGAATATATCGCGAATACTTATGACCGACTGGTGCGCGTCGATCTGAAAGACCCGGCAAAATTCAATGGCGATGTCGCGCAATCGTGGACGGTCAGCCCCGATGGACTCACGTTCACGTTCAAGATACGCCCCGGTCTCAAGTTCCACTCGGGCAATCCGCTAACAGCCGATGATGTCGCGTGGTCGATCCAGCGCTGCGTGCTGCTCGATAAAGGCGCGGCGGCGGTATTGCAAGGCATTGGCCTGACCAAAGACAACGCGCTAAAAAACGTCAAGAAGATCGACGACTCGACCGTCAGCATTACGACCGACCAAAAATACTCGCCCACGTTCGTGCTGAACGTGCTGGGTGCGTGGCCCGCGTCGGTGGTCGACAAGCAGCTCCTGATGTCGCATCAGAAGGGTAACGATTTCGGCAACGATTGGCTGCGCACGAACGAAGCGGGCTCGGGCGCGTACAAGCTCGTCAAATGGACCGCGAACGACAGCATCATCCTGCAGAAATACGACGGCTACCGGTTGCCGCTCGCGATGAAACGCATCGTGATGCGCCATGTGCCGGAAGCCTCGAGCCAGCGCCTGCTGCTTGAAAACGGCGACGCGGATGTCGCGCGCAATCTGAGCCCCGACGATCTCGCCGCATTGACCAAGGCCAACAAGGTGCAGGTGATGTCGGTACCGCAAGCGACCTTGCTCTATCTCGGCCTGAACGTGAAGAACCCGAATCTCGCGAAGCCGGAAGTGCAGGAAGCCATGAAATGGCTGATCGACTATGACGGCATTCAGAAGAACGTGACGAAGAGCACGTTCAAGGTTCATCAAACGTTCCTGCCCGAAGGCTTTTTGGGCGCGTTGAATGACAATCCGTATCACCAGGACGTTGCCAAAGCCAAGGCGCTGCTCGCCAAAGCGGGCTTGCCCAATGGCTTCAACGTGACGATGGATGTGCGCAGCGCTTACCCGTACAACGAAATTGCGCAGGCCGTACAGGCGAATCTCGCGCAAGGCGGCATCAAGGTCGAGATCATTCCGGGCGACAACAAGCAGACGCTCGCGAAGTATCGTGCACGTCAGCACGATATCTACATCGGCGAATGGTCGGCGGATTACATCGACCCGCACAGCAATGCGCAGGGCTACGCATGGAATCCGGACAACTCCGACAAGTCTGCGTACAAGATGCTCGCGTGGCGCAATTCCTGGGACATTCCCGATCTGACGAAACAGACCAATGCGGCGCTCGCCGAATCGTCGCCAACAAAGCGCGCGCAACTCTATCAGACGATGCAGAAGGAAATGCTCGCCAGGTCGCCGTTCGTCATCATGTTCCAGCAGGTGTCGCAAGTGGCGATGCGGCCGGGTGTGTCGGGCCTCGAAGTCGGTCCGATCAACGATCTCGTGTCGTATGTGCATGTGAAGAAGCAGTAAGCGCGCGAGACATGTCAACAACGATCACTCCCATCGACCAGCTACGCGCTGCGTCCGCGCGCAGCGCGACCGTGCGCTGGACGTTGCGCGTGCTGCGCTGGGCGCTCACGCTCGCCGTCACGTTCACGGGCTTGCTGGCCGTGACCTTCGTGATCGGCCGCAAGGTGCCGATCGATCCCGTGCTCGCGATACTCGGCGATCGCGCGTCGGCGAGCGCTTATGCGGCCGCGCGCATTCAGCTTGGGCTCGACAAGCCGCTTGCCGAGCAGTTTTTCATCTACGTGCGCGCGGTGCTGCACGGCGATCTGGGCGTATCGCTGCTGACGGCGAATCCCGTGCTCGACGACATCAAGCGCGTCTTCCCGGCCACCCTGGAACTCGCCACATTGTCGACGATCATCGGCGTTTTGGTCGGCGTGCCGCTCGGCGTGATCGCCGCGACACGGCACAACCGCTGGATCGATCACGTCGCGCGTTTCATCGGCCTGATCGGCAGTTCAGTGCCCGTATTCTGGCTCGGCCTGATGGGGCTGCTGTTGTTCTATGCGAAGCTGCATTGGGTGTCGGGACCGGGAAGAATCGACCCCGTGTACGATGGCATGGTCGATACGCACACGGGTAGCCTGTTGATCGATTCGCTGATCGCGGGGGAATGGGAGGTATTTTTCAATGCGCTGTCACATATCGCGCTGCCCGCTGCGATATTGGGCTACTACTCGGTTGCTTATCTGAGCCGGATGACGCGCTCGTTCATGCTCGACCAGTTGAACCAGGAGTACATCACGACGGCACGCGCAAAAGGCTTGTCCGAGCGGCGGGTCGTATGGGTGCACGCATTCGGCAATATCGCGGTGCCGCTGCTGACGGTGATCGCACTGTCGTACAGCTTTTTGCTCGAAGGCTCGGTGCTCACCGAAATCGTATTCGCGTGGCCGGGCATCGGTTCGTACCTGACGGGCGCGCTGCTCAACGCCGACATGAATGCCGTGCTCGGCAGTACGCTCGTGATCGGCATGACGTTCATTGCGTTGAACCTGCTGACGGATGCGCTCTATCGCGTGTTCGATCCGCGCGCCCGCTGATGCAACGGAGATTTGCAACGTGCGTCCCCCTGTTGAAACTTCAACGCAGGACTTGCCGATGAACGCGCCTCGCGCAACGTGGAAAGCCTGGCTGCTGACCGATACGCCCGCGTCGCGCAGGCAGGCGGCGCTCGGTCTTGCGTATCGGCGCTGGCGGCGTTTCTCGGGTAATCCGCTATCGGTGTTCGGTCTGTCGATCCTCGTCGTGCTCGTGATCGTCGCCGTCATCGGTCCGTGGATCGCGCCGCATGATCCGCTCCAGCAGGTGCTGTCCGACCGCTTACTGCCGCCCGGTTCGGCCTCTCATTGGCTTGGCACCGACCAGCTCGGACGCGATATTCTTTCGCGCATCATTTACGGCTCGCGCCTGACGCTGTCGATTGCGATCCTCGTTGTCGTGGTCGTCGTGCCGATCGGCTTGATGATCGGCACGACGGCGGGCTTCTTCGGCGGCTGGGTCGATAACGTGCTGATGCGCGTGACCGATATCGCGCTGGCGTTCCCGAAGATCGTGCTCGCACTCGCATTCGCCGCGGCATTGGGGCCGGGTGTGTTCAATGCGGTGATCGCTATTTCGATTACCGCGTGGCCCGCGTATGCGCGTCTTGCACGCGCCGAAACGTTGCGGCTCGTGCAAGCCGATTTCATCCACGTCGCGCGGCTGCAAGGCGCGTCGAACCTGCGCATTCTGCTGCGCTATATCGTGCCGCTGTGTTCGTCTTCGGTGATCGTTCGCGCGACGCTCGATATGGCAGGCATCATTCTGACTGTTGCGGGCCTTGGGTTTCTGGGACTCGGCGCGCAACCGCCCAGTCCCGAATGGGGCTTCATGGTCGCGTCGGGCCGCAACGTGCTGCTCGACGCGTGGTGGGTGGCGACGATACCGGGCTTCGCGATTCTGCTCGTGAGTCTCGCCTTCAATCTGCTCGGCGACGGCTTGCGCGACGTGTTCGATCCCCGCCATGGAGACTGACATGGACTCGAACGAAACGCGCTCGCCGCTCTGTGAGATCGACGATCTGCGCATCGCATTTCGCACGCACGACGGCGCGCTGAATGAAGCCGTGCGCGGTCTCTCGCTGACGCTGAATAAAGGCGAGCGGCTCGGCATCGTCGGTGAATCGGGTTCGGGCAAGTCGCTGACGGGCCGCGCGCTGCTCGGACTACTGCCGCCTGCCGCGCATTGCACGGCGAAAACGTTGCGCTTCGACGGAAATGATCTGCTGAACATGCGCGCCGACCGGCGCCGCCGTCTATGCGGTCAGCAAATGGGCATGATCCTGCAAGATCCGAAGTACTCGCTGAATCCGGTGATGACGGTCGCGCAGCAAATGCGCGAGGCGTTCGCACTGCATGATCCGAAGCTCAACCGGCGTGCGATGCGCGAGAAGATCGTCGCGGCCCTCGAAGCGGTGCATATCCGCAACCCCGAGCGCGTCGCGGATTCATACCCGCATGAGCTTTCCGGCGGCATGGGACAGCGCGTGATGATCGCGATGATGGTATCGACGGGACCACGCCTGCTGATCGCCGATGAGCCGACCAGTGCGCTCGACGTGCTCGTATCGATGCAGGTGCTCGCCGTACTCGACGAGATGATCGCCAGGCACGATACCGGCCTCATTTTTATCAGCCATGACTTGCCGCTCGTGATGTCGTTCTGCGATCGGGTGGTGGTGATGTATGCGGGGCGTGTCGTCGAAACCTGCGCGGCGCGCGATCTCGTGCATGCGCAACATCCTTATACGCGCGGGTTGCTTGCCGCGAATCCGCCGCTTGCCAATCCGCCTGCCGAATTGCCCGTTCTGTCGCGCGATCCTGCATGGCTCGACGGCACGCAAGGAGCGTCCGCATGATCGACGTCGATGCGTTGACCGTGCGCTTCAAGACGGCCACGGGCGCGGTCGATGCCGTCCGCGATGCGAGCTTTCATGTCGCGCAAGGCGAGGTGTTCGGGCTCGTTGGTGAGTCGGGTTCCGGCAAGTCGACCATTCTTCGTGCGTTGAGCGGATTGACGCCCATCGCGCAAGGCACGGTGCGCATTGCGCAGCAAGGTGGTGTCGCGCAAAAGCGCGCTGTGCAAATGGTGTTTCAGGACCCATATGGTTCGCTGCATCCGCGCTTCACTGTCGATCAGACATTGCGCGAACCGTTGCGTATCAACGGCATCGGCCAGCATGAAGAACGTATCGTCAATGCGCTGCGTGAAGTCGGGCTCAATGCGTCGTTTCGATTTCGCTATCCGCATCAGTTATCGGGCGGGCAGCGGCAACGCGTGGCGATTGCGCGCGCGCTGATCGTCGAGCCGCGTGTGTTGCTGCTCGACGAGCCTACGTCGGCGCTCGATGTCTCCGTGCAAGCCGAGATATTGAACCTGCTAAAGCGCCTGCATCGCGAGCGTAATCTGACGATGATTCTCGTCACCCACAATCTCGCTGTCGTGAGCTTTCTGTGCTCGCGTGTTGCGATCATGCGCAATGGCGAGATCGTCGAAGAACTCGCTGTGGAGAAAATCAGGGCGCAGCAGGTCGATAACGAGTATTCACGCAGCCTGTTGCTCGCGACGAATGGTTATCAGCGCAAGGCTGTCGATGTGTTGGGTATCGACACGGCTCGTTAAGGCAGCTAAGCGGCCACCGAAGGTTTATCAGCCACGGGCGCGGCGTGCATGCCAGGACGAGCGCATCCAGATCGACGGCAGCGACCACCGCTGGTTCGAGGACCGGGCAGGCCTGCACGCTGCTGGTGTACGTGGCCGATGCGACGAGCCGTCTGATGCACCTGCATTTCACGGCCACGGAATCGACCCTCAGCTATTTCGAAGCGACGCGCGCGTACATCGAGCGTCACGGCAGGCCGGGGGGCGACGGGCCGCAAAAGGGCTCGTCGGCCGCCGGCGCTCGCACACCGCCGGTTGCAACGGAGTGACTTGCGCGAACATCAATGCGCTTGCGTCCGTGCCCGTGCAGCAGCAGCCGGGAGGTCCGGCCATGCGGGCTGCCCCGGCGCATAGCGCGCCCGAATATAGCCTGCAAGTTCGGCCATCTGCCGATCGTCAAAGCTATCCTTGAAGCCGGGCATGTACCCGAGTCCGTCGGTCGCCGGCTGATCGATGCCGTGCATCAGCACGCGCAGCAGATTGTCCGGGCTCGCCTGGTTCACGCTCGTGTTCAGGCCCATGAGCGGACGCACGCCAAAATGGCCGACGCCGCCCGATTCCGCATGACACACCGCGCAAGCCGTTTCGAACATGCGGCGACCGTTCTGGAAACCGCTTGCGGTGAGCGCGTCCGCATTCGCACCCGTCACGCGCTGCGCCGCTGCCTGAGCGGCCGTTGCGGCGTCCACGGGCGGAGAGAGCGACGCGATGTAATGCGCGATCGCTCGCACGTCCGACTCGGGCAGGCTCGCGAGCCCGGCTACGACGGGCGCCATCGGACCCGCGGCCACGCCGTGCTCGGGCGAAAAGCCCGTGCGCAGATACGTGAAGAGCGCGTCCTCGGTCCACGGCACTGGCGCGCCTGCCGCGGTGCTTCGTGCGGCGCCATGCGCGGCGACCAGTGCAGGGGCGTCCCAGCCTTCGGCGCTGCCGCCCGAGAGATACGCAAAGCCGCCCTTCTCCGCGCCCAGCGCGTTGCGCGGCGTGTGGCACGCGCCGCAATGGCCGGCGCCATCGACGAGATATTTGCCGCGATTCCATAACGCCGACTTTTGCGGGTCGGGGCGATATTGCGCGTCGTCGTGAAAGAGCCAGTTCCAGCCTGCCACGAGGCGGCGCTGGTTCATCGGAAACGGCAACTGCGTTTGCGGCACGGCGTGGCTCACGGCCGGCTGCGACATGAGCCACGCGTAAAGCGCCATCATGTCGGCGTCGCTCATGCGCGCGAACGCTGTGTAGGGAAAGGCGGGATAGAGATGGCGGCCATCGCGCGCAATGCCCTTGCGCATCGCGCGCGCGAAGGCCTCGTAGGTCCACGCGCCAATGCCGGTCTCGCGATCGGGCGTGATGTTCGTGGACCAGACCGTGCCGAAGGGCGTCTCCAGTGCGAAGCCGCCCGCGTTCGTCACGCCTCCCGGCGCGGTGTGGCACACGGCGCAATCGCCCGCGGCCGCGATCTGGCGGCCGCGCTCGAGCGTCGCCGCGCTCCACATCGAAGCGTCGGGGCCCGCGCCCGCGGGCAGCGGCGCGATGGGCGCGGGGCCGGGCAGCAGCGAGCAGGCAAGGCCGATCAAGCCTCCCGCGATACCGCCTATGCCGCCGCCCGCGAGCCAGCGCTTCCAGCGTGACGGCCTGCGCGTTGCGGCGGGCGCCTGCAGCACAACTGCGGGGCCGGCTTGTGCAAGCGCGCGCCGAATCGTCTCGGGATCGAAGGGTGGCGCCCGAAAGCGTACGCCGGTGGCGTCGAAGAGCGCATTGGCGATCGCGGCCGCGGCGGGTGCGGCGGCGGGATCGACAGGCTTTTCGTCTCGCCCCGAATCTGCCGTTGATCTGGACTCCAGATCGTATTCCGCATCGACGAGATCATGTGAGACCGATGCACGATCGCCCGAACCTGTCTCATCGTGGCTCGCGCGCGCGGCGATGCGCTTCGCCCCGGTCGCGCGTGCGACCGCCTCCTCGATCTGCCACGCAGGCAAGCCGATCAGCGAGGTGGCCCCCGGCGTTCCCGCGCCCTGCCCCGCCACCACGCGCCGCACGGCGATGTCGCCAGTCGCGCGGTTGACTTCGAGATCGACCACCCAGGCGGACCAGCTCGCGGGCCGGCCTTCGGCGCCCGGCTGCACGGGTTTCTGCACAGGTTTTTGTACGTAGTCGAGCAACGGCGCGCTGTCGCCGGCCTCGCCATCGAATGCAAAGCCGCGTCCGCGCGACCATGTCGATATGGACTCCGAATCGGATAGCGGCGCAGCGCCCCACGCAGCGCGCTCGCTCACCATGCGGATCACCTCACGCGCACCCGCATCGCGCGCGGCGTCGAGATGATCGAGCCGCAGCGCAACGGGGTCGCGGCGCGCCTCGTGCGCGATCTCGTCGACAAAGGATTCGCGCGCGAATGCGTGCGCGGCACCGGGAATCGCGCGGGCGGGATCCTCGACGGCAAGACTCGCCTGCGCGTGACGATAGATGAGCAGCGGCGCCGCATCGCGCTGCGAGGCGTCCAGCGCCGCAGCATCGAATGCGTCGGACGCGTCGTCGGCCACGCGCGCGCGGTAGTGCCACTTCGTCATCGTCCCATCCGCCGCAACGCTGGCAACAACCGCGAGTTGCGCCTCGGCGTTCAGGCCAATGGCCGGCCATGCGTACTGGGCGCGCCGTTGCATGAGCGCATCGTCTGCACGTGGCGCACACGCGGCGCTCGGCACGCGGCTTGCCTGCGCACGCAATGCCTGCGGGTCGTGCTCGCTCATCAATTGCCCTGTTCCTGCTGCAAATACCGCGCTGCGCGTTGCACCGCGCGCACGATTTCCAGGTGTGTGCCGCAGCGGCACAGGTTAAAGCGCAGCGCATCGCGGATCGTCTCTTCATCCGGCAACGGATTGCTGGCGAGCAACGCCACTGCGCTCATGATCATGCCGTTCAGACAATAGCCGCATTGCGCGGCCTGCTCGTCGATGAACGCGCGCTGCACCGGATGCGGTGCCTCGAGCGTGCCAAGACCCTCCAGCGTGGTCACTTCACGCGAGCACGCCACGGCTGCCGGCACGACACACGAGCGTGTCGGCTGACCGTCGACGAGCACCGTGCAAGCGCCGCACTGCCCGAGCCCGCAGCCATATTTGGGGCCGTTGAGCTCGCAATCGTTGCGCAGGATATAGAGCAGCGGTGTGTCGGGCGTGGCGCCCGCGAGGGTGCGCAAGGCACCGTTCACGCTGAGCGTGAGCGGCGCTGCGGGAGAACCGGTTCGCAACATGGACTGACTTGAAATTAGGGTAAGCACAAACGGCGTGCCCTGGCTGGGCAGCGCTTCGCGGGGCGGCGCACCGCGTGCAGACCGCACGCGCGGCACGCCGCCCAGGAACTTATAACCCGCCGAAATTCGGCGCGCGCTCAGCTTTGCGCGGCCGCCGCCTCCGCTGCGGCCCCAGTTTCAACTTGTGCGCGTGCGCTTTGCGGCGCAACGAGCGGCACGTTGAATACGTCGTAGCCGAACACCCAGGCCGGGTCTTCGTTCGTGCGCAACCACGTGTTGTTGTGCGAAACGAGCTGCACCTTCGATGCGCGCGCCGCACGGTTCGCCTCGTACAACGCGAACGCGCCCGTGTAATCGGTGGTGCCGACCTCGTCGAAGCAGCGCGTGAGCATGGCGGCATCCTCGATCGCCATGGCCGCGCCCTGCGCCATATGGGGCTTCATCGGATGGCAGGCGTCGCCGAGCAGAACGAGGCGGCCACGGCTCCACAGCGGCAGCGGGTCGCGTTCGAGCAACGGCCACTTGCTGATGGACGGCGAAACGTCGATCAGGTTCAGCACGTCCGGGTGATAGCCCTCGAACGCTTCGCGCATCTCCTCGCGGCTGCTTTCCATCACCGAGACACCCTCGGGCCATTCGGCCTGCGGCACCCCCGTGACGTAGTAATACTCGTCGCGCCGCTCGGTCACGTAGTAGACCATCATGTGGCGGTCCTGCGACCACCATTTCACGCACATGTCGTACGGGCGGTTGCCGAGCAGCGATGCCGGAAACACCGCGCGATGCGCGACGTAGCCGGTGTAGCGCGGCGGTTCCGCGCCAAGCAGATGCTCGCGGATTTTCGAGTTCACGCCGTCCGCGCCAATCACGATATCGGCCGTTTCCGCGCTGCCGTCCGCGAAGGTGAGACGCACTTCGCTGCCGGTGTCCTCCACAGTCTTCAGGCACTTGCCGAACGAAATGGTGCCGGGCGCGACCGCGTCGGTCATCAGCTTGTGGAAGTCGCCGCGATGCACGGTCAGGTAGCTCGCGCCATAGGTCTTGAGCACGTAGTCGCCCAGCGGAATCTGCGCGATCGCCTCGGCCGTCTTCGAGTCGCGGCTGTACCAGTAGTCGGGATGCGAGCCCATGGTGTTGAGCGCGTCCTCGCAGCCCATGCGCCGCATGATCTTCATGACGTTGGGCCCGAGGTGGATGCCCGCGCCGAGGCGCGAAAACGCGGGGGCCTGCTCGTAGAGGCGCACGTCGTGGCCGCGCCGCTGCATGAGGGCGGCGGCCGCCACACCGCCAAGGCCGGCGCCGATGATGGCGATACGGGGTTTGCTCATAAGTTCTCCAGGGGGTGCGCCCGTGCCGCGCATCGCGCCGCCGGGCCGGTTGAGTGGATTCGATACAGGGTTAAATAGAGCGTACACATTAGAAAATAAAACCGCAAGCCTCACGTTTTTCCTGGTGACGCAGGGGAAAACCCGAACATTTCAGCTATATAAAAGGGAATGACGAACCGGCAATTATTTTCCCGGTTGTGAATTTAAAACGTACACGCTAGACTTTGCCCAACGTACGACGGCACCCGCGCAAGCGGGCGCCGTTGCCGCCCAACTGCAATGGAGTGAGCGTCATGAGCAAGATTTACCGCATCGGCCAGATCGTGCCGAGCTCGAACACCACGATGGAGACCGAGATTCCCGCGATGCTGCGTCTGCGTGAAGCCATCCGCCCGGAGCGCTTTACGTTTCATTCGAGCCGCATGCGCATGAAGAAGGTGGTGAAGGAAGAGCTCGCGGCCATGGACGCCGAATCGGACCGCTGCGCCCTCGAGCTTTCCGATGCACGCGTGGACGTGCTCGGCTATGCATGCCTCGTGGCGATCATGGCGATGGGCCGCGGGTATCACCGCGTCTCGCAGGAGCGTCTCACGAAGCACACCGCCGAAAACGGCGCGAAAGCGCCGGTACTCACGAGCGCGGGCGCGCTCGTCGATGCGCTCAAGGTGATCGGCGCGAAACGCATCGTCGTGGTCGCGCCGTACATGAAGCCGCTTACCGAACTCGTGGTCGACTACATTCGCCACGAAGGCTACGAAGTGCTCGATTGGCGCGCGCTCGAAATTCCCGACAATCTCGAAGTGGGCCGTCACGATCCCGCGCGTCTGCCCGAAATCGTCAAGACGCTGAACTACGCCGACGCCGATGCGATCGTGCTCTCCGCCTGCGTGCAGATGCCCTCGCTGCCCGCCGTTGCGAAGGTCGAAGCCATGACGGGCAAGCCCGTCATTACCGCGGCCATCGCCACCACCTACGCGATGCTGCGCGAGCTCGACCTCGAGCCGATCGTTCCTGGCGCGGGCGCGCTGCTCTCGGGCGCGTACTGATACGCCCGCGGCCCGCAGCCGCCGCAGGCCGCTCACACCTCACTTCCCGATTCATCGGAGCCTGACATGTCCAGCACTTTTCTCTATGGCGCGAACGTTCACGCCAATGGCATACGCCAGCACTATCTGCGCTATGGTGGGGCGCTGGGCGAGCGCGCCGCACGCCCCGCCATCATCGTGATACCCGGCATCACGAGCCCGGCCATCACGTGGGGCTTCGTGGGCGAAGTGTTCGGCGAGACCTTCGATACCTATGTCATCGACGTGCGCGGGCGCGGCCTCTCGGAAGCATCAGCCGCACTCGACTACAGCCTCGATGCGCAGGCCGCCGACGTGCTTGCACTCGCCGCCGCGCTCGGGCTCGAACGCTACGCACTGCTCGGCCATTCCATGGGCGCGCGCATTGCCGCGCGCGCCGCGTTGCGCGCGACACCCGCGCTGGAATCCGTGGTGCTGGTCGATCCGCCGGTCTCGGGGCCTCAGCGCCGCGCCTATCCGGGCAAGCTGCCCTGGTACGTCGACTCGATGGCGCTCGCGCGCAAGGGCGCCGACGCCGATGGCATGCGCACGTTCTGCCCCACATGGACCGACGAGGAACTGCGCCTGCGCGCCGAGTGGCTGCATACCTGCGACGAGCGCGCCGTGCTGGCTTCATATGCAGGATTCCATACGGATGACTTTCATGCCGATGCGGCGCGACTGAAAGTGCCCACGCTCCTCATGACGGCCGAACGCGGCGACGTGGTGCGCGACGAGGACGTGGCCGAGCTGCAGCGCGCCACGCCCGCCATGCTGCACGTGCGCGTGCCCCATGCGGGCCACATGATTCCGTGGGACAACGCGGCGGGCTTCTATGCGGCGTTCGGCGATTTTCTCGGCGCGCCGCTCGCCCGGTCCGCCGCAATCGTCACCGCGTAAAGCCCGCTCACCGGAACTGGAGACCCCCGATGCCCATCAGCGACCATCAACTCATTCAGGCGTGGAAGGAAGTGCTCACGCTCTCCCGCCTCGAAGCCGGCCAGACCGTCACGATCCTGACGAGCGCCGCCACGCACCCGCAGACGCTCGCCTGCGCGCTCATCGCCACCCAGCAGATGGGGGCCATCGTGAACCGGCTCGACCTGCCCCCCGTGAACGGCGAAAAAGCCTTCAGCCGCGACTCGCTCGCCTATCTCGGCACGACGCCGCTCACGGGCAATCGCGCGGCCATCGCGGCGCTCAAGGCGAGCGACCTCGTGCTCGACCTCATGACGCTGCTGTTCTCCCACGAGCAGCACGACATCCTCAAGTCGGGGACGAAGATCCTGCTCGCGGTAGAGCCGCCCGAAGTGCTCGCGCGCCTCGTACCCACGACCGAAGACCGTACGCGCGTGCTCGCGGCCACGAAGAAGATGGGCGCGGCGCGCGAAATGCGCGTCACCTCGCCCGCGGGCACCGCGTTCGTGTGTCCGCTCGGCGAGTTCGGCCCGACCGCCGAGTACGGCTTCGTCGACGAACCGGGCCGCTGGGACCACTGGCCAAGCGGCTTCGCGCTCACCTACCCGAACGACCGCACCGCGCACGGCACCATCGTGATCGATCGCGGCGACATCCTGCTGCCGCAAAAGCGCTACGTGAACGAACCCATCGCGCTCACCGTCGAAGGCGGCTACGCCACCAGGATCGAAGGCGGCGTGGATGCCGCGTTGCTGCGCGACTACATGGAAACGTTCGGAGACCCCGAAGGCTATGCGATCTCGCACATCGGCTGGGGCCTGCAGCCGCGCGCGCGCTGGTCCACGCTCGGCCTCTACGACCGCGAGGCGACCATCGGCATGGATGCGCGCGCGTTCGAGGGCAATTTCCTGTTCTCGCTCGGACCGAACAATGAAGGCGGCGGGCAACGCACCACGACCTGCCATATCGACATTCCGCTGCGCGGCTGTACCGTCCGGCTCGACGACGACGTCGTCGTGCGAGACGGGCGCGTGTGCGCCTGAGCATCCATCCTTTCGCACGACTCCCGACATGAACGATCTCACGCAACACGCCGAAGCCACGGTCTACCAGCGGCAGGGCTTCGGCACACCGCTCCCCGTGGAAGGCAATATTGGACTCCTGATCATTGATTTCGTAGTGGGCTTCGCGGACCCCGGTACGTTCGGCGGCGGCAACATCCTGCCCGCCATTGCCCGCACGCAGCAGGCGCTCGCGCTTGCACGCGAGAACGGCTGGCCGGTGGCCCACAGCCGCATCGTCTACGCGGCGGGCGGCAGCGACGACAACGTGTTCTCGCTGAAAGTACCCGGCATGGCCACGCTGACCGAGGACCACCCGAACAGCGCGATCGTTCCCGAACTCACGCCGGCCGCGGGCGAGCTCGTCGTGCGCAAGACCGTGCCGTCGGCGTTCTTCGGCACGCAGCTTGCGCCTTGGCTCACGCAGCGTGCAGTACAGACGCTGCTGGTGGCCGGCGCGGTCACGAGCGGCTGTGTCCGTGCGAGCGTGGTGGATGCGATGTCATATGGCTTTCGCCCGCTCGTGCTGGCCGATTGCGTGGGCGACCGCGCGATCGAACCGCACAACGCGAATCTCTTCGACATGCAGCAGAAGTACGCGGCCGTGATGCCGCTTGCCGAAGCCATCGCCGAAATCGAGGCGGCGCGCCGCTGAACGCGACGCCCGGCTGGTTTGACGCGATGTTTTTGTCGACTTAATGTCATGTACCCGCCACGCAAGCATCGCGCGTGGCCGCGCAGCCATAGGGCGCGCGGCCCAACGGGAATGCAACGGGGACGATGCTTGCTGCGTGCCCACTGGAACACTCTGTCGTGAACCGCTCAGAACTGCTCGCACGCGAAGGCTGCCTCACTGTCGTGCGCCAGCCCGCACCGCCCATCCAGCCCGCGCCCGGCCAGCCGGGCAGTCTGTCTTCGTTCGTCCCCGCCGTGCCCGAGGTGTTCGTTGCATTGCTCGACGACGGCCGCATCCTCGCCTTCAATGGCCACGTCGATCTGGGCACCGGCATCCGCACTTCGCTCGCGCAGATCGTTGCCGAAGAGCTGGACGTGGCCGCCGCACGCGTTCAAATGCAGCTCGGGCATACGGCCGTCACGCCGAATCAGGGACCCACCATCGCGAGCGCGTCCATTCAGATCTCGGCCAGGCCGCTGCGTTGCGCGGCGGCGCAGGCACGCCACGCGCTGTTGCAACTGGCCGCGAAGCGCTTCGGCGTGAACGTCGAGGCGCTCGCGACCGACCACGCCGAAGTCTTTATTGCCGGTCCCGCCGCTGCCACCGACACGCGCCGCGTGAGCTTCGCCGAACTCGTCGCGGGCCGGCGCATCGCGCTCGATCTCGACCTCGACGCCGCCGTGAAAGATCCGTCGACGTATCGCGTGATCGGCAAATCGTCGCCGCGCGTCGACATTCCCGCCAAGGCCACGGGCGCGCTCACTTTCGTGCACGACATGCGCGTGCCGGGCATGCTGCACGGACGCGTCGTGCGCCCGCCCTATACCGGCATCGACAGCGGAACGTTCGTGGGCCGTCTGCTGGACGAGGTCGATTGCGATTCCGTCTCGCAGGTGCGCGGCTTGCGCGCCGTGGTCGTGCTCGGCGATTTCGTCGGCGTGGTGTGCGAGCGCGAGGAACAAGCCGTGCGCGCCGCGCGCGAGTTGCGCGTGAAGTGGAAGCCGCTGCCCGCGCTGCGCTCGCTCGACGACCCTGGCGCCGCGATCAAGGCCGCGCCGGCAAAGCGCCGCCCTTTGCTCGAAGAAGGCGACGTGGAGGCTGCGTGTGCCGTGCCCGGCACGCTCACGATTTCGCGCACCTACGAGTGGCCGTACCAGATGCATGGCTCGATCGGGCCATCGTGCGCGCTCGCCGACTACCGGGAGCCCGGTGCCGGCCGCACGACGGTCTGGTCGGGCACGCAGAATCCGGTCTCGCTGCGCTACGACCTCGCGACGCTCGTCGGCCGCGACGAGGCCGACATGGACATCGTGCGCATGGAAGCCGCGGGTTGCTACGGCCGCAATTGCGCCGACGACGTCTGCGGCGACGCGCTCCTGCTCTCGCGCGCCGTGAGCGCGCCCGTACGCGTGCAGCTCACGCGCGCCGACGAGCACGCGTGGGAGCCCAAGGGCACGGGCCAGGTGATCGACGTGACCGGCACCGTGACGCCCGAGGGCCGCATGACGGGCTACGACTTCGTCACGCGCTATCCGTCGAACGACGCACCGTTGCTCGCCTCGCTGCTCACCGGAGTCGTGGCCAGCGAGCCGCGCGTGTTCGAAATGGGCGATCGCACGGCGGTCTCGCCGTATCTGAGCGCGAACCGCCGCTTCGCCTGCGACGACCTCGCGCCGCTCGTGCGCGCATCGTGGCTGCGCGGCGTCTCGGCGTTACCCAACTCGTTCGCGCACGATGCGTTTGCCGATGAGCTCGCGGCGCTCACGAGCGTCGATCCGCTCGAATTCCGCCTGCGTCATCTCGACGACACCCGCGCCGCCGAACTGCTCGAAGCCGTCGCGCGACGCGCGGGCTGGCAGACGCGTGCTTCGCGCAGCACGCCCTTGCGCGGCGGCGAACGCTACGCGCGCGGCCGGGGCATCGCCTATGCGCGCTACGTGCATAGCCGCTTTCCCGGCTTTGGCGCCGCGTGGTCCGCATGGGTGGCCGACCTCGTGGTCGATCGCGTGACCGGCGAAATTCGCGTCGAGCGCATCACCGTGGGCCAGGACACGGGCACGATGATCAACCCCGACGGCGTACGCCATCAAATCCACGGTAACGTGATTCAGGTATTGAGCCGCTCGCTGAAAGAGCGCGTGCGTTTCGCCGAAGGCAAAGTGGCCAGCCGCGAATGGGGCAGCTACCCGATCCTCACCTTCCCCGAATTGCCGGCCGTGGATGTCGTGCTGATGCCGCGCCAGGGCGAGCCACCGCTGGGCGCGGGCGAATCGGCCTCGGTGCCTGGGCCGGCGGCGCTCGCCAACGCGATTCACGACGCAACGGGCGTACGCTTTTATGCGCCCCCCTTCACGCCCGATATGATTCGCGCGGGGCTGCGCGAAGCGGGTGCACTGCTCGAAGCGCAACACGCTGCGCGCAGCTGAACGCGCGTGCGCCGCGAATTCCACGAACGTCGCAACCGATGACGACGCCGCGACGAACGACGACGGCGTTCACTCGCCGTCGGTTTCCATCATCTTGCGCAGCAGAAATAGCAGCGCCACGCGCTCGCCCGCATTGAGCGGACCATAAGTGCGCTCGGTAACCTGTTTCGCGAACGGCACAGTACGCTCGATCAACGCGAGCCCGGCGGGCGTGGCGCGCACGAGCAGCTTGCGACCGTCCTTGGGATCGGGCAGCACCTCGATGAGTGCCCGCGTCTTCAAGCGCTCGACCACGCCGCGTACCGTGGCCTGATCGATGGCCGTAGCCTTGACGATGTCATTGAGCGAGCAACCCTGCTTTTCCTTCACCGCGCACAACGTCACGAACTGCGCGGCAGTGAGATCGGAATCGGGAATCGCCTCCTGAAAAATGGCGACGTGGTGCTGATAGGCGCGGCGCAACAAATGGCCCACCTGATCGTGAAAGTCGTAAGAGTCCTTGGGCGACGGCATGAATGTGCGGCCCTATGCGGGCCCGATGAAGAAAAATGTAGTGTACACCTTCGAGATCAGCACACGACATGCGCATCGTGCGGCGGCTTGTCCAAGATCGACCGCACCGACCACAAACGAGCCATACGATTCGCTAACGCTATGCTTGCCCGCCATGGGCACGCCTCCCGAAATTCAGCGACGACGCTGGATATTCGAGCGCATACGCAGTAATTTATCAACGCTCGTGCACGTGTTCGTGATGTGGAAAATAATTCTCATAGCCCGTTAATCCCTATTAATTTCGGGGTCAATCCGCTTCTTAAGTATCTGCTTTAAAAAATCCAAAGCATTCCGGTTACCCTGGTAATTTGTAGTGTATACGCTTGTATTTTGACATGCTATACAGACACCTGTGAGCGCTCGATGTGTGCACGCGTCGAGCAGCGAACCTCAACCCGAATCATCCCAACCGGGAGCCCACCCATGTCTACCGTGCAATCCGGCAGCGCCACTCTCTCTCCTGCCGGCGTTCAACATGTGGAGCTGTACCGCAAGGTCACGTTCCGCCTGATCACCCTCTTTTGCCTGTGCTATTTCGCTGCCTATCTGGACCGTATCAATATCGGTCTGGCGAAGCTGCAGATGCTCGACGCGCTCAAGTTCAGCGACACCATCTACGGCCTGGGCGCGGGCCTCTTCTTTGCCGGATACATTCTCTTCGAAGTCCCAAGCAATCTCATCTTGCAGCGCGTGGGCGCGAAACTCTGGATCGCCCGCATCATGATCACGTGGGGTCTTCTCTCCGGCGCCACCCTGTTCGTGAAAACGCCGCTGCAGTTCTATACCGTGCGCTTTCTGCTCGGCGTGGCCGAAGCGGGCTTTCTGCCGGGCGTGCTGCTCTATCTCACACAGTGGTATCCGGACGCCCGTCGTGCGCGCATCGTCGCGCTGTTCATGGTGGGGCTGCCGCTCTCGAGCATGATCGGCAGCCCGATCTCGGGCTGGATCATGCGCTTTTTCGATGGCGCGCATGGCCTCGGCGGCTGGCAGTGGCTGTTCCTGATCGAGGCGCTGCCTTCGATACTCCTCGGCTTCGCTATCCTGCGCTGGCTGCCCAATAGCATCGAATCGGCGAAATGGCTCGACGCGCACGAGAAAAAGGCACTGCGCGCCAATCTCGACGCCGATCCGGCCGGCAACAAGAGTCACGCGCTCAGCAAGGCTTTCGCCGATCCGAAGGTGTGGGCGCTCGGTCTGATCGATCTGTGCGTGCTGCTCGGCCTCTACGCGGTGAGCTTCTGGTTGCCGTCGATCCTGCGTGACACGGGCGTGAAGGATACCTATGCAATCGGTTGGCTGATGGCCATACCGAATGCGGCTGCCGTGATCGGCACGCTCTGGTGCGGGGCAAGCTCGGACCGCTTCGGCGAACGCCGCTGGCATATCGTCGTGCCATTTCTCGTCTCGGCAGTAGCGCTGGCCGTGGCGGCGAGCGGCACGCACGGCACGCTCGCCACGGTGCTCCTGTTCTCGCTCGTCAACGCGGGTGCGGCCGCGGCGATGCCCGTGGTATGGTCGCTGCCCTCGACCTTCCTCAAAGGCTCGGCTGCAGCAGGCGGCATCGCATTCGCATGCTCGCTGGCCAATCTCGGCGGCTTCGGCAGCACTTATTTTATTGGTTGGCTGCGCGATACGTTCCATTCGGAAAGCGCCGGCCTTTACGGCTTTGCGGTGTGCATGGTGATCGGCGGCGTGCTGGCGCTTTCGTATCCCAAGAAGATGGTCAACCGCTGATGGGCATGACCCGCGAGGCCGCGCTGTAGATGTACTGCCCGCCTCGCGAGGTGAGGCTGGCTTCCTGGCTCGATGGCGCCGCAGTGACGGCGCCATCGTTCCTCACAACAGCGATAAGCGCCGGCCTGCTGCTGACCTTCGCATTCGGCGGTTGTACCGGACCGATCGCCGCATCGCTGGCGATGACATCGTTCGGCCCACAAGGCATCTATGTCTTCACGATGACCGTCACCGGGAGCCTTGCCCTCCTCGCCCTGAGCAGCGTCAGCACCCGCCCTCAGGCAGGCCGGGGCTGACGGGCCATCCGTATACGTCGTCGGCAAAAAGCAGGATCAGGTTGTCTGGTGAGCGCAGGGACTCGCCCGACCATTGCCAGTGACGTCACATCGCGCTGCCGACGCACTATCTGCCGGAGCCCGCAGCCCTGCCAGGCACCGCCATCGTATCTTTGCCGCCTGAACGTGCCGACCACGCCTTGCCAGTTTCGGCGGCCGTGGCTCCGCTACGCTGGCCACTCACCCCCGCAAATTCCACCTCCTCCCCCGTGCGCCTTTCATGGGCCCGCGCGTCGACGGCTGATGGCCGGGGCGACTCACAGGGCGCCACGACAACTCCGCGCTTCGGGAACGACCATAACGGGACGCTAGTGGAAACCCTATACGTCATTGATATTGAAGGAAAAAAAAACGTCACGGCAGCGACACGTCGCTTTTGTGACAAACAATGTCGAACCCGTGTTAAGGCCACGCGCGAGTCTCCGTTTATCTTGGAGTCGCTGGCATGCATATCAAAAAAACATGATCCTCTCAGGGTCCAGGAGACATTGTGGAAACTCTGGCTTTCATCTGGGACAACCTGGCGAGCATTGCCAGGATGACCCTCGAACACATCGAGATTGTCGGCGTGGGCGTTGGCTTCGCGATCCTCACCGGCGTGCCGCTCGGCATCGCGATAACCGTCAACGAACGCGCCGCAAAGATCGTCCTGTATGTCGCGTCAATCATCATGACGATCCCCTCCGTGGCGTTGTTCGGTCTGATGATTCCGGTACTGTCCATCATTGGCCAGGGCATCGGCTTCCTGCCCACGGTGATCGCGCTGTTCCTCTACTCGCAGTTGCCGATCGTGCGCAACACCTACGCCGCAATCAACAATATCGATCCGGCGTTGCGCGAAGCCGCACGCGGGATGGGAATGAAGACCGGCGAGCGGCTGCGCCGGGTCGAGATCCCGATCGCGCTGCCGATCATCATGGCAGGGGTGCGCATGGCAGTGGTCATCAACGTCGGCATCGCCGCCATCGCGGCCTACATCGGCGCCGGCGGCCTCGGCAAGCTGATCAGCCGCGGCATCTCGCAGTCGGACCCGCGCCAGCTGATCGCCGGCGCCATCCTGGTCAGCGTGCTGGCCATCGTGGCCGACTACGGCCTGGCCTGGGTCCAGCGGCTTCTCACTCCGAAGGGGCTGCGCAGTCCCTCCCGGCTCGCCCGGTTCGCGGTGCGCGTTGGCGCGCTCACCGGCTTTCGCAAATACCCACGACACGCGTAATCATCATGATCAAGCTCTCCAACGTCACGAAGCGCTACGACGGCGCAACGGCCCCGGTGGTCGACGGTATCAACATGGAAGTCGGGGCAGGCGAGATCTGCGTGCTGCTGGGCCCGTCGGGATGCGGCAAGACCACGACGCTCAAGATGATCAACCGGCTGGTGCAGCCCACCTCCGGCAAGATTTATCTCGAGGGCCGCGACACCGACGAATTCGATGTGGTGGAATTGCGCCGCCGCATCGGTTACGTGATCCAGCAGATCGGCCTGTTTCCGAACATGACCGTCGAGGAAAACATCGGCGTGGTGCCGCGTCTGCTTGGCTGGGACAAGGCGAAGGCGCGCCGGCGGGCGGCCGAGCTGCTGGAGATCGTGGCGCTGGATCCGGCCATCTATCTCTCCCGTTATCCGAAGGACCTGTCGGGCGGCCAGGCACAGCGCGTCGGCGTGGCGCGGGCGCTCGCCACCGATCCGCCCGTCATGCTGATGGACGAGCCGTTTGGTGCTATCGACCCGATCAATCGGGAGCTGATCCAGGACGAGTTCCTGCGCATCCAGCAGCGGGTCAGGAAGACCATCATCTTCGTCAGCCACGATATCGACGAGGCGGTGAAGATGGCTGACCGGATCGCGATTTTCCGCGGCGGCCAGATCGAGCAGTTCGATTCGCCCGACAACATCCTCGCCCGACCCGCCACGCCGTTCATCGCAGGTTTCGTTGGCACGGATCGAGCACTCAAGCGCCTGCGGCTGGTCAGCGCGCGGGATGCGCTGTCCGCACGTGAATGCCTCGTGCGGGTGGGCGAGCACAGCGCGCGCGCGAAGGCGCTGATGGCCGAGCATGGCGTCGACCAGATCGTGCTGGTCGATGGCGCCGACAAGCCGCAGGGCTACCTGACCGCCGCCCAGCTTCAGTCGGTCGACGGGGCGCTGACCCCGGCACACGCGATTCCGGTGCAGGGTACGGCCAGTCAAAAGGACGATCTGCGCACGGTGGTGTCGGCGATGTTTGCGAGCGGCGCGTCGTGGCTGCCGACGGTTGACGACGATGGCCGTTTTGTCGGTTATGTCAGTCAGGCACAGATTGTCGACCTGTTGCGCGTACCCACGGGAGAGCGCGCATGAAACCGGGAAAACACTCCGCTGCGGCCCGGTGCGCCAGCGCCGCCGTTGGCCTGGTGCTCGTAGTGGCATGTGCGCCGGCGCGCGCGGACAGCTGGTGGTCCAGCGTGGCCCAGTACCGCAGCGACATCATCTATCAGTCGATCCAGATGATGGTGATGGTCGCCATTGCGGCTGTGCTCGCGATCGCGGTCGCGGTGCCGGCCGGCATCTACCTGAGCCGGCCGTCGCAACGGCACGGCGCCGCCGTCCTCATGCAGACGCTGAATGTCGGCCAGGCCATTCCGAAACTCGCGCTGCTCGCGCTGGCAATGAGCGTGCTGGGCATCGGTTCGGTCCCGGCAATCTTTGGCCTGTGGGTGGCCACGCTGCTGCCGATTGCGCTGAACACCTACGAGGGACTGCGCGCGGTGCCGCGATCCCTGATTGAGGCGGCCACCGGGATGGGCATGACCCGCTGGCAGATTCTCTGGCGTGTCGAGTTGCCCAACGCCCTGTACGTGATCTTCGCGGGCATCCGCACCGCCCTGGCAATCACGGTCGGAACGGCGCCGCTGGCATTCCTGATCGGCGGCGGCGGTCTGGGCGAACTGATCTTTACCGGCATCGACCTGAATGAATTCGACATGTTACTGGCGGGGGCCATCCCGACCGCGCTGCTGGCGATCCTGACCGATGCGTTTGTCGGGCAGATGCAACGACTGCTGGTATCGCGCGGTGTCAACCCGCAGAGCTGAACCTTCGTCGACCCTGTCGGCTATTGATTACCTGTCCATCGAGGAGACCATGAAACATTCAAACTTTATGCGCGCACTTGTTTTTTTCGGTGTACTGATCGCCTGTTCATGGGCGCTGCCCTCTTTTGCCGCGTCGGTCGTGGTGGGCGGCAAGAATTTCACCGAACAGCAGTTGATGGCGGAAATGACCTCGCAGCTGCTGCAGGCGAAGGGCTTCACCGTGACGAAGAAGGACGGCATGGGTAGCGCCGTGTTGCGGCAGGCCCAGGAAAACGGCCAGGTGGATATCTACTGGGAATACACCGGGACGTCGCTGATTACCTACAACAAGATTAACGAGCGCCTGAGCCCGGAAGACACCTACAGGAAGGTCAAGGAACTGGACGCCGCCAAAGGACTCGTGTGGCTGAATCCGTCGAAGGCCAACAATACCTATGCGTTCGCAATGAACGAGGACGAGGCGAAGAAACTCGGCATTGTGACCGTCAGCGACCTCGCGAAGGCACTGAAGGCGGGCAAGACGCTCACGTTCGCCTGCAATTCGGAATTCTATGCGCGCCCCGATGGCCTGCGGCCGCTCGAAAAAATGTACGGCTTCGAATTCAGCCAGGACGAAGTCAAGCGGATGGACTCGGGGCTGACCTATCAGGCGCTCAAGGACCGCCAGGTCGACATCGCGCTGGTGTTCGCCACCGATGGCCGCGTACCGGCCTTCCACTTCGTGCTGCTCAAGGACGACAAGGGCTACTTCCCGGCCTATGCGCTCACGCCGGTCATCCGCAAGGCCACGCTCGATGCGAACCCGACCCTCGGGCCGATCCTCAACTCCCTGTCGGCGAAGCTCGATGCGCCCACGATGGCGCGGCTCAATGCCGAGGTCGACGTGCAGAAAAAGTCGTTCAGCGATGTCGCTCACGAATTCCTGAAGCAGTCGGGCCTGATCTGACGTAACAGCCGCATACACCGATACCACGCAGCGATACCACGCAACACCACGCACACGAGAACTCGCACATGGCAACCCCGATCACCTCATCCAGCGAGCCCACCCGGATCAAGGTGGCCGCTGCGCAAACCGGGACGGCGTACGGCGACGCACGGGCCAACCTGGCCCGGCATCTGGAGCACATGAGCGACGCGCGCAAGCGCGGCGTGCGCTTGCTGGTGTTTCCGGAGCTATCCCTGCATGGCCACAGCGCGGGCAAGGACGCGCTCACGCTGGCGATCAGGCGGGACAACGCGTTAATCGGGCAACTCGCCGAAGCGAGTGTCGACATGCATACGGTGTTCGGCTTCGTCGAGGAAGCCCCCGGTGGCCAGTTCTACAACAGCCAGGCCACCGTCGCGAATGGCCGGCTCATTCACGTCCATCGCAAGGCAATGCTCGCCACGTACGGCAAGCTCAAGGAGGGGTTGTATTTTGCGGCCGGGCCGAGCCCCGGGAGTTTCACGCTCGATGACCGTTGGCAGGTGGCGACCCCGATCTGCGCGGACCTGTGGAATCCGGCCGTCGTGCACCGGCTCGCGTGTGATGGGGTGACACTGTTTGCGGCACCCATCAGTTCTGCGCGCGAGGCAGTAGGCGACGATTTCGACAACCCGGCCGGCTGGGACATCAATCTGCGCTTCTATGCGCTTACCTACGGAGTGGGCATCGTGATGGCCAATCGCGTGGGCAGTGAAGGGACGATGACCTTCTGGGGTGGCTCGCGCATTCTCGATCCGTTCGGCAAGACCGTCGCGCAGGCCCCGGACGAAACGGAGTGCCTCGTCACCGGCGAGCTCGATTACGAGGCGCTCCGGCATGCACGGTTCCTGTTGCCAACGGTGCGCGACGCGCGCGCTTTCGAGTTGCGCGACCGTGCCTCGCGCAATGCGGCATCAGGCAGCGACGCGAATGCGTGACGGCGAACCACCCAGACAACCGCAACACTGAACCGACCATGCGTGATTTTATTCTTGACGACACCGACCGGGATTTCCGGGCCGAAGTCCGCGACTTCCTGCAACGCGAACTGGCGCCGCGGGCCGCCGATATCGAGGACCGACAGGACTGGGAGGCCGTGAAGCACGTGGTCCGCTCGCTCGGCGAGGCAGGCTACCTTCGGCTGATGTTTCCGGACCTGTATCGCGGCACGCTCGCCAAACCCGGGCTCACTCATGCCACTATCCTGTCCGAGGAAGCCGCGTACCTCAACTACGCGTTTGAAACGACGATCGCGACCGCGCTGAGCTGCGCCTATCCGCTGCACCGTCATGCGAGCGAGCGGCTGCGCGACACCTATCTCCTGCCTATTCTCGACGGCTCGGCCATCGGCGCCATCTGTGTGACCGAACGCAACGTCGGCAGCGACTCGGCCGGCATGGAAACGCGCATCGAATTGGATGCGCAGACCAACGAATGGGTCATCAACGGTTTCAAGCGGTATATCTCGAACGCTTCGGTGGCGGACGTGTACATCGTCTACGGCCTTGCGTCCGGGACCGATGGCGCCCAGGGAGGCATGACGGCGGTCGCGGTGCCCCGTACCGCGCGCGGCATCCGTTTTCCGCGCAACTACACCTTCATGGGTCGGCGCGGCTGCATCGTGGGCGAGGTCGAATTCAACGACTGCCGTGTGCCGGCCGATCACCTGCTCGGCGAGCGGGGAGGCGGGTTCCGCATCATGCGCGGCATGTTCAATTTCGAGCGCGCCATCCTCGGGGGTTCCGGTCTCGGTGTCGCCCGCAGTGCGTTCGACATCGCCACCGCGCACGCGCAGCACCGCACGTCGTTCGGGCAACCGCTCGGCTGCAAGCAACTGATCTGGGACAAGATCGCGCAGATGAGCTGGCGTATCGACGCCGCCGAACTGCTGACCTACCGGGCCACGAAGATGTATGACGCCGGGGCCGACGGCAAGGCGCTGATGAAGGAAGCCGCCATGGCCAAGCTGGTGGCCACCGAAACGGCGAACTACTGCGCGAACGAGACGGTGCAGATCCTGGGCGGCGACGGCATCACGAAGGAGTACGGTCGCGCCGAACAGCTCTACCGCGATGCCCGCGCGCTCACGATCGTGGGGGGCACCTCCGAGATCGCCAAATACCTGATCGCCGGCCGCGACCTGCCCGATATCCGGATCACTCTCTAGACAGCGCCACCCAGTCCCATGCTTACGATTACCTCCCTTTTCGAAAACACGATCGCGAAATATCCGGACCGTCCGGCGCTCACCTGCGGCGCCACGACACTGACTTACGCGCAGTGGGACCGGCGTGTCAGGCGGTTCGCCCAGGCCCTGTTCAATCTGGGCATCCGGCAGATGGACCGGGTGGCGATCCTGCAGAAAACGTCGGATGCGACCCCCACCGCGTACCTGGCGTGCCAGCTGCTCGGTGCAATTGCCGTGCCGATGAACTTCCGCCTCTCGGCCAATGAGGCGGCGTTCATCCTGCGTGATGCGGGCGCCCGCGCAGTGATTTACGACGATTCGATGCTGCCGGTCGTGGGCAAGATCGAGCAGGCGCAGCCCGATCTGGGCACCTTCATCTGCGTGACGGGCGACGCGGCAGACACTTCAGGCTTGCCGGCGCATCACCACTCGTTCGAAGTACTGATCGAGGGTGTCGGCGAGCTCGATGCGCCGCTGCCGCGCCTGACGCCGGACGACATCTCGGCGCTGGTCTATACGTCGGGCACGACCGGCCGGCCCAAAGGCGCGATCCACACGCACGGCAACGACGTCGCGATTGCGATCAACGTCGTGATGGAATACCGCCTGGACGCCACCGACGCGGCGCTGCATATTGCTCCGCTTTACCACGTTGGCGGCATGCAGGCGTATTTCGTACCTCACATGATGGTCGGTGCCGCGAACGTGATCCTGCCACGCTACGAGCCGCTCGCCACGCTCGAGGCAATCGCCCGCCATCGCATCACGACGCTGTTCGCGGTGCCGACACAGATCCAGGACATGCTCTTCCATCCGGATTTCGCCTCCATCGACGTGAGCAGTCTTCGCATGATCACGACCGGCGGTGCCGCCATCACCGCGGCGACGATGCAGCGCGTGATCAGCGAGTTCTGTCCGAACGTATTCAACGGCTACGGGATGACGGAAGCCAGCCTGACGTTGCTGCTGCATCCGCGCGATGCGCTCGCGTATCTCGGCTCGTGCGGCAAGCCAACGCTGATCAGCACATGCCGGGTCGTGACGAACGATCCGGAGCGCGCCGTTACACCGGCAGACATCGTGCCGCCCGGCGAGGTCGGCCAGCTGATCGTGAAAGGCCCCCAACAGGTCGTGGGGTACTGGAACAATCCGGTCGAAACAGAGAAAAAGTTCAGGGGCGGCTGGCTCTACACCGGCGACCTCTTCAGCGTCGATGAAGACGGTTACTTTCATTTTCACGGCCGTGCGGATGACATGATCGTCTCCGGCGGCGAAAACATCTACCCGCGCGAGGTCGAGGAAGTTTTGTATCACTGCCCCGGCGTGCAGGAAGCGGCGGTGATCGGGGTACCGGACCCGAAGTGGGGGCAGGCAGTGACCGCCTTCGTCGTGCGCAGCGACGCGAAGCTGACCGAAGCCGACATCATGGCGTTCTGCAAGGCAGGCGACGATCTCGCGCCCTACAAGCGACCGAAGAAGGTCTTCTTTGTCGAGCAGTTGCCGCATAACCCGAGCGGCAAGGTGCTGCGGCACGAACTGGCCGGCCCCGTCTATCAACGCATGCTTGCTGGAGCCTCGCAATGAACGAGCCCGTACTGTACGAGCAGGATGGCTTCGTCGTCACGCTGACACTGAACCGCCCTTCGACCCGCAACGCCCTCACGGAAATGGAGGTGGTCGACGCGCTGGTTTCGAGCCTCGAGCGCGCCCAGGCCGATATCACGGTGCGGACGATCGTGCTGACCGGCGCGGGCCCCGCGTTCTCATCGGGTGGCAACATCAAGCACATGCGCGATGAGGTCGGCACCTTCGCCGGCGGAGCGGGACGGATCCGCGAGAACTATCGGCGCGGCATCCAGCGTATCCCGAAAGCGTTCCATGAACTCGACGTGCCGTGCATTGCCGCCGTCAACGGGCCGGCGTATGGCGCGGGCTGCGACCTCGCGCTGATGTGCGACATCCGCATCGCCGGGGCGAGCGCGGTGTTCGCGGAAAGCTTCGCGAAGGTCGGCATCATTCCGGGCGACGGCGGCGCCTGGCTGCTGCCCCGTGCGATCGGTCTGTCCCGCGCCTGTGAAATGATCTTCACGGGCAAGCCGATCGACGCGCGATGTGCCGGCGAGTGGGGGCTGGTGTCACGCGTTGTGCCGGATGGCGAACTGATGGAAACCGCCCTGTCGCTGGCGCGCGAAATCGCGGGCAATCCGCCTGACGTGCTGCGGATGTCCAAGCGGCTGGTACGCGAAGGGCGGAACGCACTGGCCGCAACGGCGCTGGGCGCATCCGTCGATCGACGCGGCGCAGACGCTCAGGCAGCAGTACGGATTTTCCAGCGAGCAGATTCGCGCAGTGAAGATCAGAACCTTCCATCATGGAATCCGCCTCGCCCATGCGCAGCCTGCAACGACCGAGCAGGCGCAGTACAGCCTGCTGTTCTCGGTGGCCGTCGCGCTCAGGCATGGGGTTGTCGATTTCAGCGCACTCCGGGATGAAGCGCTCAGGGATCCTGAAGTGCTCCGTCTGAGCCATTTGATACGCACGGAGGAACACGATGCATTCACTTCGCGCTTCCCGAGCCGGCGCATCGCCGACGTGAGCATCGAACTGCACGATGGCCGGCGCTTTGACTCTGGGCCCACCCAGGCGCTCGGCGATCCGGAGCGGCCGCTGGGCGCAGACCGGGTCCGGCAGAAGTTCCGCCGCTTTGCCGAGGGCGTCTGCGAACCAGGGCGGACGCAGGAACTCGAGCAGCGCGTGAACGAGCTGGGCGCGAACGATGCCGGGATTGCGCCGTTCCTCGATCTTATACTCGGGGAAATCCGGATCTGAGCGGCTGGGGCGACCAGTTCACGTCCGCTGACATTGCGTCGAACAGAAGCCGTTAGCGACCGGTGAACAATTTCGGAGCGCTTCCGCACAATCAATTCAGGGCTTCCATGGACCGATCAGAAATCGACGATGTTGACCGCTCGACGCAGCGGATGGGTTTCTTTCTCGTTCCGCATTTTTCGATGATGGCGCTGAGTTCCGTGACCGAGCCCCTGCGTGCTGCGAACCGCATGAGCGGCAGGCCGCTTTACAGCTGGCATTTGATCAGTGTGGATGGCGAGCCGGTCTCGTCGAGTTCGGGTTTCTCGCTACTGCCCGAATTTGCCATCACGTCTTCGCCGGAGTTGAGCCACCTGTTCGTGGTGGCGAGCATTGGCGTAGAGCACTACCGGAATGCGCAGGTGTTCGACTTTTTGCGGCGCTATGCAGCGATGGGCATCGCGCTTGGGGGGATCAGCCTGGGCACGGCGATCCTCGCACGCGCCGGGTTGCTGGAAGGGCGCCGCTGCACGATCCACTGGGAAGCGCTCAAGGAGCTCGGTAACGAATTTCCCACACTCGACGTGACCCGCGATCTGTACTGCATCGACGGCGACCGGATGACCTGCAGCGGAGGCACGGCGGCCATCGACATGATGCTGGACCTGATTGCGCGCCAGCACGGTAACCAGTTGGCCGCGGAGGTGGCCGACCAGTTCATCCACACTCGCATGCGAACGGCGCAGGAAAGCCAGAAAATGGCAATCCAGTGGCGCTATCGCGTCGAAGACCGGCGCATCGTCAATGGCATCACGCTGATGGAACAGAACATCGAACGACCCATCCCGATGAAAACCATCGCCTCGCTGGTCGGTATCTCGCCACGCCAGTTCGAGCGAATGTGGCTCAAGCATTTCAATGTCGGTCCCGCGCAGTTCTATCTCGAACTCCGGTTGAAGGCAGCGCAGAAGCTGCTGCGGGAATCGACGTGGTCCCTGCTCGACATCGCAATGCAGTGTGGTTTCGCAAGCCCATCGCACCTCGGGCGCTGCTACAAGCAGTTCTTTGAGCGAACCCCGGGCCAGGAACGCGCGGCCAGCGGCACGCCATAGCGGATCGCGCCGGATCACGCCACACCGCCCGTCGGTTCGCCCGCTGGTTCACCCCCTATCAGCCGGGTGCGGGGCTCGGCGTGCCTTTTTTGATCAAAGAGCCATTGAATGTCGGTGGATACATTCGCGTTCCGTCTCAAGGTGCTTTTCGAGCACAAGAAGCTAAGCCTGCAAACGGTAGCCGACGCCGTCGGCATTTCGCGTCCTGCGGTCCACAAGTGGACGCGCGGCGGCGAGATCGACTATTCGAATCTGCGCCGCCTTGCGGCATTCCTCGATGTAAGCTGGGTATGGCTGCGCTACGGCGACGAAGCCGTGAAGGATCTCGGCGTCAGCGCTAGCCCGGATCTGCCCATGACAGATCTGCGTCGACGCTATACGGCCGAAATCGTGTCGAACGAAGCGCGTATGAGAGAGGCGCAGCAAGCATCCGGAATCGTGACGTGGGAATGGAATCTCGTCACCGACGAGCTCATCTATTCCGACAACTGCGCAAAGCTCTACGGCCGTGAGATTCACAGCAACGACGAATTCTGGCCCATCCTGCACCCCGTAGACTCGATCTGGCTCAATGCCGAGGCGATGCACGAAGTCATCGTGGACGGGACTTCCCACGTATGGAATTTCCGCATTATTCTGCCGGACGGCCGGATACGCTGGATCGAATCGCGTTTTGCCACGCTGCTCGACGACGCAAGGCGCCCCATGCGGGTTCTCGGCATGACCATCGATATCAGCGCGCGCAAGGAGGCCGAATGCGCGGAGGAAAGGCGCGTGCAACTTTTGAACGACGCCGAACGCATGGAAGGTTTCGGTGCCTGTCGTTGGCTGCGCAACCAGGACGAATTGATCGTGTCGAGCGAATGGTGCCGGCTATTCTGCGTCGATCCGGGTTCGGCGCCGTGCCATTACGCGGACCTCGCCAGGTTCATCAACCCGGACGACCGCGCCGCACGGGACACCGCCATCGACGAAGCGATCGCGAAACGCACGGACTATCGCGTCCTGTACCGCACGTCGCTGCCCGACGGCACATGGCGGCTCGTCGTCGAGGAGGGCCACGCGCGCGCGTCGCCGCATGGCGACGATGTGTGGCTCACGGCACTCTGCCGCGCGGCCAGGCCCGCCGACCTGGCGGCAGCGGCGAAGCCTGCCGCAGACAGCCCGGCGGTGCCACTGCCGTTGCCGCGCTGAGACTGCGTTTGAAACATCACGAATGGGCGATCCTGATCATCAGCAACGGCCATCGGTACGGCGGGCTTCTCTCGCGCGGTCATCCGGCGCGCGCGACCGGCATTGCGGAGCGCTGGTTACTGCCGCATGCCGATCGCGACACGATTAAATGCATTCATCAGCGCGATGGCGACCGTAAGATCCGAGATCTCCGCTTCGCTGAAATGCGGCTTGAGCATCTCGAACGTTTTATCCGGCGCATGCGTCTCGTACACGCGTGTCAGCGCCTCGGCCCATTCCAGTGCCGCACGTTCCCGCTCGCTGAATAGCGTGCTCGCATGCAAACCCTGATAGGCGTCGGCGGACAGTTTTCGATAGTCGAGTCTCAGAGGCGTAGTCATGCGGTTTCAGCGCACCAGCACCAGGGCAGGACGATCCGCGAGCAGGCCAAACTTGCCTTCGGCCGTGGATTTGAATGTCCGGCCAACACGTAATACGAAATCAATCCAGAGCTTCAACGCAGCGGGCACCGTGAAGTTATGCATAGGCGTACTGATCAGCAAAGCGTCGCTGCGCCCACCCCGCTTGCCGCGCTTCGTCACGTACTGCATCGATCAGCCGCTCGCCAAGACGCTGACTACGCGCGTGCTCCGAACGTACCCTGAAACAATGCGCTGCCGACTGTGAAACCCCACGTCCTGGCGTCAATCATAACCTTGACGCGCGCCTCGCTGTCGATGCTGCCGGCCGCGATGACGGGAACCGGCACGGCTTCGGTGACGCGCCGCGTCAGCTCGGCCGGATCGGTGAGCTGTCGGTTGCGCTCCATGAATTGACAGGTCTTGCAGCCGCACTCCACTCAGGTCGCCATTGTCCTCCAGATGCCATCCATACTGATCGCCGCCGTCAGCGCGAGCGTGTCGCAATGGCTGGCCCCTGAAACCAGGGGCAAAAGCCTCGGCGAAACGGCCTCCGGGTTTTCGCACTAGCACCAGCGGGAGTTTTCGATAAACTCTGGTCGGGGCGCCGGGATTCGGCATGCCCCGGCCCCACCTCAAGCACTCAGGATTCTTTGCATATGTTCTCTGCGGCAATCTTCGACATGGACGGATTACTGATCGATTCGGAGCGAACGATCATGAACACGTGGATCGCCGTCGGACAGGAACTCAGCGTTCCTGTCCGCCCGGTCGACTACGCCGAGATCATCGGGCGGTCGCTGCCTGAGTGCCACGCGATGCTAGCCAGGATGTTCGACGCAGAGCCGGTGTTTCAGGAAGCGCTTGCGCGAGTTCGCCAGCGCTTGCACTCTCCGACGACTCCACCGGTATTTCCACTGAAGCCGGGAGTACATGATCTGCTGACCACGTTGGTCAAAGCTGGAGTCCCCTGCGCGGTAGCGTCGTCATCGAGCGGACAAGAGATTAGATCCCGGCTTGCACGGGTCGGCGTGCTCGACTTCTTTGATGCGATTGCCGGGGGCGATGAAGTCGTCCGCGGTAAGCCGGATCCGGCCGTGTACGAGCTTGCGGCTTCTCGTCTGGAGAAATCGCCGGGCGATTGCCTGGCGTTTGAGGATAGTGAGAACGGTGTGCTTGCCGCACATCGCGCGGGAATACGAGTCGTGACGGTGCCAGACCTGAAGCAACCGTCGGTCGAAGTCATCGGGGTTAGCTTTGCAAAGCTGGAGAGTCTTGATCAGGCGATCGAATGCGTTTCTACGTGGTTCGGCGTAGAACTTCTGACGCAGGACACCTCTCGCGATGTCGTGAACGACAGTGCACACCAGAACTTTCCATGTAAGTGACGATTGGTACCGCTATCTATCGTTGCGATAGCAACCCTGGTCGGCAGCAAACCGTCTGTTTCTGCCACCGAATTCCATATGCCTTCCGTATCGTTGTGCAATTAATTCGATATTTTACATATCGAACCAGGTTCCCTACCATCCGATCGAATAGCACGATGCGCGAGCCGCCCCGGCGACGCGTCCGGTCAGCTGTATTCCACGAGGTAATCTCGATGAAGGAGAATCTCGGCCTCACGCGCGGGATGGCGACGCTGTTCGCGCTCGCCTGCGGTGTGATTGTCGCCAACGTCTATTACGCACAGCCGCTACTCGCGACAATCGGGGCCGCGTTCGGTCGCCCGGCATCCGATCCCGGCTATCTCGTCACGCTCACCCAGCTCGGCTACGCAGGAGGTTTTATCCTGATCGTGCCGCTCGGCGACGTCGTCGACCGCCGCGCGCTCGTGTTACGCCTGCTCGCCGCGAACGTCATCGCGCTCGGCATCATTGCGTATAGCCCGAACTACGTGACGTTCGCTGCCGGCTGCCTGCTGCTCGGCGTCACCTCTTGCTCGACACAGATCCTGATCACGATGGCTGCATCCCTTGCCGATCCCGCATCGCGCGGCCGCACAGTGGGCGTCGTGATGAGCGGGCTGTTGCTCGGTGTACTGCTCGCACGGATCGTCGCCGGCTATGTCGCTTACTGGGCGGGCTGGCGCGCGATCTATGCGATCGCGGGGGTGGCCGGCATCGCAATTGCCGCCGTGCTCGCGATCGCGCTACCCAAGCGCGTGCATGCGACCGTGCAATTCCGCTACGCGAGCCTGCTTGCGTCGCTCGCGCAACTCATGCATCGTGAACCGCTGCTCGTGCTGCGCTCGGTCTATGGGGCCCTCGCATTCGCGTGCTTCAGCATCGTGTGGACAGGGCTCGTATTCGTGCTGAGCAAGCCGCCCTATGGATACGACGAAGCGCAGATCGGGCTGTTCGGGATCGTCGGCGTGATCGGCGCGCTTGCCGCGCAGTCGGCCGGACGGTTCGTGGACCTCGGCCACGAGAACAAGGCGACCGGGATGTTCGCCGCGATGATTCTGATTGCGTTCGCACTGCTCGCGGGGGGCGGCACGTCGCTGCCGCTGCTGATTGCGGGCACGCTGCTCCTCGACGTCGGCGTGCAGGGACTGCACATCGTCAACCAGGGCGTGATCCTCGCCATCGACGAAAGCGCGCGCAGCCGGATCATGACCGTGTATCTCGCGAGCTATTTCGTGGGCGGTGCGCTGGGTTCGAGCGTGGCCGGAGCCGCGTGTTCGGTTGCTGGGTGGCTTGGCGTTTGCGCGGCGGGTGGCGCGTTTGCGGGCATTGCGTTGCTTGTGTGGATTGGCACGCAAAGCGTGTGGCGATCGCGGCGCGTAAGCGAGCGCTGAGGCACACTGAACGCTTTGGCGTTTCCACAAGGAAATGCCAAAGCGCTATAAGCAGAGCCAAAACCACCACGTCCCTAGAACTTCGCGCGAATGCCCACCCCAAAGGTGTCGCCGTACGACTCGCCGGAAATCTTGTCACCCAGATAGGCGGCATAAACGTCCGTCCGTTTGGAGAGCGGATAGTCATACCCGATAGCCCATGTTTTGCGGTTCTGGTCAAAACCCCCGGTGTCCTTTGAATAGACATACGAAGCCATGATCGTACCGACTCCAACAGGTACCGTGAAACCGAACTGTCCCGTGCTTACGTGGTAGTTTCCCGTTACGACGGAATTGCCCGTATACATGTACTGGCCATAAAACCTGATTATCCTGAAGTTGTAGCTCACACCAAGCTGGCCGATGCTCTGGCTGCGCAGGCCAGCGACAACATTTGCCGAACCTGGCGTCAGAAAATCGTTTGCCACGTTCTTGTAGTTGACGTACTGATAGACTACGGTCGCCGCGAATGCATTATTTACGTATAACAGCTGCGCGCTATCTTTGTGCTGGCCGCCCTCCCCCGCCCCATTGCCAAACGCGTACATCGTCGATGCGGACAGGCCCGAGAAGTTCGGCGAGGACCAGCCAACCGCGTTACTCCAGCCCGAGTCGCCTATTGCACCCTGGTCTGTGCGGTAAGCGGGAAACGTACTGGTGCCGAGATACGTGTGGAGGATCATCGGCGAGAACTGGTAGGAATCAACGAAGGGGTTGAACAAGATCGTCGAAACGAACAAATTCGACGTCATGCGGCCCGCAGTCAACGTACCGTACGGCGACAGTATTCCCACATAGGCGTTGCGTGCAAAAAACGTGTCCCCCTGGAAGCGACCGCTCTGGCCATTCTGGGCCCGAAAGAACGATTCCAGCGCGAAAATCGCCTGGTATCCCCCGCCCAGGTCTTCGCGGCCTTTCATGCCCCAGTACGAAGTGGACATCCCTCCTCCCAGCACGCCCCACGCACGCTGGTTGCCGGGAAACTTCTGCGCGCCGACCCACTCGTCTATCTGACCATAAAGCTGCACGCTGGATTGCGCTTGCGCTGACCCCATGAATGCCCCGTAACAAATCGTGGCGACGAGGGCCGCGTTTGTCACGCGATGGCCTTTTCTTCCCAGTTTCATACGGTTTCCACTCGACAAGAATTGTTTTTCAGGCCGGCAGATTCGCCATGCCACCTCGCCAGCAGAGTCTGATTTCGAGTAAACGGCGTATTGAACAGGAGTCCGATTTATTTTTATCGGTAAAATTTTTTATGCCACTCAATCCACTTCGCGAAACAACCGTCCCCAACCGCGGACGTCGTGCGTGTCCACGCCCACGATCCGCAACGACTTCCATACCGCCGTCGCCACCGTGTCGTATACGGGAATGCCGAGCTCGGCCTCGAGTTCTTCTACGAGCGGCGCGGCGCGCAGGTTCGTGCAGAAGGTCGTGATTGCCTGGGGCGACGCGCGCGCGATGTCGCGCACCGCCGCACGGATCTGCGTATCGGTGACTTCGGCGAAGCTGTAGTTCACCTCCAGCCCCAGATGCCGCTCGGCCACGCATTCGAAGTCGTGGCGGCCGTAGTTCTCGACGATCCTGCGCTGCACATCGTCGAGATACGGCGTCGCGAGGCCGAAGCGGCGCACGCCCGTATGATCGAGGATCTCGTTGAGCGCGAGCACCGAGGTGCTCGCCGGTATGCCGGTCGCCTCGGTAATGCGCCGGCACAGCTCGACGTCGCCGTCGAAGCCGAGCCAGCCCGCCGAGGTGCCGCTCCACGCGATCACGTCGACGTGCGCGTGCGCGAGCAGACGCGCCGCGTCGAGGATGCGCTCGAAGTCGAACTGATCGGTCGCGCGCGCGGCCAGCGAAATCTCGGTCACGGGAAAGCGCGAGAAATGCGCGCTGACGCCGGGCAGGCCGGCGATCATCGCGCTCGTCAGCGGCTCCAGCACCGTGTTCGACGACGGTGTCAGCATGCCGAGATGGATACGTTTTGCCATTGAAACAGGGCTCCCCGGCATCGGGCGAAAACGCCCGACGCCAAAAGGTCGTCAGATCAGGCGTCCGTGCAAACCGGCTCGCGCCACGCGCACAGGTCAAGCATCACCTGGAGGCGCCGGCGATCGAGGTTGCGGCCGATGAACACGATCTTGCTCTCGCGCACCTCGTTCGCCCACGGCTCGGCTGCGTGCAGATCGAGTTGCCGGTGCACCGCCTGCACGATATGGCGGCGGTCATCGCCCGCGATGTCGAAGATGCCCTTCATGCGGAACACGTCGTCGCCCTGCGCGGCGAGCAGCGCGCGCAGGCCTGCTTCGAGCCGGGCGAGGTCGAACGGCCGGTCGAACACGATCGATACTGAGCTTACCGAAGGATCGTGGCGATGGCTGAGATCGTGGCCTGCCTCGTGGTGATCGTGCGCGCATGTTTCGTCGCAGACGTGATCGTGGTCGTGCTCATGGCCGTGGTCGTGCACCTCGTGATCGTGCCCATGATCGTGGTCGTCGAGGCTCGTGCTCGCCGGTGTGAAGCCGCCGATACCGAGAATCTTCGTCAAGTCGACCTGCGCGTAATTCGAGCGCAGAATCTGCGCGCCTTCGTTGAGCCGGTGCAGCCGCGCTTCGAGCGCGGCCACCGCATCGCCGTTCACGAGATCGGTCTTGTTCACGATGATGCGGTCCGCCGCGACGATCTGGTCGACGGCCTGATTGTCGAAGCCGTGCAGTTGCGGATCGTCGAGATGGCTCTCGATATGCAGCGCATCGACGAGCGTCACCACGCCGTCGAGCGCCACCTGGCGCGCGACGTCGTGATCCATGAAGAACGTCGCGGCAACGGGCGTCGGGTCCGCAAGGCCGCTCGTCTCCACGAGAATGTGATCGAACTTCTCGGGCCGCTCGAGCAGCTTCTGCAGGATCTTCACGAGATCCGTGCGAACGTCCACCGTGCAGCAGATGCAGCCGTTCGTCATCTGGAAGATTTCCTCGTCGGAGGTCAGCACGAGATCCGAATCGACGTCCACTTCGCCGAACTCGTTCTCGATCACGGCGATGCGGTAGCCATGACGCTCGGTCAGGATGTAGTTGAGCAGCGTCGTCTTGCCCGAACCGAGAAAGCCCGTCAGGATCGTGACCGGCACCTGCGAAATGGATTGCGTGTTGAACTGGCTCATGGTGGTGTCTCCTCCGGTTAATCAGGTCGCGGCGGCGTCGGCGCGCAGCCCTTGCCAACGGCCAACGAGCCCCGCGATCGCAACAATCAGGCGCTTCTTCATGATGCGCTCCGCGATGCCCGTGACGCGAATCCCGCGAGTAGCTGCGCGGCGCGCGTCATCGCGTCGGCGCCAATCTGTGCGCGCACGCCGTCGAAGTTCGGGCCGCGCGTGGCGTCGAGCCCCATGCGCGAAGTCGTGCCCACGCCCGACGCGGACGGATCGAGCGCGCTGCCCGGCAGCCCGTCCACGATCACGACGTCCAGATGCGGCTGCAGATGCGTGGCGATCGCCCACAGCACTTCCTCGTCGCGCGTGACGTCGACGTCGGCGTCCACCGCGACGACGGTTTTCAGATACGGGTCCCAGCCGAGCAGCCCCAGCATCACCTGGCGCGCCTCGCCGGGCCGCGACTGCTTGAGCGCGACGTAAGCATGAAAGTGCGTGCCCGAGGACGGATAGTGCACCGCGCTCACGCTCGGGAAACGCTCCTTGAGCTTCTCGACCATTTCGGATTCGCGCGGAATGCGGCCGAGATTCAGGTGCTCGGCGGAATTGCCGCCCGTCACGTCGATCAGGATCGGCTCGTGACGGCGCAGCACGCTCTCCACCTTGAACAGATTATTAGTAGAACGATCGGACGAATAACCGGTGAACTCGCCGAACGGCCCTTCGTCGGCACGCGCGTGCGGATCGATCACGCCTTCGAGCACGAATTCCGCGAACGCGGGGACCTCGATGCCGTAACGCGGCGTCTTCACGACGTCGAGCGGCGCGCCCAGCAGGCCGCCCGCGACGTGCCGCTCGTCGACACCATACGGCAGGCGCGCGGCGCCCGCGAGCATGAAAAGCGGATGCGCGCCAATCACCATCGCGACCGGCAGCGGCTTGCCGAGCGCCTGCGCGCGCTGCAGCATGCGCCACAGGTGGCCGCGCGAATGCAGGCTCGTCGCGATCCCGGTGGGCGAATGCAGCATCGAGCGGTGATAGCTCGCGTTGCCAATGCCGGTCTCGGGATCGTTAGCGATCAGGATCGCGTTCGTGATGTACGGGCCGCGATCGGTTTCGAAGTGGCGGATCGTCGGGATCGTGGTCAGGTCGACGCGTTCGGTCTCGACCGATTCGAGCACGGGCCCATCGGCGACGACGCGCGGCGCCACCATGCGGCGGCTGCGCGCCTGAAATTCGGCGTGGAGGTTGTGCACGTTCGTATCGAGCATCCACGCAATGCGCTTTCTCGAAGCGAACACATTGGTGACGAGCGGCGTACGCCAGCCGTCGATCTGCTCGAACGCGAGCAGCGGATGGCGGCCCTGCGCGGCCAATTGCCAGACGAGTGCGGTCGGGTCCTGATTGGCACTCACGCGCTCGCGGATCGCGAGCACGTCTTCGGGATGCGCCGCGCGATACGTGGCGAGGAAATGGCGAAAGTCCTGCGGATCGGCATCTACGCGATCGAGAGCGGACGAACGGGACGATGTCATGGTGTGGGTTCCTTGTCATCAGCCTTCCAACCGCGCGGCGCCGCGTACGACACGCGGCGCCGCGCCCTTGCGCTCGGCTGCTATCGCGGCCCGGTGCGCACGCGATGCGCGCACCGGGCCGCCGCTTCCCCGGCTTGTCAGGCGGGGACGTCGTCGAGCGAAGCGTAGCTGTCCGTCAAGCGCAGCTTCGCTTCCTCCTGGTTGCGCGGCGGCGGCGAGGTCTTGATGCCAACGAGACGCGCAATGTTGTTGCCCATATAGTCCTCGAGGCCGTCCTCGTCGAGATCCATACCCTGCGGCGCGGGTCCGCACAGCATTTCGAGTTCGCGCAGCCACATGCCGGGCTCGTTCGGCGGCGAATCGGTGCCGAACACAATCTTCTTGCGCGGCAACTCGCGTGCGAACTCGACGATGCGCGACTGGAAGCACCAGCCCGATTCGCATACCACGTTGGGCGTATCCATCGCCATCCAGAACGCCTCGAACGAGTAATTGCCACCCGTCTGAATGCCGAAGTGTCCGATGATGAAGTTGACCATCGGGAACTCGCGGATGATCGGGTAGAACATCGTCGGGATCGTGTACGGGCCGTCGCCCGTGTGGATCAGCACGACGATGTTGTACTTCGCGCACATCTTCATGGCGGGGCGCAGCCAGTCGAGCGCGCGGTCCGGGCGGTAGCCGTGCATGTTGGCGTGCAGCTTGAGCATCTTGAAGCCGTACTCCTTCACGTGGAATTCGAGTTCGAGCGCGCCCTCTTCGGGGCCCCAGCGCGGGTTGAAGGTGAAGTTGCCGATGAAACGGTCCGGGTACTTCTGGCACAGCTCCGCGATATACGACATGTAGTCGCGAATGCCTTCACGGCCGCGGCGGTTGCCGTCGCGGTAGCCGGTGTTGCCCGGCGGCGGCTGGATGAAACCCATGTCGATGCGGCGCGGCTTGCCGTTGATGATGTACGGGCCGTCCATCATCTCCAGCAGGCGTTCGCCGGTAAACGGCGTGCCGGTGTGGCGCCACGCCTCGTCGACGAGATTGGTCGGATGCAGATGGGTATCGATGATCATGCGTATGCTCCGGTTTCGTGTGGCGTGACGCGCTTATGCCGCGAGCAGCGACTGCGCTTCTTCGACGGTCCTGGGCGCCGGTGTCGGCGTGAGGCCGATCATGCGCGCGGTGTTGTTGCCCAGATAGTCTTCGAGCGTGTCTTCGTCGAGATTGAGGCCTTGCGGCGGCTCGAAGCACAGCACTTCGAGCAGGCGCAGCCACATGCCGGGTTCGTTGGGCGGCGTATCCGAGCCGAACAGGATCTTGTGCCTGGGCAGCACCTTCGCGAACTCCACGATGCGCGACTGCAGGCACCAACCCGATTCGCAATACACGTTGGGCAAGTCCATCGCGAGCTGGAACGGCTCGAAGCAGTACACGCCGCCGGTTTGGACTCCGAAGTGAGCCATGATGAAATTGACCGTGGGGAACTCCTTGATCATCGGCACCCATTCGGTCGGGATGCTGTACGGGCCGTCGCCGGTGTGCAGCTTGACCATCACGCCCAGCTCGGCGCACTTCGCGAGCGCGGGGCGCAACCAGTCGAGCGCGCGGTCCGGCCGGTACGCGTGCATATTGGCCTGGAACTGCACCATCTTGAACCCGAGCTTGCGCACGTAGTGCTCGATGGCGTTCACTCCGTTTTCCACGCCGCAGCGCGGGTTATAGACGAAGCAGCCGATGAAGCGGTCGGGATACTTTTGCACCATCTCGACCGTGTAGGCCATATAGGCATCGATCGATTCGCTGCCCGACTTCACGCCGTCGGTCCAGGTGTAGATGGTGTTGCCTTGCGGCGGCTGGATAAACGCTTTGTCGACGCGGCGCGGCTTGCCGTTGATCAGGAACGGACCGTCCATCATCTCGATCAGGCGTTCACCGGTAAACGGGTCGCCGTCGTGCCGCCAGGCGAGATCGACGAGATTGGTCGGATAGCAGCTTGTGTCGATAATCATGCGGGCTCTCCTCGCAGTGCTTGAACTGGAAGACAGCAGGCCACGGCGCGCGACGCAATGCGTGCGGCGTATGGACTGCCTCGGTTTCGGGAGCACTGTGAGCGCGGCGAGGATTCCGATTGGCGCCACCGACAGAAACTCCGTCAGTGAGCAATCTCCAATTGAACGATCGCGGCGTTGCGCCGCTGGCTGTTCGATCGACCGCTTCTACCCACGGGCGAATGATGCCGCCGGTGAAATTCGTTTGTCAAGCCGTAGTTGCACCAGCCGCGTGCCGAATGCACAGGCGTGCGTCATTGGCCGTCGGTGGCTTTTTACGTGGATTTTGCCGTCACTTCGCGGCGCCACGCATCGGTCACTTCCGCCAGCAACGCCAGAAAGTTCTGGAGTGCGGGCAGCGTTTCGTCACGGCGCACGGTGGCATACAGATCCGCATTCACCGTGCGATCGTCGAGCGCGACGAACACGACGTTCTCGCGCGGCGTGGTCGAGAGCGACTCCGGCAGGACGCTCACGCCCACACCGGCGCCCACGAGGCTCAATATCGTCTCCGGGTCGACCGATTCGTGCAGCACGCGCGGCTGGAAGCCATCGCGCGTGCAGGCGGCGAGCACGTCGCGAACGATCGGGCTCTGGGTATTCAGGAGTACGAAGGCATCGCCCGATAGCGCCTTGAGCGGCACGCGGCGGCGCTTCGCGAGCGGATGCCCGCCGGGGAGCGCGGCCATCAGCGGCTGCGGATACACGCGGATCGAGTGCAATTCGCTGCGCCCGGTCGCGTTGCAGGCAAAGCCGACATCGATCTTGCCCCGCAGCAATGCGTCCTGCTGCTGGTCCGGCACCAGTTCGTGCAGCGTCCACTCCACATCGGGGTTGCGCTTCTGGAACAGGTGCATGGTGCGCGGCAGCGGCCCGTACATCACCGAGTTGATGATGCCAATGCGGAGATAGCCTTCGAGCCCATCGGCCACGCGGCGCACGAGTTTTTCAACCGAGTCGCAGTCGCTCACGATACTGCGCGCGCGCACGAGCAGCGCCTCGCCAGCGCGCGTGAGGCGCGCGCCGTGGCGCCCGCGCACGAACAGCGTCACGTGCAGCGATTCCTCGAGCGCCATGATCTGCTGGCTCAGCGGCGGCTGCGAGATGTGCAGGCGCTCGGCGGCCCGGCTGAAGTTGCCCTCCTCCGCCACCGCGATGAAATAGCGCAACTGGCGCAGATCCATATGTACCTCGTATCGATTGGATTCCTAAATCGTATTTCACATATCGATTTTGCGCATATAGGCTTTACCCACACAACGCACAAAGTACGCCGGGGCAGGACTGCATCGCTTGCGGCCCGCTCTTCATCGACGCACAGCCGCGCCACGCGGCGGCCAGGAGACACCATGACGATGCTGAACATCAACGGTGCCGAGCGTTCGGTCGACGCGCCCCCCGACACGCCGCTGTTGTGGGTGCTGCGCGATTCGCTGCATCTGTGCGGAACGAAATTCGGTTGCGGCATGGGATTATGCGGCGCCTGCACCGTGCATCTGGAAGGCGCCGCCGTGCGCTCGTGCCAGTTGCCGCTCGCCGCCGTCGCGGGCAAGCGGATCACGACGATCGAGGGGCTCGGCACGCCTGAGTCGCTGCATGCGGTTCAAGCGGCATGGCGCGACGAGGACGTGCCGCAGTGCGGCTACTGCCAGTCGGGGCAGATCATGTCGGCGGCCGCGCTGCTCGCGACGACGCGCACGCCGAGCGACAGCGACATCGACGCCGCAATGGCGGGCAATATCTGCCGCTGCGGCACCTACGACCGCATCCGCCGCGCGATCCATCGCGCGGCCGGCACCTTGCGCGACAAGGCGGCGGCATGAAGCGCCACGCCCCGTTGACCGAAGCCGCGCCCACGTCGAGCGGCCGCCGCCGCTTTCTGCAGACGAGCGCCACGCTCGCGGGCGGACTGCTGCTAGAAATCGGCGGCGCGGGCATCCGCACCGCACTCGCGGCGCCGATCGGCGACAGCACGGCCGGCCGCTTCGCGCCGAACGCGTGGGTGCGGATCGCACCGGACGGCCAGATCTTTCTGGTGTGCCACAAATTCGACAGCGGCACCGGCGTGAAGAACGCGCTCGGCATGCTGCTGGCCGACGAGCTGGATGCCGACTGGTCCCATGTACAGGTCATTCAGCCCGACGACCCGCTCGCGACGGTATACATGCAGAAGTTGTGGGGCATGGTCGCGACCGGCGGCAGCACCAGTGTGTCGTGGCAATGGGAGCCGCTGCGGCGGGCGGGCGCGACGGCGCGCGCGATGCTCGTCGCCGAGGCCGCGCAGCGCTGGTCCGTCGATCCCTCCACGTGCCGGACCTCGAACAGCGAAGTGATCCACGCGGCGAGCGGGCGGCGCTTGAGCTATGGCGAACTCGCCACCGGCGCCGCCGCCCAGCCTGTGCCGCAACAAGTGACGCTCAAGCGCCCCGACCAGTTCGTGCTGATCGGCAAGTCGCGCCGCAGCTATCGTGTCGTCGAGAAACTCACGGGTCGCGCGCAGTACGCGATCGACGTGAACCTGCCCGGCATGCTGACCGCCATCGTGGTCCACCCCGATGTCGTCAACGCGAAAGTGAAGTCGTTCAACGCGGCCGAGGTGAAGGCGCTGCCCGGCGTGCACGATGTATTCGCGCTGGAGATCCCCGAGGAGATCGCGCACTTCCGGCCCGATCATGCGCCCGCACGCGTCGCGAACGGCGCGTGCCAGCCAGGCGTCGCGATCGTGGCCGACCAGTTCTGGAACGCGCAACGCGCGCGCAAGGTGCTGAAGGTTCAATGGGAGCCTGGCGATTTCGCGAACTTCAATTCCGACGATGTGGTCGCCGAAATGAAGCAGCACGTCGACGACCCGGGCAAGGCGGCGAGCGCAAAGGGCGATGCGAATGCCGCGTTCGTGCAGGCCGCGCAAGTCGTCGAAGCGGTGTACACGATGCCCTATAAAGCGCATGCGCAGATGGAGCCGCTTAGCATCGTCGCGTCGGTGCAGCCCGACTCGGTCGACTACTGGGGTGGCGTTCAGGTGCCGTCGCGCTGCGCGCAGGCGGCCGAGACCATCGCCGGCGTCCCGCGCGAGAAGGTCCGTATTCATCTGACCCAGGCCGGCGGCAGCTTTGGTGCTCGCGAAGGACTCCATCAGATTCTCGAGGTGACCTTCATCTCGAAGCGCGTCGGCAGGCCGGTCAAGCTGCTCTATAGCCGGGAAGACGACATTCGCGGGCTCTACTATCAGAGCGCGAGCGTGCACAAGGCGCGTGCGGCGCTCGACGCATCGGGCCGCGTAACCGGCTTGAGCCTGCGCGCGGTCGTGCCGTCGATCAAGGAGCCCGACGACCCCGGCTTTCTGCAGAAATTCCCGGTCGATCCGAGCTGCACCGAGAGCATGCACGCGGACTTCCACTACGACATCGGCACGCTCGATCTCGCATGGGTACGACATGAACCCGGCTTTCCGATCTGGTGGTGGCGCGCGGTGAGCTTCGTGCCCAATGTGTTCGCGATCGAGAGCATCACCGACGAAGCCGCGCATGCGGCCCGCCAGGACCCGATCGCGTATCGCAGTGCCATGCTGACGAGCCGCCCCGAGTTGCGCGCGGTGCTCGAACGCGCGGCAACGCTCGCGCACTGGACGCCGCACGGTACGCGCGACGCGGACGGCACACAGCGCGGCATGGGCGTGGCGATCTACAACGGCTACCAGAGCTTCATCGCGATCATTGCGGAAGTCGCCGTGAAGGACCACACCATCGCGGTGCGCAAGGTCACCTGCGTGGTCGACTGCGGGATCGCCGTCGATCCGGGCTCGGTGCATCAGCAACTCGCGGGCGGCATCCACTGGGGCGTCAGCACCGCACTGATGAACGTCGTGCATATCGAGCACGGTCAGGTACGCGAGAGCAATTTCCACGACTATCCCGTGCTGCGCATTCACGAGGCGCCCGTCGTCCAGATCGAGTTGATGCCGCCAACCAACCGCAAGCCAGGCGGCATCGGCGAGCTCTCGAATCCTCCCGTCGTGCCGGCCATCGGCAACGCGATCTTCGCGGCGACCGGGCAGCGCCTGCGCGCCACCCCGTTCGCGCTCGCCTGAATGCGCACCGGCTCGCTGCGCGGCGAGCCGGCGCATGCCTGCCTCATCCCAACAAACCTGGCAGTCAGCCAGAGAGCAAGGAGACATTCCGATGTCAGCAAAACTCGATCCGGTACGACGCCAGACCGCCCCCGTCGATAGCGTGCCCAAAGTGCCGCTGCTCCTGATGCTGGGCCTCCAGCACGTGCTCGTGATGTATATCGGCGCGGTTGCAGTGCCCATGATTATCGCAAGCGCGCTGAAGCTGCCGAAAGAGTCTGTCGCAGTGCTTATCAATGCGGACCTCTTCACCTGCGGCATCGCGACGATCCTGCAATCGGGCGGCATCTGGCGCTTCGGCGTCCGCATGCCGGTCATGCAAGGCGTCGCGTTCAGCGCCGTCCCGCCGATCCTCGTGATCGCAACGGCGCCCGGGCTCGGGCTGACCGCCGTGATCGGCGCGGTGATCGCAGGCGGCGTGATCACGATGCTGCTCTCGCCCGTGTTCGGCAGACTCGTGCGGTTCTTTCCGCCCATTGTCGGCGGCTCGATCGTGATGGTCGTGGGGCTGTCGCTGTTTCCGGTGGGCGTGAACTGGATCGGCGGAGGCAAGGGCTCGGCCGACTTCGGCGCACCGCAGAATCTCGCGCTCGCGGCATTCGTGTTCGTGACGATCCTCGCGATCAACCGCTGGCTCAAGGGCTTCTGGTCGAATGTCTCGGTGCTGCTCGCGCTCGCGATCGGCATGATCGCCGCGATCCCGTTCGGCATGGTCAATTTTCATGGCGTCGCGCAGGCACCGCTGATCGACATGATCAAGCCGTTTTACTTCGGCATGCCGGTCTTCGATCCGATCGCGGTGGGCACGATCGTCGTCGTGATGGTAATTGTCATGATCGAGTCGATGGGGCTCTTCATCGCGACCGGCGACGTGGTCGACAAGCAACTCACGGCGGCGGAGATGACGAACGGACTGCGTGCGAATGGTCTCGCGAGCCTGATCGGCGGGATTTTCAACGGTTTCCCTTACACGATCTACAGCCAGAATATCGGTCTGCTCGTGGTGACCGGCGTGAAGAGCCGCTGGGTTGCGGTAGCGGCCGGGGTGATCCTGTGCCTGCTCGGGCTGCTGCCGAAGCTCGCGACGATCGTGGCGTCGGTGCCGTTGCCCGCGCTTGGCGGTGCCGCGCTGTTCATGTTCGGCGTCGTGACTTCGACCGGGGTGAAGACGCTTGCGCGGGTCGATTTCGAAACGAGCCGTCGCAATCTGTACATCGTCGCAGCCACATTGGCCGTTTCGCTGCTGCCGACCTTTTCCCCCGCGCTGTTCGCACGCTTGCCCGGCGCCATCCAGCCGATCCTGCATAGCAGCATTCTGCTCGCGTGCCTCACTTCCGTGGGCCTCAATCTGCTGTTCAATGGCATACCTCGCCCGGATTCGCACGCTATGGCCGGCGCCGGCAACCCAATCGGTTTCGTCACGCACCAGGATGGCGTAACCCGCTGAACCTTCCGAACGCCCGTCGAAGACGACATGGCGGCCCGATGTTGGGTCGTGGCACCGTAAGCGTGATCGTCTCCAGTGCTCGCACCTCCTTCGGAGCACTGTTCCGCCCTCCCCCGTGAGGGCTTTTTTCGTGCTGTGGCTGCCAGCTTCGGGTTTCCCGCAAACACAGAAAGTTGCGGGCCATCCGGGAGATACGGTGTATTGGCACGCCACCCACCCCTCGCATCGGCATAAGGATTGCTTGGCCTGCCGGTTGATGTGCATACAGCGCCGGGATAGACTGCTATCCACGTTACCAGAACAAGCAGGAGTGCGGCCTTGGGGTCGATGCCTTCAGAGTTGTTGCGGGTGGTCGTGCTGGGAGGATCGGCGGGCAGCCTGAATGCGCTTCGCACGATCGTCGCCGCGCTGCCAGGCGATCCCGCCTTCGCCGTGCTCGTCATTACACACCTCGACCCGAGCGAGGAAAGCCGGCTAGCCGACATCCTGCAGTCGGATTCGCGCATGCCCGTCGAAAAACTCGTCCACCTGCGCAAGATCGAGCACGACCGGATTTATGTGCTGCCCGAGAACGCCGGCGTGATCGCGCTGGACGGCCATTTCCGGCTCACGCGCCGGCAGGCCGGGCTGAATCTGCCGATCGACGCCTGCCTGGCCTCCCTCGCGCAGGATCCGGACGTGAGCGGCGCGGCGGTCATCCTTTCCGGCACCGGTCAGGATGGCGCCGGCGGCCTGGTCGATCTCAAGGCCTCGGGTGGACTCGTCGTTGCCCAGCAGCCGCAGACGGCCAGCCAACCAGGCATGCCCACTGCGGCGATCGACACCGGCCTGGTCGACGAGGTGTTACCGCCGGAAGACATCGCCCAGTGTCTGGTCCAGCGCTTCGGCGACCCGGCGCGGCGCGACGAGGCGCCCGATGCGCAGACGGGCGACGCCGACGCGCTCGGTACTGCGCTCACCCTGGTGCAGCAAAAGACCGGCATCAATCTCGGCTACGTCAAGGATGTGAACCTGCGCCGGCGGTTCTTGCGCCGCGTGCTGCTGCAGAAAGACCGCGACGTGAGCGGCTACCTGCAATTGCTGCGCGGCGATGCGCGCGAAGCCGAGGCGCTGCGCGACGACATCCTGATTGGCGTCACCGCCTTCTTCCGCGATGCCGAGTTTGTCAACGTGTTGCGCCAGTCGGTGATTCCCGCCCTTCTGGAACTGAAACACGACCCGATCCGCGTATGGGTGCCGGCCTGCTCGACAGGCGAGGAGGTCTACACCATCGCCACGCTGCTAAGGGAGGCGCTCGACCGCGAGGCACCGCGTCGCCGTGTGCAGATCTTCGGTACCGACATCAACGAGGCGTCGATCGAGATTGCGCGCGCTGGCCGCTATGGCTTCGCCGCGGTCGACGACGTGCCGGAGGCGTTTCGCGACAGCACCTTCGCCGCCACCTCCGGCGGCTATGTCGTGCGCAAGTCAATTCGCGATATGTGCGTGTTCGCGCGGCACAACGTGCTGACCCACGCGCCGTTCTCCGGCATGGGACTGATCAGCTGCCGCAACCTCCTGATCTATCTGCGCAAGGAAGCGCAGCAGCATGTGCTCGAGGTGCTGCACTACGCCTGCCGCTCCGACGGCTTTGTGCTGCTGGGTCGCGCCGAGGCAACCTCGGGAACCGACGGCTTCGAGCACGCCGGCGCCCCGCACCTGTATCGCAAGGTGCCGGCCACCAAGCGGCAGCAGGCGACCTTCCCCATCGATGCATTACGGCCATGGGCCAGCCAGGGCGGCACACCGCCGGCGCGCCGCACGCAGCCGGTCGACCCGGTCATCGAGGCTGCCAATCGCGCCGCGCTGGAGCGCTATGTGCCGCCCGGCTTCGTGGTCGACGAAAAAGGCGACGTCGTGCACTTTCGCGGCGACGTGTCGGGCTTTGTCGCGCCGGCCAGTGGTGAAGCCTCGCTAGCGCTGCCGCGCCTGTTGCAGCCCGAACTGAACGTGACGGTGCGTACCGCGCTGATCGAAGCGAAGCGGACAAACCAGCCTGTGCGGCGCGAGCGCGTAGCGCTCGGCGACAAGCGCTTCGCGCTGGAAGTGCTGCCGCTAACCGCCGACGATCTGGTACCCCATTTCCTCGTCACCCTGCGGCGCGCGTCCGACGAAGCGCACGACCAAACGCACGACGAAGCGCACGCGGAGCAGAGCTCGAACGCGGGCTCGCCCCACAGTCGGGTCCAGGAACTCGAGCGCACCGTCACTACGCTGTCCGACGAACTGGAGGCGGCACAGGCACAGCTCAAGACGGTGGTTGCCGAATTCGAATCGGCCAACGAGGAGCTACGCACCGCCAATGAGGAAATGCTCAGCACCAACGAAGAGCTGCAGAGCGCCAATGAGGAATTGCTGCTCGCCAAGCAGGAGCTGGAGTCGGCCAACCAGGAGCTGGGCTCATTGAACGACGAGCTCAAGGCGCGCAATCAGCAGCTCGATCGGGCCAACGATGACTTGAGCAACCTGGTCGAAGGCATCCCGTTGCCGGTCGTGCTGCTGGACAGGCAGCTGCGCCTGCGTCATTTTTCGCCGCAGGCCCAGGCGCTGTTCGGCTTGCCCGACGACAGCGTCGGGCAGCCGATGGCGCCAATGAACCACCTCTTCTCGGCCGCCGACCTCGAGCGCGTTGTGCAGTCCGCCGTCCAGGGACTGGCAGATGTGGAGCACGAGTACAAGGACAGCAAGGACCGCTGGTGGCTGGTCAACGTGCGTGCCTACCGGACCGCCGACGACCGCATCGACGGTGCAGTGCTCGCCTTCCAGGACATCGACGAGCTCAAGCGTGCCGTCAGCACGGCGCAAGTGGCCCGGCGCGACGCCGAGCGCGCCAACACGGCCAAGGACAACTTCCTCGGGCTCGTTTCGCACGAGCTGCGCGCGCCGCTGAACGTGATCTCCAGCTGGGCGGCCGTGCTCATGACCGCAAGCGAGCGCGGCCTGCACGCCGACGAGAAAACGGGTCGGCACGCGGTGAAAACCATCCTGCGCCACTGCCAGTTGCAGGCTGAACTGATCGATGACCTGCTGGACGTCTCCCGGATTTCCTCGGGCCGCTTCTCGCTCGACGCGAAGCCGCTCGACTTCGCGGCGGCCGTGCGTACCGTGGTGGAAAGCAACCGGCCAGTAGCGGCCAGGAAAGATATCACTCTGGCCACCTCCGGCCTGCAGGGCCAGGCCGTCGTCAGCGGCGACGTGCGCCGGCTGCAGCAGGTCGCATCCAACCTGATCGGCAATGCCTTGAAGTTCACGCCGCAAGGCGGCCGCGTCGAGGTCGCGTTGACGCGTCTGGGAACGCTGATTGAACTCTCGGTCACAGACAACGGCATTGGCGTCAAGCCCGAGCTGCTGCCGCATCTGTTCGACCGTTTCATGCAGGCCGACACGGGCCGCACGCGCGAGTACGGCGGGCTCGGCTTGGGTCTGTCAATCGTCAAGCACCTCGTCGTGGCGCACGGCGGCACGGCGGTGGCAAGCAGTGAAGGCGAAGGCCGCGGCACGAGGCTCACGGTGCGCCTGCCCCTGGTGCAGGCTGCGGTGGCCGAGCATGAGCCGGTTGCACGCGCGTCAAACGAGTCGGTGCATCTGGATGGCTTGTCTGTACTGCTGGTCGACGACGACACGCAGGCGCAGGAAGCCCTGGCGTACCTGCTGCGCAGCCTCGGGGCGCAGGTGCAAACGGCCTCCGGCGCCAAAGAGGCGCTGGCCTGCCTCACCGCTGGCTCGTTCGACATTCTGGTGAGCGATCTTGCGATGCCCGGCGCCGACGGCCATGACCTGCTGCGCGGTATTCGCGATCGCGAAGGCGCCCGGCGGCGCATCTACGCGCTTGCCCTCACCGGTCTGGCCTCGCTGCAGGATCGGGACGCCGCGATCGCCGCGGGCTTTGACGACCACCTGCCCAAGCCGGTAAACGCTGAAGTGCTGCTGGAGAAACTGTCGCTTGCACGGGGCCGATAAGGTCCCGCTGGTCACACCTTGCACGCGCATCGACCCATTCAGGATCGACAAGCGATTTCAATCGCGCTTCGAATCGGTCGATCACGGCTCGATATTCGCCGCATTGTGCGAGGTTTGTCGTCTCTTCCGGGGCGTCAACGATATCGAACAACTCGGCTTGATAATTCACGTAATGGTGATACTTGTAGCGTCCACAGGTCAGCCTATAAGCGGCGCCGTCCGCCCCCACCGCGTGATATTCGCTGAATCCGAGGCGCTCGAAATCATCCGCTTCGTTGGCCATCTCGATCAGCGATTTGCCCGGCAGTGCCCTCTCTTCCTCCACTGGCGCAAGCCCCACCGCATCCAGCGCAGCAGGATAAATGTCCACGAGCCCCACGTTGGTCAGCCGCCTCGTGCCTGCTGGCACGCCAGGCCCGGCGACGATCATGGGGATGCCGGTCGACTCGCGATATAGCGTCGATTTGTTCCAGAGCCCGCGTGCGCCCAGGTTGTCGCCATGGTCCGACGAATAGAGCACGACGGTCGTTTCGGCCAACCCCAACCGATCCAGTCCTCCCGTAGTTCACGATCGTCCGGCGAGGCCCGAACGGCCTGCCGCGTCACCCACGCGCCTGCTGCATCGTCTGCGGTGAGACGCGCAAGCACCGGTCTGGGGAGCACTTTAAGTTTTGTGGATTCTGGCGATAAGGGAAGAAATAGTCGCTGTCGTTCCATTTTTGGAACGAGGCAGCGCGCCTTCCGGTCCGGCGCGACGCGCCGTCCGGATGGAGCGCGCCGAGGACACCGTCATGCGGCCACGTACGTCTGCACGCCCAGCCCGGGCAACGCGCAGTGTCGTACCGGAAACACGAGCGTCTCGATCGTGAAGCCCTTCCAGCTTTCGCTTCATGGGTCGTCCATGATTGCCTCCACGTGGCGGGTGAAGCGGCGCGGATCCCGCACGCCGCGCCGCAAGTCCGTCCCTACCCCCTGCCTGTCTATTCAACGTTCACCTGGATACGTCTCGGCTTCGCCTCCTCGCGGCGCGGGATCGTCAGCTTGAGCACCCCGTCGGCAGTTGTGCGTCGATGCGCGAGACATCGAAGTCCGGGCTGAGCGTGAAGGCGCGCCAGAAGCGCGGATGGCGCACTTCACTGTGCTGCAGACGCAGCCCGGATGGCGCAGGAATGAGCGCCTCCGCCTCGATGTTGAGGCTGCCGTCCTGCCCACGCACGTCGAGATTTTCGCGCGGCACGCCTGGCAGGTCTGCGTACAGCGTGATGCCGCGGCTGTCCTCGAACACGTCGACCGCGGGCGCGATGCGGGTGACGTGCTTCGCCGTTTCCGCACCCTCGCGGGCGGCGACATCGGCGCGCGATGGACGCGATGGAAGGTTAGCCGGTTCAGTGCTGTCGTTCATGATTGCCTCCGTTACGTTCATGCCGGGTCTGGGGACTTACTGTGTTGACGGGAGGAAAGGTTTCGCCGCGCATCGCGCGCAGGCTTGCGGGAAAGCCTGTCATGGCTGAAGAGTGAACTGTCCGGGCCGGCGCACCGGTGGCCGGGTTCCCGGGCTGATCCGATTGCGCAAGCGTGGTCGAGCCTGTCGAGCGCGGGTCCCCAGTGGACGGCACGTCATCGCCGCCATTGGCCTGCGAGCGCGCCATGCGGCTGCCGCCCGTTCGCGTAGATCGTCACGCAATATCCAGCCGTGATCCTGGCCTTCACGACGCCGGTCGCGAGCACGAAATCGGTAAACGTGCCGGCGATGCCGACGCGCGGCTTCGACTACGCCAGCGTATAGGCCGAGGTTCCGGGCCCGGATTCCAGCAGTGCTCGCAATGAACCTTTGCAACGGGATTGCGCGCCCGGGGTTTGCCCCTGTACCCTGACATTGTCCAGACCAACGACAAGGAGAAGGACCATGATCAAGTCCAAGCTACGCCGAATGATCACGAGGGAACGGCAAACGACGATGGACAGCCGGCGCCTCGATCGCGAAGCTTCCGAACAACGTCAACCGGATGAGCCGGCGGCGCCGGAGCCGCGATCGGATGTGCCGCGATTTGGCGAGCGTGCGTCGCGCCACTGAACGCCGCCAGAATGGGTCGAACAACGCTTGGCAAGATGCGCGCACCTGCATCGACTTGCAAGCCTCCCGCCTTCACCTGTCATTCGATGGACCGCCCAAAACGACCTCGCGATTCCTGCCCGCACGACATTTGAACCGTCCATCGGACAGTGCATACGGTCTGCTTATCGAGCATTCGGTGCAGCGCCTGAGCACCGAACACCTGGAGCGCTTCACCACATGGCTCGGGCCGTCGCGGCAATCACAGGAATTCCCGAACGCCCCGCATCAATTCGAGGCGTTTGCAGGTCGCCTCGAATTCGGCGGCCGTGACAGCCTTGCGCCGCCAGCTAACGTGGTGGAAACCGCAGCCCTTCTCTTCATCACGCGCGCAGTCGAGAAAAGCGACATGATTGCCGTCCTCGCAGAAGACGTCGCGCATTACTACGCCGAGCATGGGCTGGTCGAGACCCTTCCTCTGGCAATGGAATGCAGGATGGACGATTTCAGCCTCATTACGCAGCGCACGGTCGCCAAGCATGGGCATAGAATATTTCCTCGAGGTTTTGACCCATCCAGCCCGCCATCCGATACCTGGCAGCAGTCGGATTAAAATGGATCAAATCAGGCTAATCGTGTTGACAACCTGTTGATTACACAGTGGAATCTATAAATGCTTGTGGGTCTCACCGGATGAATCTGTACAACAATGGATCGACAAATGGATTACAGCCCCGAAGCCATCCGCACAGTCGCGCTCGTCGGCCACGCCGGCTGCGGCAAGACCTCGCTCGCTGAAGCGCTGCTGCATCAGGGCGGCGCGCTGCACGCGCCGGGCAGCGTGAGCCGCGGCACCGCGCTGTGCGATTTCGACCCGCTCGAGCGCAAGTACCATCACTCGCTCAGTTCCGCGGTCGCCCATCTCGACTACCAGGACACGCGCATTTATCTGCTCGATACGCCGGGCTATCCCGACTTCGCGGGCATGGCGATCAGCGCGCTCGAAGCCGTGGAGACGGCGGCCATCGTGATCGACGCGCGCACCGGCATCGAAATGACCACGAGCCGCATGATGAGCTGGGCGCAGCAGCGCAAGCTGTGCCGCATGATCGTCGTGAACGGCATCGACGGCGAAAAGGTCGATCTTCCGGGCCTGCTCGCGCAAATCCAGGAGCGCTTCGGCAAGCAGTGCCTGCCCATCAATCTGCCCGCCAAAGGCGGCAGCGACGTGGTGGACTGCTTCTTCAATCCCGCCGGCGAGGCGGATTTTTATTCGGTGGAGGCGGCGCACAATGCGCTCGTCGACCAGGTCATTGAATTGGACCCCGAATTAATGGAGCTGTATCTGGAGCAAGGCGAGGCCATCCGCCCGGAGCAGCTTCACGAGCCCTTCGAGCGCGCGCTGCGCGAAGGGCATCTGGTGCCCGTGTGCTTCACCTCGGCGGCCACGGGCGCCGGCATTGCGCAGTTGCTCGACGTGTTCGTGCGGCTCCTGCCCAACGTCACCGAGGGCAACCCGCCGCTGTTCTATCGCGAGACCAGCGCAGAAACCAGCGGCGAGACCGGCGGCAAGACCACGCCTGCGCGCGCGGAGCCCGACCCCGCCAAGCATGTGCTCGCGCATGTGTTCAAGATCGTGGTGGACCCGTACATCGGCAAGGTGGCCGTGTTCCGCATCCATCAGGGCACGGTCTCGCGCGACAGCCAGCTCTATATCGGCAACGGCCGCCAGCCGTTCAAGGTCGCGCATCTCTTGATGCTGCAAGGCAAGGATCACACGGAGATCCAGCGCGCCGGCCCCGGCCATATCTGCGCGGTCGCCAAAGCCGACGACATCAGCTTCGACGACGTGCTGCACGACGCCCCCGAGGACGGCGACATCCATCTCACGCCCTGCGAGTTCCCCAATCCGATCTATGGCCTTGCCATCGAACCGGCGCGGCGCGGCCACGAGCAGCGCCTCTGGGAGGTGCTGCAAAAGCTCGCCGCCGAAGATCCCTGTCTGCTGATCGAGCATCCCGTGGGCACCAACGAGACCGTCGTACATGGTCTCGGCGAATTGCATCTGCGCTACATGCTCGAGCGGCTCACCGAGCAGCACAAGCTCGAAGTCATCACGCGGCCGCCCACCATCGCGTGGCGCGAGACCATCGGCGGCAAGGCCGAGGGGCATTGCCGCCACAAGAAGCAGACGGGCGGCGCCGGCCAGTTCGGCGAGGTCATGCTGCGCGTGGAGCCGCTGCCGCGCGGCGCGGGGTTCGAATTCGTCGATGCGGTCAAGGGCGGCGCCATTCCCTCGCAATTCATTCCGGCCGTGGAAAAAGGCATTCAGCAGGTGATCGAAAGCGGGCCGCTCGCGGGCTTCCCGATGCAGGACGTGCGCGTGACCGTGTTCGACGGCAAGAGTCATCCGGTCGATTCGAAGGAGGTGGCGTTCGTCACGGCGGGGCGCAAGGCCTTCATCGATGCGGTGCTCAAGGCGCAGCCCATCGTGCTCGAACCGATCGTCGACATCGAGGTGATGACGCCCGAGGCGGCGATGGGCGACATCATCGGCGATCTTTCCTCGCGGCGCGGCCAGGTGCAAGGCACGCGCACGGTGAGCGGCAACGCCATGGTGATTGCGGGCAAGGTGCCGCTCGCCGAGCTCAACGACTACCAGTCGCGCCTGAATTCGCTCGCGGGCGGGCACGGCAATTACAGCATCCAGTTGAGCCACTACGATCCCGTGCCGCCCTCGCAGCAGGACAAACTCGCGGCCCAGCACAGGGCGCGCGGCGATAGCGCGGAGTGAAGCACGGGGCGAGGCGCGCAGCGTGGGTACGTCGTGAAGCACGCCGCCCTGACCGGCGCGCGGGCGTTCTTCGGACCCGGCAGATCCGGCGCCAATAATTAGACAACGAACAGATTAATTTTTCAAATAGAACAATGGTTTAACATATATTCGATATATCGCGCCGGACATGGTCCAATAACCGCAACGGGATGATCGCCATGATTTACCGCGCATGGGAAAACCCGGGTCTCTTACCGTAATATACGTGCGATCATATCGATCCACGGCTTATTGATCTGCCCGAACCGGCCGATCCGCCAGCAGGCCGGCTCCCGGCCCGGAGACCCGACGATGGACCTCGCACCGCTCACCGAACTCGCCGCACGCCCCACGGCCCCCGCCGCCGACACCCCGCATCGTCCCGGCGTCCTGCTGCTCACGGGCAGCGTGCTGCGTCCGATGGCGCTCTCGCTCGACGCGTTGCGCGCATATCCGGCCACGACCACCGCGCCGTTCGATCTGCGCTGCTACACCACGCAGCGCTTCATTCGCACCGTCGAGCCCTACCGCGGCGTCCTGCTCACCGACCTGATCGGCGATGCGGGCCTGCGCTGCGAAGCGCACGGTGACTTCAAGCGCATGATCTTCATGGCGATCGGCCACGACGGCTATGCCGTTCCCTTCACGTGGCACGAGCTGTTCAACACGCCGGTGGGCCAGCAGGTGATGGTGGCCTACGCATGCGGCGGCGCGCCGCTCACCGAGGAAGACGGCGCGCCCGTGCTGTTCTCGGGCGGGGACCTCGTGCCCGCGCCGCGCCACGTCAAGCGCCTCGCGCGCATCGACGTGCGCGTGCTCGCGCCATAAGCGTTCGCATAGCGCACTTGCAGCGCTTGCAGCACTTGCCGCGCTAGCACCAGCGGCGCCCCGCCCGCCCAAGCGGTTGGCGTTTCCATACCCGCAACATAGCGCGTGCGTTCTATGTGCCGCGCGCCAAGAAATGGCTTACTCCAGGCATCGCCCCGAAGCGCGAAAAACACGCCGCCCGGGGCGCTTTACGACACCTGGAGACTCTCGTATGTCCATCGACGTTCGCTCACACCAGTACGTCCTGACCCTGTCCTGCCCGAGCGCCGCCGGACAGGTGGCCGCCGTCGCCAGCTTTCTGGACGGCCATCATTGCTATATCGACGAGCTGACCGTTTTCGACGACGACATCAGCTCGCGCTTTTTCCTGCGCTGCGTCTTTCACGAAGTAATCAGGGGTGCCAACGATGCGCTCGGCGAGCTCGACCTCGCGAGCCTGCGCAAGGAATTCGAGCCCACGGCGCGCACGCACGAGATGACGTGGGCGATCCACGACCTGCAAGTACGGCCCAAGGTGCTGATCCTCGTTTCGAAGCTCGAGCACTGCCTTGCCGACCTGCTGTTCCGCTGGCGCATGGGCGAGCTGCAGATGGACATTGCGGCCATCGCCTCGAACCATGCCGATTTCGAGCCGCTCGCGCGCCAGCACGGCCTGCCGTTCCGCCATCTGCCGGTCACGCCGGAAACGCGCCCGCAGCAGGAAGCCGCGATCCTCGACCTGTTCGAGTCGACCGGCTCCGAACTGCTCGTGCTCGCGCGCTACATGCAGATTCTTTCCGACGAGACGAGCAAGCGCCTCGCCGGCCGCGCGATCAACATCCATCATTCGTTCCTGCCCGGCTTCAAGGGCGCGCGCCCCTACCATCAGGCGCACGTGCGCGGCGTGAAGCTCATTGGCGCGACGGCGCACTTCGTCACCGACGATCTCGACGAAGGCCCGATCATCGAGCAGGAAGTGCAGCGCGTCGATCACACGTGCGATCCCGAGCGGCTGCTCGCCGTGGGCCGCGACGTCGAATGCGTGACGCTCGGGCGCGCCGTGAAAGCGTTCCTGGAACGCCGCGTATTCATCAACGACGGCCGCACGGTGGTGCTCTAAGGCTCAACCGCGATGACGGCGCTGCGCCTCCTGCGCGAGGCCCGCCAGCGCCGTCTCGCTCAGCTTGCCCGTCACGCGCTGCGCATAGTCGTGATGACGCCGTTCGAGCGCGGCGCCAAGGCACCGCGCGCGCAGATAGCGCAGCAAGCCGATGCGCTCGTGCCCGCGCGCCATGCTCTGTTCGAGCAGCGCGAGCGCGGCGGCGGCGTCGCCATGACTGGCGCGCTGGTTGAGCTCGACGGTTTTGGTGCGCGGCACGTGCGGCACGGTTAGGGACCTTTTCGCGTGGATCGGCTTGAATCAACTTGAATCGGCCTGCTTCGGCCGGCGCGCGCCACTCGACGCTACGCCCCGCCGAGTGTCGCCAACGCGGCGCCGGGCCGATAGAACAAATGCGCCGTGGCCGCGGAATGCCGTCGCCACGCGCCGCGCATGGCCCCCAAATTTCGCTTTGACGCAGATAGCTGACGCATAAGCACAAGTACCGGCATGCCGGATCGGCGACGCTTGAGCGGACTGCATCGCCGCGGTTTGCGCATGGTTTTGCGCGCGCCGCGGATGGTGTCCGCATGCGCTTGCGCTACGCCTCGCGCATGGGTTTTCCTGAGCCACCCGCCCCATGTCCGACCCGCTACCGATCGTCCCCTCGCCCGACGCCCAGCCCGCGGAGCGCATCCGCTTCGGCATCGTGCTGCTGCCCAATTTCACGCTCACCGCTTTCTCGGGCTTCGTGGACATGCTGCGCCTCTCGGCCGACGACGGCGACTACAGCAAGCCCGTGCGCTGCTCGTGGCGCGTGATCGGCGAGACGCTCGCGCCGGTGCGCGCGAGTTGCGGGATCCAGGTCACGCCGTGGGAGACCTTCGAGAATGCCGAGCCCGTCGACTACCTCGTGGTCGTGGGCGGCCTGCTGCATTCCGGTCCGCAGGCGAGCGAGGAAACGCTGCGCCATATCCGCCGCGCGGCGGCCGGCAGCACCACGGTCGTGGGCATCTGCACCGGCGTGTTCGCGATGATGCGCGCGGGCGTGCTCGACGAGCACCGCATCTGCGTGAGCTGGTTCCACTACTGGGACTTCATCGAGCGCTTTCCCACCGTGAATGCCGATGCGCTCATCGCCGACCGGCTCTTCGTGATCGACCGCCGCCGCATCACCTGCTCGGGCGGGCGCGCGTCGATCGACGTGGCCGCCGCGATCCTGCTGCGCCACTTCGATCACGCGACCGTGCAAAAGGCGCTGCGCATCCTGCTGGTTGGCGAGATGCAGAAGGGCAACGCGCCCCAGCCGCATCCGCCGGGTCTGGAGCCCGCGACGCATCCGAAGGTCAAGCGCGCGATCCTGCTGATGGAGCAGCAGGTCGGGCGCAACATCCCGCTCGAAGAGCTCGCCTGCAAGCTCAATCTCTCGCCGCGCCAGCTCGAACGGCTTTTCAAGGCCGAGACGGGCAAGAGCCCGCGCGCGTTTGCCAACGTGCTGCGCCTGCGCACGGCCGCATGGCTGCTCACGAGCTCGGATCGCACCGTGGCCGATATTGCGTCGAGCTGCGGCTTCGCGGACGCCTCGCATCTCGGACGCGAATTCCGCAAGCAGTTCGGCGTGCCGCCGATCATGTTCCGCGAGCAGCGCAGCGGGCAACGCGGTGGCCAGCGAGTTGGACAGGACAGCGCGCAGATGGCCGACCTCGACGCGTTCTTTCGCACCGACCCGATCGTGGTGGCCGACGCGAACGCGCCCGGCTCGTCTTCGCTCCATTGATTCGCCGCCGCGCCGGGCAACGCGGCGCGCCCCTCACCTCACTCGACCCCGCGCCGCTCGTGGCTCGGCGCATGACCGAACTGCACGCGATACGCCTTGCTGAAATGGCACGGCGAATTGAACCCGCAGACGGCCGTCACACGCGCGATCGACGCATCGGTCGTGCGCAATAGCTCGCGCGCCCGCTTCAAACGCAGCGTGAGGTAATAGTGCGTGGGCGAGACGTTCAGATAAGCCTTGAACATGCGCTGCAGATGCCGCTGCGAAAGCCGCACGAGCCGCGCGAGTTCTTCGAGCGAAAGCGGCTCGCGAATATTGGCCTCCATCAGCCGCACGACCTCGACCAGCTCCGCGCGCGAGAAGCCCACGCGCGCATCGACGGGAATCGGCTGCAGATCGGTCGCGCCGCGAATACGTTCGAGAATGAACTGCTCCGAGACCTTGGCCGCAAGCTGATGGCCGAAGCGCGCGCCCACGAGATCGAGCATCAGATCGAGCGGCGCCGTGCCGCCCGTGCAGGTGAGCCGGTCGCGATCGACCACGAACAGCTCGTCGGCGAATTGCACGTGTGGAAAGGCCTCGTGCAACGCTGAAAGATTCTCCCAATGCACCACGCACCGGTAGCCGTCGAGCAGCCCGCTCGCCATCAGCGCGTAGGCGCCCGTGCAGATGCCGCCGAGCGGAATGCCCTGCTCCGCGAAGCCGTGCAGCGCGGCGCGCACGTTCTCGTCCACGGCTTCCTGAATGCGGATGCCGCCGCAGACGATCATCACGTCGGGCAGATCGGCGGGGTCCGGCGCCTGGGCCGGCCGCACCGATATCCCGTTGCTCGCGCGTGCGGGCGCGCCGTCGAGCGTATAGACGGACCAGCGATAAAGCTCGCCGCGCCCGACATAGTTGGCCATACGCAGAACTTCGACGGCGCTCGAAAACGCGATCATCGAAAAGTTCGGCAAAGTCAGGAACCCGAAATGCTGTAACGAAGAAGCCGTCCTGGGTTGTTCGGCGGCCACGGCGATGCCGGACGTCACATTGCGCCTCGATGGAGACAAACCTGCACAGACTGATCATGAAGAACCGGCCCGCTCGCGCGGGCCGGTCCACCCGGTAAGACAACGGCGATTACCGCAAGCGCCCTGGCGCTCAGGCCCACTCAGGCCTGCGCGACTACCGCGCGCGGACGAAACAATTGCTTCACGCCCGAGAACAGTGGCGCCCTGGCGGCACCGGGCGCGCGGCCGAAGCTCTCGGTAATGCGGTCGAGAATGATCGCGAGCAGCACCACCGAAAGCCCGCTCTCGAAACCGAGGCCGATGTCGAGACGCTGGATGCTCGCGAGCACGTCGTTGCCGAGGCCGCCCGCGCCCACCATCGAGGCAATGATCACCATCGACAGCGCCATCATGATCGTCTGGTTCACGCCCTGCATGATCGACGGCAGCGCGTTGGGGAACTGCACCTTGTAGAGCAGTTGCCACGGCGTGCAGCCGAAGGCCTGCCCCGCTTCGACGATCTCGCGGTTCACGTGCTTGATGCCGAGGCTCGTGAGACGCACGGCGGGCGGCATCGCGAAGATCACCGTCGAGAGAATGCCGGGCACGCGGCCGAGACCGAACAGCATCGCGGCCGGAATCAGGTAGACGAAGGCCGGCATCGTCTGCATCAGGTCGAGAATCGGCCGCACGATGGTCTGCACGAGCTTGTTCTTCGCGGTCCAGATGCCGAGCGGAATGCCGAGCACCAGGCTGATGAGCGTCGACGAAAGCGTGAGCCCCAGCGTGACGATCATCTGATCCCAGAAGCCGGTTGCGTAGATGAGCAGCAGCGAAGCCGTGGCGAAGATCGCGAAGCGCCAGCCCACGCGCCAGAGCCCGAGCGCGATGAAGAACGCCATCATCGCCCACATGGGAACGATCTGCAGACCGTGCTCGATGAGCCTCGCAAAGCTTTCGATGCCCCTGCCGATGGCGTCGAACGTATTGGCGTCATGGTCGAGCAGATAATGAACCGACTGATCGACCCATTGGCCGAGTGGAATGATCTCAGACATGGGCACCCCTGTTGCGCGTAATGACCTTGAGGACAGCGGCCTGATCGATGGAGCCGCAGTAGCGGCCTTCATCGTCGACCACGGGCAATGCTGTGTTGGTCGCGCACACGCGCGAGACGACCTGATCGAGCGGCGCCGCGCGCGAAATGCATTCGACCTGGCGCAGCGAGGGCTTCTCCACGCCGATCGCATCGCGCGTGACGAAACCGCTGATGCGGCGCTGCGCGTCGAGCACGAACGCATATTCGTTGCTGCCGTTGAGCGACGCGGCCACGCTCGTCTTGTCCAGCGTGCGGATGAGCGGCACCGCTTCGCGCTGCATCAGATCGCCGGCGGTGAGATAGCGGCTCGTGTCCACGCTGTCGAAGAACGCGCGCACGTAGTCATCGGCAGGATTACTGATGATTTCCTGGGGAGTGCCGATCTGCACGATGCGGCCGCCTTCCATGATGGCGATGCGGGTGCCGATGCGCAGCGCCTCTTCCAGGTCGTGCGAAACGAACATGATCGTGCGGCGCTGCTCCTTTTGCAGTTGCAGCAACACGTTCTGCATTTCCTTGCGCTTGAGCGGATCGAGCGCCGAGAACGCCTCGTCCATGATCATCAGCGACGGGTTCACCGAAAGCGCGCGCGCGAGGCCCACGCGCTGCTGCATGCCGCCCGAGAGCTCGGCGGGCAGCTTGTGCGCGAACTGCGCGAGACCGACCTGCTCGAGCACGGTGAGCGCGCGCTGCTCGCGCTCCTTGCGCCCGACGCCGGCCACTTCGAGGCCGAAGGCCGCGTTCGCGAGCACCGTGCGCTGGGGCATGAGCGCGAACGACTGGAACACCATGCTCATGTCGGTGCGGCGCAGCGAAACCAGCTCGCGCTTTTTCACGGCCGCGATATCGCGGCCGTCGATCACGACCTTGCCCGCGGTGGGCTCGACGAGACGATTGATGAGGCGAATGAGCGTGGACTTGCCGGAGCCCGAGAGCCCCATCAGCACGAAAATCTCGCCTTCGTTCACCGAGAACGAGGCGTTATTCACGCCAAGCACATAACCGGTCTTCGCGAACATTTCGTCCTTGGTGGCGCCGCTCGAAAGCAGCTCGCGCGCCACTTTCGGATTGGGCCCGAAAACCTTGCATAGTCCATCGACTACGATCTTTGGGGATTTCATCGACTCCATCTCCTCGTCATGCAGGCGCCAGCCCGCGCTGTGTCTCTGTGTAGCTACATAGTTGCCAGAAAAAACCCTGCCGGGATGGCTATTTACGACAAGTGCTTATGCAAAAACGACACGGTGGTTTGGGGTTCCGGTTTGATGGGTGCTCATTGGTGTTTGGGGTTGGGGTTGTGCACCGCGGCGGTGCGGGTGGGGTTTATTGGTGCGGGTATTGCGCGTTTTCCTCTTCGCGCTTTCTTCTTCGCGTTTCCTTGTTTTCGCGGCGGTCTGCCAGGGTTGCCCCTGTGCGGGGCGGCACCTACTTTCTTTGCGGCGGCAAAGAAAGTAGGCAAAGAAAGCCGCTCACACCGCCAGTGTGACGAAGTCCGCAAACTGCCGTTCAGGGGGAATGGTATAGGCGCGTCTGCCATCTCGCACCATTCCACTCAGTGACAAAGGAGTCATTCATCCCGCTGCCCGCTACGCGCGCAGCGGTCGGGTCTGCATGGGAAACCAGGGGGGCCTGGCAGGCGAATACGCATGCGTTCATCGATACGCATGCGTCCCGCTGGGTTTCGGTTATGCCCCACGGCGCGCGCAGCGCCGCCGGAAGGATGAGCCCTTTGTCACTCCGGGATGGGGCGAGTGGTGACGGACGCTCCGGAACCGCTCCGACAATGGGCTAGTGGTGGACGGCGTCACACTGGCGGTTTGAGC
>NZ_CAJMZF010000029.1:0-95977 GCF_905220245.1 Paraburkholderia sp. J63 | reverse complement strand
GGTCTAACCGGTTCGTGTGCTGATGTCGCGCCGGTACGGCGCTGGTGTTTCACTGGTGTTTCGCCGGTGTTTCGTTTGCACACGTTATCCCACGGTGTGGACAATATAGGCCACACCTGAAGAATGTCAATTCTATTAATAAATTCGCAAAAAAAATACGACTGTACGCTATGTGAAAATGTTCGCAAACCGACCGGATATTAAATTTGCAAACAATAATAACTTTTCCGCTCCCCGTATTTCCTTATTCGTCGAAACAGGCCGAATAACCCATAAACATAAGCTTCTTCAGTCAATCGGCGCTGCATCGCGCAGTGCAGCGGTCAGCTTCTAGCTAAATAGCATATTGATGATTTCCCGAGTCGGCACACTGGTTATCAGCGCGCTTACTTTTCGCGGGCGAAACCAGCGGCATTTCAATATTTCATTGTTCGGTTCGGGCCGCGCATCGTCGGGCAAAATCAGAAAAAATACATGGTGCCGTTTGTTCAAGCCGCCAAACTGGAACAGATAACCCAGTTCCCAACCGTCGAGCGTGGTCTCCTCACTGAGCTCACGCCGGGCCGCCTCCAGCGGCGATTCATCGCGGCGGATCGTACCGCCGGGCAGCGACCACCTCATTCGTCCTCGCGCCACGAGGAGAATTCTTTCGCGCTGCCAGCACACAACGGTGGCTCTCTCTTTCATGCTCTTCAGGTTTCAGGACGGATGAGTATTCTCTGCCATTTCGGGCATTGCCGCGAGGGTCTGCCGGAAGGGTCTGCCGGGAAGTCGGCAGCGTCGGGCGACGGCCATGGCAGGGATTTCACCGCCCTGAGGGTAGCAATTACCGCGCCCGCGCGGCGGCGCGATGCCAACGTCTCTGATACGCCACCCAGCGGGGGAAAGCGCCGATGTCCGCGAGGCATGCGCGCCGGGAATAAAACTTGCTGGCCGCACGCTATATCGACCGCGTCGGGCGGTTCGGCACCATGGCTTTCGCAGCACTTCCCATGAACACTTCCACCGCCAACGAACCGTTCCCGCCAGCCGGTCGGCTGCGCGAGTCGCATTTTCGCGGCATGCGGCGCGTCGTCCATGCCCTCATGGTCGCGGCGGTGGCGCTGCCAACGCTCTATGTCGGCCTCGAAGTGCGCGGCAACTGGAACGAGCGGCTGCGCACCGCCACCGAAGCCGCCGTGCGCTCGGCCCGGGTCGCCCAGCAGCAGGCGGTCAAGCTGTTCGACATCGACGCCACGCTGATCCCGCGCCTCGTGAGCCACGTCTCGCACATGAGCGACCGGCAGATCCTGCATTCGTCGGCGTCCATCCGCAACCAGATGCGCCAGCTCGGCGCGGGCTACCCGCAAATACTCGTGGTCAACATATTCAGCAGCGGCGGCGAGTTGCTGGTATCGAGCCACGCCGCCTCCGGCTCGATCAACGTGGCCGATCGCTCGGACTTCGGCGTCGTGCGCAACGCCCCCGCGCTGCTGCACATTTCGCAGCCGATGGTGAGCCGCGTGACGGGTGCTCACACGTTCAACGTCGCGCAAGGGTGGACCAACGCGCGCGGCGGCTTCGGCGGCTTCGTTTCGGTCTCGATGAACCTCGCCTACTATCGCGACTTCTTCCGCGACCTGCGGGCGCCCGATAGCCCGCTGCAACTGGGTCTCCTGACCGCCGGCGCGGCACCGCTCGTCTGGTATCCCGACGACAGCGACAAGGACCATGCCATGCCTCCCGGTCTTGTCAGCGCCCTGCGCGAGCGGGTCGGCGAAGGCGTGCTGCGGCTTCCCGCGCGGGACCCGGGCGACGACCGCGGGCGCATCGTCGCCTACCGTCGCGTGGGGACCTACGACGCCTACGTGGTCGCGGCGTGGCCCATCGCGCCGCTGCGCGCGGCCTGGCTGCGCCAGTCCATCGGGCTCGTGCTCACGACGCTGGGACCCGCGGCCATCATCGTGCTGCTGCTCGCGCTGTATCTGCGCCGCCTGAGCCGGGAGCAGGCCGCATGGCGCCAACTCGATGCCCAGCGTCTCGCGCTCGCCGCGCACGAGCGCGCGCGGGCCGAGAGCCAGCGGCTAGAAACGCTGGGCAACATGGTCGCGATGGTCGCGCACGACTTCAATAACGTGCTCATGGCGATCGCAGCCCATGCGGCGCGCGGCGCACATTCGGCCGCCGACGCGCAGCAGGCCCTCCAGTCCGTCGAAGGCGTGATCGCCAAGGGTCGGGCGCTCACGCGCCGGCTACTCGGCGTGGCACGCAAGCAGCCGCTCCACGAGGACATTGTCGACCTGCGTCTTTGGGGGGGTTACCCGCTGCTGCGCTCGGCGCTGGGCGACTCCATCCGGTTCGTCCAGCACGTGGAGCCCGACGTGTGGCCCATCCGCGTCGATGCGGCGGAACTGGAGCTTGCGCTCCTCAATCTCGCGGTCAACGCTCGCGACGCCATGCCGGAAGGCGGGCGCGTTTCGCTGCGCGTGGGCAACGCGCGCGTCGCGCCGCTTCCGGCGGCGCCGGGCGGCGACTATGTTCGCCTCGTGTTCAGCGATAACGGCCACGGCATGGACACCGCCACCGAGTCGCGCGCGTTCGAGCCGTTCTTCACGACCAAGCCCGCGGGCCATGGCACGGGTCTCGGGCTCGCGCAGGTGCGCGCGTTCTGCGAGCGCGCGGGCGGCTTCGTGACACTGGAGACCGGGCGCGATTGCGGGACCACGTTCGGCCTGCACATTCCGCGCGCCGAACCGGTCGCGCCGAAGCGCGCCGAGCCCGAGACCGCCCGCGCCGCCACGCATCGTCCACTGCGCCTGCTGCTGGTGGAGGACGACCCGCTCGTCGCGCATGCCGAGCACGCCTTGTTCGAAGCCCTCGGGCATTCGGTGATCCACGCAACCGATGCGCAGGCCGCGCTGGCCGTTCTCGAAGGCGGCGCGGAGTCGATCGATGCGGTGCTCTCGGACGTCCAGTTGCCAGGGGCGATGAGCGGCGTGCGGCTCGCGGCCGAGATCCGCAGACGCTATCCGGCGCTGAGCGTGACGCTGCTGACCGGCTTCGCGCGGGAGTCGCTCGACGGTCTCGAATCGCTCGGCGTCGAGGTGTTCGCCAAGCCCTGCAATCCCGACGTCCTCGAACGCCATCTCCAGCAGCACGCGGGACGAGGAACGACCGACGCGCTCCAGTGACACGTTGAACTCATGGCCGCCCACTACACCACGGCCACACGCTCATCCTGAACCCGCCGCCCCGCATAGCGCCCTGGCGCCCCGCCCAGATACGCCTCCTGTAAAACATCCCGTTCCGCGAGCTCGTTCGCCGGGCCTTGCGCGGCGACGCGCCCCCCTTCCAGCACATAGCCGTAGTGCGCATACCGCAACGCCACCGTCGCGTTCTGTTCGGCGAGCAGAAAACTGACCCCTTCGTCGCGATTGAGCGCCGCCACGATCTCGAAGATTTCCTCGACGATCTGCGGCGCGAGGCCCATTGACGGCTCGTCGAGCAGGACCAGCGACGGACGCGCCATCAGCGCGCGCCCGATCGCCACCATCTGCTGCTCGCCGCCCGACGTATAGCCGGCCAGCGTCTTTCGACGGTCCTTGAGGCGCGGAAAAATCCCGTAGACGCGTTCGAGCCCCACGCGGATATCGGCGCGCGCAGGCCTGCGCGCGAACGAGCCGATCCTCAGGTTGTCTTCGACGCTCAGGTGAGCGAAGCATCGGCGCCCTTCGAGCACCTGCACGAGACCGCGCTCGACGAGCGTCCACGGTTGCGCCTGCGTCACGTCCGCGCCGCGGTACACGACACGGCCGGCGGTCAGTTCGCCCCGCTCGGCGCGCACGAGACTCGAGATCGCCTTGAGCGACGTGGTCTTGCCCGCGCCGTTGCCGCCGAGCAGCGCGACGATGCCGCCCGCGGGCACCGTGAGCGAGACGTCATGGACCGCCGCGATGATCTGGCTGTACGTGACCGCGATCCCGTCCACCTGGAGAATCGGCGCCTCGCTCATCTCAGAGCTCCTTGCTGCATGCGCGCGGCGTGATGCCCTTTTCCTTCGCGTAGGCGAGCGCCGATTTTTCGATCAGCGGACGCAGCGTGGCCCGATCGGCCTGAACCCAGCCGCTGATCACGTTCCACTTCTGCCCGTCCCATTGCTGGAAACGCACGGCGCCGCCGCCTTCGTGATCCTCGCAGGAGAGCTTGAGCGGCTGCACGAGCCCCAGCGCGCCCAGTTGCTTCAGGCGCGCATCGTCGAGATCGAGATGCTCGAAGCCCCAGCGCACCTGCTCGCCCGTGAGCGGCTGATTGCCGAACTTGCGTTGCGCGACGCGTACCGCCTCGACGTTCAGGATGCCATTGACGACACCGAGGTTGTAATAGACCGTGCCGAAGCGCGACGCATCCTTGAGGTTGCCGTTACCGGGCTTGATCACATACTGGTTAATCGCTTGAAGGACCGGGAAGCCGGTGCCGGACGGATGCGTCGTGATGGCGACAAACCCCTTGGCGGCGTCCCCGGCCGGGCGCACGTCTTCCTCCGAATTGCTCCAGATATTGCCGATGATGTGATCGACGGGATAGCCGACCTTCTGCGCGGTCTTGAGCGCCACCGGATTCATGACGCCCCAGCCGCGCAGGATGACCCAGTCGGGATCGATCTGGTGGATCTTCAGCCATTGCGAGCCCTGCTCATTGCCCGGATGCGGCACCTCGATCTGCGTCACGTCGAAGCCATACTTCTTCGCGAGCAGGTCGACGACGGGAATCGTTTCCCGGCCGTAGGGCGAGCCGTGGTAGAGCACGACGATCTTCTTGCCCTTGAGCTTGTCGAGCCCGCCCGAGCGCTGCCCGATGTAGTTGATGATCGCCGACACCTCGCTATACGGATTGAGCTGCAGCGGAAACACATAGGGAAAGACCGCACCGTCCGTCGAATCCGTGCGGCCGTGATTGATCGTGATGAGCGGGAGCTTGTCGGCGGTCGAACGGTCGAGCGTCGCGTAGGCAATGCCGACCGACAACGGATTGGTGGCCGCGGCCGGTGCCGAGTCCGGCCCGCTGTTCTTCAGCCGCTCGTAGCATTCGACACCTTTCTCCACGACATATTCGGTCTCGCACTCCTTCCAGACGAGCTTCACGCCGTTGACGCCGCCGTCGCGCGCGTTGATCAGCTTCATGTAGTCGATGAAGCCGCCGAAGAAGCCACTTCCTCCGGCCGCGTAGGGCCCCACGCGATAACTCTGGAGCGGAAAATACTGCTCGCCGGCCGCTTGTGCCTGCGAAACCATCGCTCCCGCAATCGCGACCATCGCGCCCAGCGCCGCCGCCCATTTCGTCGATACGCTGCGTGCTTTCCGAAATTTTTCGACTTTCATGCTTCGCAATCCTTATTGAATAAATTGAAAATCATCCGAATGAATTTTTGCTACTACTCCTGCTCTTTCGCGGTCCAGCGCTGCCAGGCCAGCTGGACCAGCCGCGCGAGCCCGTCCGGTTCCTTGACGAGAAACACGATGATCAGCGTTCCGAACACGATCTTCTGGAGGTTTTGCAACTGGTCTTCCGCGATGCCGAGGGCGCCCAGCGCACCGGCCGAATTCGACAGCAGGATCGGCAGCAGCACGACAAACGCCGCGCCGAGAAAATTCCCGCCGATGCTGCCCATGCCGCCGATGATGATGATGAACAGGATCTGAAACGACAGATTCAGATTGAAGCCATCGGGCTCGACGGTGCCCAGATACGCGAATGCCCACAGCGCGCCGGCGATGCCGAGCACGAACGAGCTCAGCGCGAACGCCAGCAGCTTGGTGCGCCCGACCGGGATGCCGATCACGCTCGCGGCAGTGTCCATGTCGCGCACCGCCATCCAGCACCGGCCCAGTTCGCTGCGCACGAGACGCACGCCGAAGGCGAAGAGCAACGTGGCGACGCCGAGCACAAACAGATAGCGCGACGCCGGGGTGCTGATCCGCCAGGGCCCCATCGTCAACGCCGGAGCGCTCAGAACCCCTGAAGTATCGTCATTCGAAAACCAGGCGACGCGGGTGAACAGCCAGACGACAAAGAACTGCGCCGCGAGCGTGGAGACGATCAGATAAAAACCCTTGATCCGCAGCGACGGCAGGCCGAACAGGACGCCCACCGTGGCGCTGACCGCGCCGCCGAGCAGCAGGTCCACGGCAAGCGGAAGCGCGGGAACGCGCACGAGCAGGTTGTACGTTGCATAGGCGCCGACCGACATGAACGCGGCGGCCCCCAGCGAAAGCTGGCCTGCGAATCCGGTCAGGAAGTTCAGCCCCAGCCCTGCGAGCGAGAGAATCAGAAACGGCACGAGGATAGCGTTGAGCCAATAGTCGTTCGCCCAGAGCGGCACCCCGACGAACACCACGAGCGCAAGCGCCAGCGCCGCCAGCAGTTGGCCGACGTTCGCGCGTCCTGGCGCGGCAACTTCTTCACGAGTCAATTCCATCCGTTTCTCCTCAGACCCGCTCGACCGCGCGTTCGCCGAACAGGCCAACCGGGCGCACGAGCAGGAACAGCATCGCCAGCAGATAGGGGAACCAGTTTTCGATGCCGTCCCCGACGATAGCGCCCACGTAGACTTCGGCCAGCTTCTCCGCGGCGCCGACCAGCAGGCCACCCGCGATGGCGCCGCCGATCGACGAAAATCCGCCGATGATCAGCACGGGCAGCGCCTTGAGCACGATCAGCGACAACGAGAACTGCACACCGAGACGCGCACCCCACAGCAGGCCCGCGACCAGACTGACGAAGCCGGCCAGCGCCCAGACGATGGCCCAGACGCGCGGCAGCCGAATGCCCACGGCGAAGGCCGCGAGCGGGTCGTCGGCAATGGCGCGCAAAGCCAGCCCGAAGCGCGACCACCTCGCGAGTTGCGAGAGGGCGAGCACGAGCACACCCGCCGTGGCCGCCGCGAACAGATCGAGCCGGCTCACCATCACGCCGGCCAGATGCAGCGGCTTGTCGTCGATGCCGATATCGAGCCCGTGCACCTGCGCGCCCCAGATCAGTTGCGCGGCCCCTTCCTGAATCAGGCTCAATCCGAGCGTCGCCATGAACAGCACGATGGGCGGACGGTTCACGAGCGGCCGAAGCACGAGCCGCCCCGTCGCCACCGCGATCAACACCAGCGCGGCGAGCGTGAGCGCGAATGCGAGCCACGCGCTCAGGCCCCGCTCGACGAGACTCACGTAAGTCAGCGCGCCGAACAGCACGAGCGAGCCCTGGGCGAAGTTAAAGATGCCCGATGCCTTGTAGATCAGCACGAAGCTCAGCGCGACGAGCGAATACATGACGCCCGCAAGCAAGCCGCCGACCAGCACCTCGAAGAAAAATTGCATGGCCCGATATCCTTTAGTGTCGCGTTCCCAGGTAGGCCGCGAGCACATCGGGATTCGTGCGCACGTCCTCCGGTCTGCCATCGGCGATCTTCTTGCCGTAGTCGAGCACCACCACGTGGTCCGATATGCCCATCACCACGCCGATGTCGTGCTCGATCAGCACGACCGTCACCCCGAAGTGCTCGCTCGCGTGCACGATATAGCCGGCCATCGCGCGCTTTTCCTCGGCGTTCATCCCGGCCATCGGCTCGTCGAGCAACAGCAGGCGCGGCTCGGCCGCGAGGGCGCGTGCGAGTTCGACGCGCTTTTGCAGACCGTACGAGAGCGTGCCCGCCTGACGATCGCGGCAAGGCTCGAGTTCGAGCGCCGCGATGACCGCATCGGCCCGGCTGCGCTGCTCCTGTTCGTCGCGCCGGGCACGCCCGACCTGCAGGGTCTGCTCGATCCATGTGCTGCGCCGGCGGAGATTGCGACCGGCGAGCACGTTGTCGAACACGCTCATGCGCCGGAACAGCGCGAGATTCTGGAACGTGCGGGCAATGCCCCGATGAGCGGCCCGGTAAGGATCCATCTGCCGGTAGGCCTGACCGTCGAAATGCACGGTGCCTTGCTGCGGCCGGTAGACACCGTTGATGATGTTCAGCAGCGAGCTCTTGCCGGCGCCATTGGGACCGATCAAGGCACAAATCTCGCCGGTGGCCACCTCGAAGCTGAGATCGGTAATGGCTTTCGTGCCCCCGAACGAGAGCGAAATACCATCGAGTGCGAGCAAGGCGGAAGGCGCTTGCGTCATGTCATGTGTCCTGGGGAGTCGTGTTGGCGCGTTGATGTATGGGTGTTTTGGCTTCGCACCGGGCGGCCCGCGCCCGGTGCAGCGGGTCTCGATCAGGCGTATGCGGGCGCCTGGCGGCTTTCCAGTTCGCGCACGAGCGGCAGCACCTTCTTGCCGAAGTATTCGACCTCCTCGACAAAATGGAGGAACCCCGCGAGCACGAGATCCACCCCGATCGCCTTGAGCGCCACGATGCGCTCGGCGATCTGCTGCGGCGTGCCGATGAGGTTCGTGCGGAAACCATCGTTGTACTGAACGAGGTCCTCAAAGGTGGACTTCGCCCAGTTGCCCTCGCCCTCGGGCGAGGCCTGACCGGCCTGCTTCACCGCGGAACCGAACGCATTGACGGCTTCCACGTGAGCATGGGCGATGATGTCGTCGAGCACGGCCTTCGCTTCTTCTTCGGTGTCCCTGGCAATGACGAAGGCGTTCACGCCGATCTTCACCTTGTGATGGTGCTTCGCGGCTTTTTCGCGGATGTCGTCGATCTGTGCCTTCAGGTTCTCCGGCGTATTGCCGTTCGTGAAGTACCAGTCCGATACGCTGGCCGCATTGTCACGCGCGGCGCGCGAGCTGCCGCCCTGGAAGATTTCCGGATGCGGCTTCTGCACGGGCTTCGGGCTCAAGGTGTAGTTGTTGAAGCGGTAGAAGTCGCCCCGGAAAGTGAAGTTATCCTGCGTCCAGATTCCCTTCAGCGCCTGAATGAATTCCTTCGAGCGCCGGTAGCGCTCGTCATGCTCGAGCCACGGTTCGCCGATCGCCGTGAATTCGTCCTTGAACCAGCCGCTCACGACGTTGATCGCAATGCGGCCATTGGAAATATGATCGATGGTGGCCAGTTGCTTGGCCACGACGGCCGGATTCCACGGCCCCGGCAGAATGGCTGCGAGCACCTTGAGCTTCGTCGTCGCATGCAACAGCGCCTGGCTGAACGAAACCGACTCGTGCTGATACTCGGCGCCATAGCCCGCGGTAAAGCGGATCTGGCTCAGCGCGTAGTCGAAACCGGCGGCCTCGGCCGTCTGCGCCAGGCGCTGGTTGTACTCGAGGCTCCAGTCCGTGCGTTGCTCGATCGTGCTGACGACGAGCCCGCCGCTGACGTTGGGAACCCAGTAGGCAAATTTGACGGCGTCGTCGGAGGAGGTCGGATGGCTCATGAAAGTAGTCCCTGTTGGAAAGTGGTGATGCTCTGGCAAGGCTCAGGTACGGCTCAGGCGGCCAGCGGCGCCGCGACAGAGGCCGAGCCCGCGCGAAGGATGGGCACGGCGCGATTGACGGCAAGCGCGATCCGGGCCTGCAAGGTGGGCGTCGCGATCTGGTAGTCGCTGAAATCGCTTTCGGATGCGTAAACGCCTACCGGAAGCGTGCGCGTCTGGAAGAAGCTGAATAGCGGCCGAAGCTGATGATCGATCACGAGCGCATGGCGTTCGCTGCCTCCGGTTGCCGCGAGCAGGACGGGCACGTCGATCAGCGCATCGGCATGAACGAGGTCGAACAGATGCTTGAACAGCCCCGTATACGAGGCCCGATAAACCGGGCTCGCCACGACGAGCACGTCGGCCGTCTCGATCTCGCGAAGCTGGCTTTCGAGCTCGGCGCTCACCTGCGCACGCGCGAGCGCGCTGGAAAGACCGCCGCCGATCTCGGCCAGCTCGATGATGCGAGCTTCGATCGGTAGCGCGTTACCGAGTTCGTCCAGCAGCGCCCGCGCCAGCGAAAGCGTTCGTGACGGCCGCTGCAATCCGCCCGATACCGCGACGACCTTATACGTCTTGCTCATAAGCAATCCTTCGTAATTTATGGTGAAGACCGTGATCCTTGTGCATCCGTCAAATGCAAGGAGCATGCCATTCGCACGCGCCGGATCGCTGCGGCGCCCTGCGCCGGGCGCGGACGCCGTCAGCAGGCCGGTCACAGCGCAATGCAGATTTATTCATGAGCACAGCGAACGGCGGCTTCTATCCACATGCCCGATCGCGATGACTCTGCGCAGACAGTTCTGCTGAATCCCTGCTGCTCAGGAAGCAGCAGGCGCTTCGCGCCGCGCGCGTCAAACGCGCAATCCCGCGTTCCTGCTGCTAGCGCAGCAATTCGACTTTGGTTATGAAAAAACAATGTTTTCCGCGGCCCGGAAAACATTCAACACTTGCTGTCACGGCAGCAGGGTCGCTCCATCGCGTGCGGGGCCTTGGCTGCATCACCTTGTTCATACAAATGGCCTCCATCGTTCACTCGTTGAAAACAAGCGGATTGACAGGGGCTTTTGCGTCGCCGGAGCCAGAGCCAGAGCAAAAGCGGCGCGAGTCCCCTCTTCAGACGGCGCAAGCGCTCGCACAACGCTTCTCGCTGACGGCGGCCGAACGCGATCAATTGGGAGGCACGCCGAAAGTGGAGCGCGACGCGTTACGTGAAAGCGGCCTGCTGGCCCTGAGCATTCCCGTGGCGTATGGCGGCATCGGCGCCAACTGGCGCACGACGCTCGATGCCGTGCGCGTGCTCGCGCGCGCGGACAGCTCGCTGGCCCACGTATTCGGGTTTCATCATCTGATGCTCGCGACGGTCCGGCTGTTCGGCATGCCGTCGCAATGGGAATCGTGGTTCGAGCAGACGGCCCGCCATCACTGGTTCTGGGGCAATGCGCTGAACCCGCTCGACGATCGAACGATCAGCCGCACGCATGGAGCGTGGAGCGAGTTCAGCGGACAGAAGAGCTTCTGTTCCGGCGCACTCGACTCGGAAATGCTGATTGCCTCCGCGCGCGAGGCCGATACGGGCGCCTTCCTCGTCGCGGCCGTGCCAACCCAGCGCAGCGGCATTTCGATCGCCGACGACTGGGACAATATCGGCCAAAGGCAAACCGACAGCGGTTCGGTCACCTTCGAAAAGGTCCGCGTGGAGCACCACGAGATCCTCGCCGATCCCGGCCCGCTCTCGACGCCGTTTGCCTGCCTCAGGCCCGTGATCGCGCAGTTGATCCTCGCGAACGTGTATCTGGGGATCAGCGAGGCCGCCTTCAGCAGCGCGCGCCATTACACCCTGCACGAGGCACGCCCATGGCCGCCGTCGAAGGTCGCGAGCACCGGCGAGGACCCCTATGTACTGGGCCAGTTCGGCGAGTTCTGGGTCAGCCTGGAGGCCGTGCGACTGCTGGCCGACCGCGCCGCCGACCAGCTCGACGCCGCATGGTCTCGCGACACCGCGCTGACCGGCGCCGAGCGCGGGGAAGTCGCATTGGCCGTCGCCAGCGCGAAGGTCGCGGCGGCGCGCGCGGGCCTCGATATCTGTACGCGCATGTTCGACGTCGCCGGCGCGCGCGCCACGCACGCGGCGCTGCGTCTCGACCGGCACTGGCGCAATCTGCGCACGCACACCCTCCACGACCCGCTTGCCTACAAGATTCGCGAGATCGGCGAATGGGCGCTCAAACATACCTGGCCGACACCGAGCTTTTACTCATGAATTCTCCGAGCCACGATGTGCTATTGCCCGACGAGCTGTCTCCTCCCGCGCCCGACGAGGATGACGCTGCTTCCGTCCTGACACTGCCCAACCAGCGCGCGCTGACGACGTCAATACGCGCGCGCGCCCAGGTGTTTGTCGATCCCCGCTCGCTGGCGCTGCTCGAACGCATCCGCATGGTGGCGCCGAGCGATGCGAACGTGCTCATCATCGGCGAGACCGGGACCGGCAAGGAGCTGATCGCACGCCATGTGCATAGCCTGAGCCGGCGCAGGAGCGGACCGTTCGTGGCCGTCAATTGCGGGGCGTTCTCGGAGACCCTGGTCGAGAGCGAACTGTTTGGCCACGAGAAAGGCGCGTTCACGGGCGCGTTCTGCGCGAAGCCCGGCTGGTTCGAGGCGGCCAACGGCGGGACGCTGTTCCTCGACGAGATCGGCGACCTGCCGCTGTCCATGCAGGTCAAGCTGCTGCGCGTGCTCCAGGAGCGGGAAATCGTGCGCCTGGGCGCGCGCAAAAGCCTGCCGATCGACGTGCGCGTCATTGCCGCGACGAATGTCCATCTTCGCGATGCGGTCGCCGCCGGGCATTTCCGCGAGGATCTGTTTTACCGCCTCAATGTCGTGCAACTGGCCATTCCGACCCTGCGCGAGCGGCCCGGCGATATCCTGCCGCTCGCGCGCTATTTCATCGAGGACTATCGCAGCCGCCTTGGCTATGGGCCGCGAGGCATCGATCCGCGCGCGGAGCACAAGCTCCAGACGCATGCGTGGCCCGGCAATATCCGCGAGCTGGAAAATGTGATCCATCATGCGCTGCTCGTCAGCCGGCAGGACACGCTGCAGGAAAGCGATCTTCAGATCGCTTCGTTCGGGGTGCCAAGGATATCCGATGCGTCACCGGCCGTAGCGGCATCAGCAACAGCGGACGATCCGAAGACCAGTCCGCAGCTCGCGCTCGAAGCGACGCTGCGGAACCTCTTTGACGAACAGCATGGGGACCTCTACGAGCGTATCGAAGACACCGTCATCCGCGTCGCGTTCGAATTCAGCCATCGCAACCAGATTCAGGCGGCCAGGCTGCTCGGCATCAGCCGCAATGTGCTGCGTGCCAGGCTGATTCGAGCGGGGCAGATTGCGGCGTTGAAGTAGCGTCGCTCCGGCTCATTGCATCGCCCGCCCAATCCGGCGCGGGCGCTGCGTCTTGCGGACTTACTCCGCGGCAGCCGTTTCCACCGGGCCGCTGCCGATCTGCCACACATAGGGCGGCTCCGTGCCGTTCACCTCCCAGTCGCCGACAATGCGCTCCTTGTAGATGATCGGGTTATGCGAGGCGGCCGTGCGCGCATTGCGCCAATGCCGGTCGAGGCGCTTGGTCTCGCTCGTCGCCGATGCACTCAGCGCGTTGAACAACTGCGTGGTGGCCTGGAGCACGAGATCGGCGATCACGATCTGCCCGCGCGCGGAATCCAGCTCGGCCGCCACGTTGGCCTCCCGCTCGGCTTCGCGGCTCTCGCCAAAGCGCGCTTCATACGCGCGCTGCGCGGCCTCGGCCGCGCGCACGGCCGTGGATTCCGCAGCGAACACGCGCGCGGCAACCTGGCCCACGACCTGCTGCACCTGCGAGTCGCGTGCAACCGACGACGCATTCCCATGGCTGAAAATGCGCCGGCGCGAACGCACCTCCTGGGTCACGTCGCGCAAGGCGGCGCGCCCGACGCCGGCCAGCACGGCGAGCAACACCAGTTGATAGAAAGCCGTCTGGTATTTGAAGCGGGTTTCGAAATCGATGATATCGGCCTCGCTCACTTCGGCGGCTTCGAAGGTCGTCGTGCCGCTGCCCGTCGAGCGCTGCCCGAAGCCGTCCCAGTCGTCGCTGCGGCGCACGCCGGGCTGGTCGGTTCTGACTGCGGCAATCACGTCTTTGCCGTCTTCGGCACGACGGGCGTAGACGTCGATCCAGTCGGCAAAGATACTGCCCGTCGTATAGTATTTTTCGCCATCGACGACCCAGCGCTCACCATCGCGCGACACGCGCGTGATTACATCGCCGATGGCCACGTTACCGACTTCCGTCCACGCGTTGCCCACCAGTTCACCGGCGACGAAGCGCTGGAACCAGACATCGCGCGCGGGCCCCGGCGCGGCGTTGAGACGGTCCTCGACGAACGCGAAGTGTCCGCGCAGGGCCTGCGGAAGATTCGAATCGGCCTCGCCCAGCTCGATGAGCAACTGGATGAGTTGCGGCAGCGATGCGCCTGCGCCGCCATATTCACGCGGCACGCGAACGGCCCCGAATCCGGCTTGCTTGAGCCATTCGATGGGTTCGTAGGGCAGGCTTCGCGTGCGCTCGCGCTCAAGCGCGCCCTCCGCGATGCGGGCAAAGACCGGGCGAAAGCGTGCGGCAAGGCTCTCGTAGTCGGCGCCGAGAGAGAGCGGGTTGGGTTCTGTTGAAGCGGTGTGGCGATCGGGTGGGGTCATCTGGAGTCCTCTGTGAATGTCAACGTAACTCGTTTAAACGTCGGTGCGTTGGATCTTTACAGCAGGAGCTGTGCCAGAAAAATTCGTGTGGATTTCGGGGTTTTGCGGGGTTGGCGGGCTGCCCGCTGCTGGATACGCAGCGCGTTGCTGATTCGGCGCTGCTGGAGGAGCACGGCGCGGGGTGTTATGCGATCGCCCAGCACATCCTCAAAGAAACGCGTATCTTCTCCCGTACCTCTCACTCGCGCCGCGTCCCATGCCCCCCATCCACCGCCAAACGCTGGCAAAGTCCGCACTGCCACGCACCATCGCCCTCGCTACAACCTTGTTCGCATTGACCATGACCGGATGCGTTGCGCCATCATCGCCCTCCTCTCACGACTCGCAATCGACAGCCTCGGGCGCGACGTCCCTCGATGCCGCCATCGCCGGCCCGCAACGCAGCGAGCGCGCGAGAGCACGCGACGTCTATCGCCATCCGAAGGAAACGCTGGCGTTCTTCGACCTGACTCCCACGCAAACGGTACTCGAAATCGCGCCGGGCGGCGGGTGGTACACGGATATTCTGGCGCCCTGGCTGCACGACGCCGGCCACCTGTACGAGGCGCAATACATCAGCACCTCGGCGGATCTGAGCGCCGAAGACCGTCCAACCGATGCAGCGTATCTGCGCAAGCTCGCGGCCGCCCCGGCCATCTATGGAAACGTCGTGGTGGGCACCTTGCACGCGGGCCAGTTCACCGGCTTCGACGCGCACGAGCGATTCGACCGGGTACTCACGTTTCGCAACATCCATAACTGGATCAAGGACGGTCAGCTCGATGCGAACCTGCGCGCGTTCTATGCCGCCTTGAAGCCCGGCGGCGAACTCGGCGTCGAAGAGCATCGCGCTGCGCCGGGCACGAGCTTGCAGCAGATGATCGACACCGGCTACGTGACCGAGGCTTTCGTCATCGCGCATGCGCAGGCCGCGGGTTTCATCCTCGCGGGGCGCAGCGAGATCAACGCAAACCCACGGGACACGAAGGATTATCCGCACGGCGTCTGGTCGCTGCCGCCGACCTACGCGGGCGGCGACGCAGACCGCGCACGCTATGCCGCGATCGGGGAATCGGATCGAATGACGCTGAAATTCGTCAAGCCCTAGCGAGGTCCGCGCGGCGGATCTTTCTGCAGGATGAGAGGATATCTTCCCGAAACAATGGTTAACCCTGGGCTTCGAAGCTCCTAAAGTTTAGGCATCGGTTGCGGCGAATCCGCTGCACCGAAAGCCAAAACACCATGGAGGTTGTCGTCATGAAGTCCCTTGTTCACGCCGTTGCAGTTGCCGTTGCTGCCGTTGCCATCGCTGTTCCGGTTGCGTCGTTCGCCCAGTCCAATGCGCCAGTGACCCGCGCGCAGGTTCGCGCCGAACTGGTGCAGCTCGAAAAGGCCGGCTATAGCCCCGCACGCGGCAACGATCCGCACTATCCCGACGACATTCTTGCCGCGGAAGCCAAGGTCGCGGCGCAAAACAGTGCCGTTGGCGGCGTCGCGAACGGCTCGTCTGCTTCGGGTGCCCCGGTTGCCGTGCGTCCGCCCTATGACGGCATGAAGCCGGTTTATTTCGGCCAGTAAGCTGCCGCCGTGACGTGATGCATTTGCGCAAGAGGCCTTAGTCGCGCGCCTGTTGCCAGGTCTGTTGCCCGAATAACTGACTCGCTTCCGTGATCGAGCCCGGAGCGAGCCAGCTTCGTTATCGAAACATCGGCCACGCACCCCGCGGTTGTTCCCCTCGCTTCCCCTACCGTCACCGCCCGAAGGCCTGTAGACTTCCGGCGATGAAGGCACCACTTCTTCTCACCACGCTCGCACTGGCCTCCGGCAACACTGCCGCGTGGATACTCGGCCTGCGCATCGAAGCGGCAACGCGCTGGCTTCCCGCGTGGTATCGCAGCTATCACTGGGGCGACTCGACACTCGTTGTGCTCGCAACACTCTCGCTATATTTCATGAGCCGCGCGCCGCTGCGCGAATATCTCGTCCACTGCTTCGCGCTCTTTCTGCTCTGGGAGATTCCGACCTGTCTGGACTTCGTTGCGGACTCAATGGGTCCGCCACTACCCGAGCAGGTGCACGCGAGCGTGGCGCCGTATCTCGGGTGCGCCATGCTGGGGGTGACGGTGGCATCGGTATTGATCGCGGCGCATCGCGTGGCCCCGGCCCGCAGGCGGCCACGCGGACGGGCACGGCGCTCGGCATAGTCAGCGATACGTCACAGCCCCGTATAGCGGCTCGGCGCGTACGGTCACGCGACGTCGGCCCAAGACCTCGCAGTCTCCATGCGCATCTCCGGGCCCTCCCCTTCCTGCCATAGCAAGGCCCGCGTCACGTCGCGCACGTTCGTCGTGCCGGTCAACGCCATGCTCACATCGAGTTCGTCGCGCAGGATCTTCAATGCGCGCGTCACGCCGCGCTCGCCATACGCGCCGAGTCCATAGAGGAACGCGCGCCCGGTCATGCAGCCGCGTGCTCCAAGCGCCAGCGCCTTCAGCACGTCCTGACCCGAGCGGATGCCGCCATCGAACAGCACCTCGCAGCGATCGCCGACGCGTTCTGCGATCTCGGGCAGTGCGCGAATCGACGAAGCCGCGCCGTCCAGTTGCCGGCCGCCATGATTCGACACCACGATCGCATCGGCACCGCTCGCGGCCGCACGCTGTGCGTCGGAGAGGTCGAGGATGCCCTTGAGGATCAGCTTGCCCGGCCAGAGCTTGCGCACCCATTCGATGTCGCGCCAGCTCAGCGACGGATCGAATTGCCCGGCGATCCATTGCGATACCGTGGCCAGATTGTCGGCGCCCGCCACGTGCCCCATCAGGTTGCCGAACGTCTTGCGCTTGCCGCACAGCACGCGCTGCATCCAGCGCGGTTTCGTCGCGATATCGAGCAGATTGTGCAGCGTCAGCCGCGGCGGCACCGCGAGACCGTTGCGAATGTCGCGATGGCGCTGCCCCTGGATCTGCAGATCGACCGTGAGCACGAGCGCCGGGCAGCGCGCGGCCTGGGCGCGTTCGATCAACGACTGGCTGAAGCCGCGGTCGCGCATCACGTAGAGCTGAAACCAGAACGGTTTCTCGACGGCGGCGCTCACGTCCTCCAGCGAGCAGATCGACATCGTGCTCAGGCAAAACGGTATGCCGGCCGCCTGCGCCGCGCGCGCCGCAAGTATCTCGCCGTCGCCGTGCACGAGCCCGGTCAGGCCCGTGGGCGCAATCGCGAGCGGCATGCTGGCCGCCTCGCCCACCATCGAGGTCGCGAGCGTGCGTTGCGACACGTCCACCATCACGCGCTGGCGCAGCCGCAGCGCCGCCAGATCGGCGCTGTTATCGTGCAAGGTCCGTTCGTCGTACGAGCCGCCGTCCACGTAGTCGAATATCGCGCGCGGAATCTTGCGCCGGGCGATGCTGCGCAGCTCCGCGATATGGGTGATTTCACGCATGTCTTCTCCTGATTGCGGATTCATGCAGGGTGGGTCGCGCGAGCACTGGTGCACCGCTGCGGCGCATCGAGCTCGCGATAGTCGGGCAATACCGTTTCGACGAAGCGGCCCGCGCGCACGATGCGCCGGTCGGCTTGCGGGCGCGAGCACGCTTCCATGCTGTCGCGCGCGCGCAGCAGCACGAGATCGGCCGGTGCCCCCTCGCGCAGGACGCCGTCCCACGGCAGACCTAGCGCCGTCGCCGGGGTCGTCGTGACCGTCTGAATCCAGCGCTCGAAGGGCTGTTCGAGATGCGCCGCATACGAGGCCAGCGCGAGTGTCTGCAACGGGTCGAGGTCGCCGAACGGAAGAAACGGATCGCGATGATTGTCGGACGCCAGCGCGAGCTTCACGCCTTGCGTGTGCGCCTCGCGCAGCGGCGCGAGGCCTCTCATCCGTGGTGCGCGTAATGCCTGGCGATCCTGAAGATAGAGATTCGTGAACGGCAGGCTGACGATGGTCGCCCCTACGCTTGCGAACTCCGCGAGCAATTCATCAGCCGTTGCGGACGCAACGACACCGAGCGAGCAGCAATGCCCGCACAGCACCCTGTGGCCCATGCCCGTTCTGCGTGCCGCCGCAAGAATCGCGCGCGTTGCGTCCACATTGGGCTGCAGATGCTCGTCGACGTGAAAATCGAGCCACAGATCAAAGCGCTCGGCCAGCGCGAACACACGGTCGACGAGCTTTTCGACGCCCGCCATCGGATAGACGAACGCGCCCAGCACCGCGCGCCGGTTGGCAACGGCGCGGGCGATGCGCTCGCCATCGCCCGCGTGCGCAAACAGCTCGGGCGGGCACAGCGCCGCGCATTGCAGCTCGATGCGATCCCTCCAGTCGCGCTGGAGCGCGTGCGCGACTTCCCACGCGGGCGGCGCGTCGGCGCTCACCCAGTCGATATGCGTACGCATCGCGCGCGTGCCGTGCGCATAGGCGCTGCGCAGCGAGAATGCCATGCGGCGCGCCAGGTCGTCGGGCGTCCAATGCGCCGCGTCGGCCTGCGTGGCCGCGATCGCGGCAAGCAGGCCACCGCCGCACTCGCCCGTTCGCGGCGATATATGGCCCTTGTCCAGATGCGTGTGCGCATCCACCCATGCGCACACGAGCAACCCGCCGTCGAGATCGAGCGACGGCAAGCCGTCCGCGATATCGCGAGCGGCTGCCTCATGCTCCACCGCCGGCACGATGCGCTCGATACGGCCCGCGCGTACTTTGAGCGAGCACCGCGAGAGCCCCGCCTTGCTCATTCGCTGCCCGACGGCCAGTGCCCGCGGCACGCTGGCCCGGTGCAGCCAGTAGCCCTCGCGCCCGGCCGCCTCGTTCAGGCGTTTCAGTTCATCGGCCATTGCCATGTTCGCTCCGTTGCGTCACTGCGGCCCCCACGCATACTGAAGTGTCAGCCGGTTCTGGATGAACTTGCTGCGCATTGCCGGCGAGCTTTGCAGCGCCACGAAGTCGGCAATGCTGAAGCCCTTGAGCTTGCCAGAGAACGTATAGATTGCGTAAGCGAGATACTCCGACTGGTTCAGGCTCACCGCGGTCGGCGCGTTCTTGAGGTCCATGAACGAGTATCGAAAGCCGATGAACAGGTTGCTGATGGGCGCGCCGTTCAGGTCGATGGCATAGGCGTTGCCCGCGCCCAGGTCCTGCGTACTCGACAGGAATGGTTGCGCGAACAACGGCCCGGAAGCCACATTGTGCGCATACGGTGTAACAAGCGCGCCGTTCAGATACGAGTTGCCGTTGGGCTTGATGTAGTCGTAGCCCACGCTGAGCGTGAGCGAATTGCGCTTGACGCCGAATTGCAGGCCATAGACCTGGCTATGCACCGGGCCGAGCAACTCCTTGCCGTCGCCGGTTTCGTAGAAGAACTGGGCGGCCGCGAACGGCTTCACGTCGCCATCCTTGCGGCTCACCTGCCCTTCGAGATAGGTCATCCGCGCATAGTCCATATAGCCCATGTACCACGCCTGCCCCTTGACCGAGACCGGGCCCAGCGCCGTCGTGCGCATGCCGCCAACGCCGTAGAAGCCGCTCGTCTCCTCGTCGCCAATGGGCGAGTACGGGTCCACGTTCACGTTGTAGGTCGTCAGGCGCTTGAACGAGTCGTCGATATACGACTTGAAGCGCAGCATCCGGAAGGCCGTCACGTAGTTCTCGTCGTCGCCGTATCTGGCCGCCACGCCCTGGAACAGTTGTGGCGCCATGCGCCAGTCGTAGGTCGAGGCGAACGGCACGTCCAGCGCCTGGTTGCCCGCCGTGATGCTGAAGCCGTTGTGCTGCCATTGCAGATACGCCTCGCCGAGCGCCGTGAGGTTCGGGCCCAGATAGCCGTCCACGCGCGCGGGGTCGTCCGAGTGATTGATCCCGCGTTGAAGATAGCCGCTCACGCCCAGCGAAAAGCCGTAGAAGTTCGCGGTCTTGTAGCCGAGCCCGCCGCCATAGCTGATCGTGTCCTGGTTCAGGCCGGTCTGATAGAACGCGTTATGCGACGAGAAGTAGATCGTTCGCACGTCGCCGAAGAACTGCCCTTTCGTGAACATTTCGAGCAGGTTCGTTGCCGTGCCTGGCGACACCGCGGGCGCGGCGGCGGCCGCCGACGCAGCGGCATGCTCCACGGTGTCCTGGCCGTTCTGCTCCGCGACGCTGATGCCGGAAGCTGGCGCGGGCGCCGCTGCCGTTTGCGCCAGCGCGCATGCCGGCAACGCAACTGCGCCGAACACGCCCAGCCGCAGTCCGCGCCGGCATGCGACGGCGAACCTCAAGTCCCTCTTCATGATTGCTCCTCTCGCCATCTGGTCTCGCCAGTGCGCGTTTCGCCATGCGTTTCGTTATAGATAATTCCCGATATTTATTTGCATTCCTGACTAATTACCGTACTAAACCGCGCGCTAAGAGAGCACGCAGCGGATCGTGCGTTACGTGTGCGTTCGCGCTAGAGATCGAGGACGAGCCGGTCCGTCTTCGCCCGTGCGCAGCAGATCGCGACCTTGCTTTCGCGCTCCTTCTTGTTCAGGCAGAAGTCGCGATGATCGGGTTCGCCGGCCAGATAATCCGTTACGCAGGTGCCGCAAACGCCCTGCTCGCACGACGTCACGACATCGATACCGGCGTCGATCAACACCTGGGCGATGGTGTCGTCGGGGCCGATCCGGAACGTCTCGCCGCGCCGCGCGAGCTCGACCTCGAACGGCCGATCGTCTCCGGTGTCTCCCGTATGCTCGGCGGGCACCACCGGGGCGAAGTACTCGAAATGCAGCGCAGCTTCGGGCCATTGGGGCGCCCCCTCGCGCACGGCGTCCATGAAGCCCTGGGGGCCGCACATATAGAGGTGGGTGTCCGGTGCGGCCAGCGCCTTGAGTTCGGCAGCGAGATCGATTCGCGGGCCCGTATCGTCGAGGTGGTAGCGCACGCGCGACGACCACGGCGCCTCGCGCAGCCGCGCCGCAAACGCGCGATGCGCGGCCGAGCGTGCAAAGGCGTACAGCACGAATTCGGCGTCGCGGCGCCACAGCGCCTCGGCCATCGAGAGCAGCGGCGTCAAGCCGATGCCCGCGCCCAGCAGCACGTGACGCCGCGCGAGCGGGTCGAGCGCGAAGTGGTTGCGCGGCGCGCCGATCGTGAGCGAGGCCCCCGATTCGAGCGCGTGCATCCACGCGGACCCGCCCCGGCTCTGCGCTTCGCGCTTCACGCCGATTACGTAGCGCTCGCGTTCCCACGGCGCATTGCACAGCGAGTACTGGCGCACCCCGGCTTCCCCGGCGTGGACGTCGATATGCGCGCCCGCCTCGAACGCCGGCAACTCGCCGCCCGCTTCGGCGACCAGTTCGAAGCGGCGGATTTCGTCCGTCTCGATCGCCACGTCCGCCACGCGGACGGTCAATGTCGATGCCATCGCTTCCCCCCTATTGCGGCAGCCACGCCGTGGCCTCGACCTCGACCAGCACCGACTCGTCGGGCAGCATCGCCGACACTTCGACCACGGTGGAAACAGGCGGATCGTCGCCGAAGAAGGTCTTGCGCACGGCGTTGTAGCCGGGGTATTCGCGCAGATCGCGGAAATACTGCACGAGCTTGAATACGTCGGACATGCTGCCGCCAGCCGCCTCGATCGTCGCGCGAATCCGGTCGAGCACGTACCACGACTGCGCGCGTATGGGCCCCTCCTTCACGTCGACCGAAAACTCGCCGGTCCAGCCGATGCGCTCGCGCACGGACTCGGGCACGTCTTCATAGCCGCGCACGATCTTTCCGGCGGCCGGATCCACCGCGATGACCCCGGAAAGAAACACAAAATTGCCCTTACGTTTGTAGGCCGCGTATTTTGCAAGCGGCTTCGCGATTGCTTCGCTCATCTAATATTCCCCCTTAATGCGGCGCGGCCGCTGCCACCGACTGACCCAGAAGCTGCTTGCGCAGATCGAGCCCCACGCCCTTGTCGACGAATTGCGTCGTGGCGACCTGGGACACATCGACGTCCTGCGCCTTGTAGATGCCCGCCTTCACCATCTTTCCGTAGAAGCTCTTGATGCGCGCGGGATCGATGGCCCCGATCCCCTTCGTCAGCGCATCGCCCGAGTCGATCAGGCCGAGTTCGCGGATCTTCGCCACCTCGGCGTCGAGCTTCGCCTGGGTCATCTCGGGGTTCTGCCGCTCGATCATCGCGTAGGCCGCCGAATGGTCGCCGTAGAGGAAGTGATACCAGCCGACAATCGATGCGTTGATGAAGCGCTGCACGACGTCCGGCTTGTTCTTCACCATGTCCCAGCGCGTTTCGATCGTCGACGAGTAGGTGTTCCAGCCTTCGTCAGCGAGCAGGAAGGTGCGCGTCTTCACGCCGGCCGACTGCGCGTAGAGCGGCTCGGCAGTCGCGTAGGCCTGCTGCACCGCGCCGGGGTCGGCGAGAAACTGCGCAATGCTGTAGTTGTACGGGCGTAGCTGCGCGTCGCGAAAGCCCTTCTGCGCCACCATCCACTGCCAGAAGCTGAACTGGCCGTCCTTCGACACGAGGATGACCTTCGCCTTGTGCAGGTCGTCGAACGAGTTGAAGGCGCCTTCGTGCGCCATCAGCGCCTGCGGGTCCTTCTGGTTGATCGCGGCGACGACCACGGTCGGGATATGGTTCTTGACGTTGTCGAACGAAAGCAGCAGATTGCCCGCGATCAGGAAGTCGATCTTGCCGGCCGAGAGCATCGGGCGGTTGTTGACCTGCGGCCCGCCCTGGCGGATTTCGACGTCTAGCCCGTACTTGCGGTAGGTGCCGTCGGCCAGCGCCTGATAGAAGCCGCCGTGGCCGGCTTGCGCCTGCCAGTCGGTGCCGAGCACGACCTTGTCGAGCGCCAGCGCACGCACCGGCAGGCACGCGGCAAGCGCACCGACTGCAAGACTCGCGGCAAGCGCCATTGAACGCCATAACTTTTTCATTGTTTAGCATCCCATAATATTGAAGATGGAGAGAAACCCATTCGAAAGACAGACTCAGTCCGCCAGCGTGCCGGCGGCCAGTTCTTCCCAGCCGCGCATCTTGCCGGGGTTCAGCAGGCCGTGCGGGTCCGCCAGCCGCTTGAAGTCGATCTGCGCGTGATCGATTTCCTTCATGCCGCCGTCCTCGATCGTCACGACGTGCGGGTCGAACGTCGCGCAGCCGTGCGATTCGAATATGCGCATGATTTCGTACTGCCGCTCGGCGGTGGTATAGCGCACGAGCGGAATGCCGAATACGCGGTACTCGCCGAACTGCCGGGCGAATTCGTGGTGCCAGTAGATCTCGTCGCCGAATTCCTGCGCGAGGCGCTCGGAGAGTTCGATGTCGAACGGCTGCGGATGGGCGATCTGCAGATAGGTCCATTGCCGGTCGGTTTTCAGCGCCTGTAGCGTCGTGTGGTTGTACGCGCACTCGTAAGCGGGCGGCAAGCCGTGCTCCTCCAGCGCATGCGCGTTCATGCACTGCGATTCCACGCCGCCATGGCGCGCCGCCAGCTCGCGCCAGGCGTCGATCGACTGCGGGCTCACCATTGCGAACACCGCATGGCGGTCGTGCGGAAAGCGCTCGCCCAGGTGCGCATAGAACGGCGCGAAGCCGCGCTCCACCGAGGTCAGCAAATACAGGTCGAGCTCCGGCGTGCTCACGGCCGTGCAAAAGCGCAGCGCGTCGCCATAGGACTCGAACAGCGTGATCGTGTGCAGCCAGTCCTGCGCGGGCTTGAGCGTCAGCTCCAGTTGCGTGATGATGCCGTTGGTGCCGAATGCGTGATGAACCTTCTGAATGTCGGCGCCCTGGAGCTCGATCACGCGCGGTACGTCCTCGACCGTCACGACGCGGATGCCGCGCACGTTGTCGCGATCCTTGAGGATGCCGTGGCGTATCGAGCCCACGCCCGCATAGCCGCCCGCAATAAAGCCGCCAATGGTCGCGACGCGCAGCGTCGAGGGGAACATCAGCAGGTCCTGCCCCGACGCGCGCACGGCCGACTGCAATTCGCCGATGCGCGCGCCCGCCTCGACCCGCACCGAACCCTGGCCGATTTCGACGACCTGCTTCAGGTCGGTCATGTCCATGACCACGCCGCCTTGCAGCGGCACGCATTGGCCGTAGTTGCCGGTGCCGCCGCCGCGTATCGTCAGCGGCACGCGCCAGCGCGACACCAGCGCCGCAATGCGCTTCACGTCGTCCTCGCTGCGCGGAAACACGATCAGGTCTGCTACGCAATCCTTCAATTGCTCGTTCAGGATCGGGCTATACCACGAGAAGTCTCGCGAACGCCCCCGCAACTGTCCCCCGCTCGTGATCGTGCGAATGCCGTTCAGTTCGCCGGCGAAGCGGTCCCAGTCGATATGGCTGTCTCTCATGTCTGTTTTTCCCGTTTTATCGTCTTGCCGCAATCCGCGACGCGGCGCGGCAGGTTGGGTCAGGCGTCGCGGTCGACTTCGCTTTCGTGCCAGCCTCGAAGCACGGCTTTCGAGAGCCAGTTGAACAGCAGGAAGATGCTGATGCCGCACAGCGAGACGAGCAGCAGCGCGGCAAACATCTTCGGAATCTCGTTTCTGAAAGTGGCTTCGAGAATCCGCGACGCAAGACCGGTTTGACGCCCCGCCGCCCCCGCCGTGAACTCCGCCACGATCGCGCCCACCAGTGACAGGCCGCCCGCGATCTTCAGGCCACCGAGAAAATAAGGCAGCGCGCTCGGCGCAAGCAGATAGCGCAGGCGTTGCCACGGCGTCGCGCGATACAGCGCGAACAGGTCGCGCAGGTTATGGTCGGCGCTGCGCAAGCCGATGACCGTGTTCGAGAGAATCGGAAAGAACGCGACGATCCAGGCGCAAATCAGCAGCGCGGAAAACGTGCTGTCCACGTAGATCAGGATCAGCGGCGCGATGGCGATCACGGGCGTCACCTGCAGGATCACGGCGAACGGAAAGAAGCTCAGTTCGACCCAGCGCGAGAGCGCGAACAGCATGGCCAGCGCAACGCCGCCCACGACGGCGAGCGCGAGCGAGAGGAACGTGAGCTTGAGCGTGAACAGCAGCGAGAGCGAGAGCGAATCCCAGTTCTCGAACAGCGTGCGCAGGATCACGCTGGGCGCGGGAATGATGTAATCGGGCACGTGATTGATGCGCACGATCGCTTCCCATAGCAGCAGCGCGCCGAACAGCCAGCCGGTGGGCACGGCGAAGCGCAAGAGCTTTTCGCGTCGCACGCGCTGGCGCGCGGCGTCGGCGATGGCGGCCGCATTCGACGGAACATCCACGTTCAGGGTTTGTACGGAAGAAGACATGCCGGCTCCTCTGAAGTCAGTGATCGATCGCGGACGTATCCATCGCGCGATGCAGGCTGTTCGACGTTTCGCGGCACAACTGCGTGTAGAGCGCCGATTCCCGGAACGCGTCGCCGCGCGGATACGGCGCGGCAATCTCGATCTCGTCGATCACGCGCCCCGGGCGGCTCGCCATCACCACCACGCGGTTCGAGAGATAGACCGACTCGTAGACGCTATGCGTAACGAAGATCACCGTGAAGCGGTGCTCCTGCCACAACGCGAGCAGGTCGTTGTTCAGCTTGATACGTGTCATTTCGTCGAGCGCCGCGAAGGGCTCGTCCATCAGCAAGAGGCGCGGGCGCGTGACCATCGCGCGCGCGATCGAGACGCGCATCTTCATCCCGCCCGAGAGCTCGCGCGGGTAGACGTTCGCAAAGCGCGAGAGCCCCACCATCGCGAGCGCCTCCTCAACGCGCGAACGTGCGCGCTCGCGCGATTCGCCGCGCAGCTTGAGCGGCAGATAGACGTTCTGGAACACCGAGGCCCATGGCATCAACGTGGGCTCCTGGAACACGAAGCTCACGTCGTGCGTCTGCCCCGCGCCGCGCTCCGTGCGCGCGGCCCATTCGATCGAGCCGCCCGAGATCGACGAAAGCCCGGCGATCATGCGCAGCGCCGTGCTCTTGCCGCAGCCCGAAGGGCCGAGAAAGCTGATGAACTCGTGCGCGCCCACGTCGAGCGTCATGCCGTTCAACGCAATCGTGCCGTTCGCATAGCGCTTGTGGACGTCCCGCAGATGCACCAGCGGCGTTTGTGTCATGGCTGTCTCCATGCTGTCGTCTCCCTCGCCTTCGCAGCGGCTCAGCGCCACTCGGGCGCGTTGTCGAGCCACGCGAGCGGCGCGTCGGCCACTTCGCCCAGCAGTTCGATGAAGCGCTCGGCCACGTAATCGATCACCTGCCGCCCCTTTTCCGCCGTTGCGGCGCCCGCGTTGCCGCACGCGCCCGCGGGATTCAGGTCCTGGGTCTGCCAGCCGAGCTTGCCGCTCGCGCCAATCGACAGATGGCGGTAGCGCTCGCTCATGACCTGCGTGAGCGATTCGAAGTGCCGCGCTTCGTCCATGGCCACGAGCTCGGGGCGCAGCGCCAGCAGGATCGACGTTTCGACGTCGCCCGCATGCACGCCGTGCTTCATCTCGTCGTTGCCGAAAAGCCCTTGCGGCAGACCCAGCGTGTACCAGTTCGACGCCACCACCATCATCCCGAAGCGCTCTCGCAGATCGCGCGCGACGATGTCCATGACCGCGGCCTGGCCGCCGTGGCTGTTGAACAGCACGAGCTTTTTCACGCCCGCCGCCGCGACGCAGGCGCCAATCTCGCTCCACATCTGGATGAGCGTTTGCGCGGAAAACGTGAGCGTGCCCGGATAGCGCGCGTGCTCGTTGCTCTTGCCGATGCTCTGGGTGGGCAGGAACAGCGCGGGGAGGTCGTTGGGCAGACGCGGCACGATGGCCTCGACGAGACCGTCGATGGTGGTCGTGTCGACCGACATGGGCAAATGGGGACCGTGTTGCTCGATGGCCGCAACCGGCAATACGGCGACGAGCCGCTCACGATCGAGCGCGGCAAAGGCCTTGCTCGTGTATTCGGCCCAATAACGACTGGGGAGACGGGTGACTGACGACATGTTCTGCTTCTCCTTTCACGCCTTTCGGTAAGGTGCCGGCACGCGCGCATGTCGTGTTTCCCACCTGCGCCCGCACGGATTCGGATGCTGCAACAGTGCTGTCTGGAAATGATGATAGATGATTTAACCGATTGGTCAAACCGAATGGTCAATTATTTTCGGGTTGACAATTTTATTGGCGTCCCGATGCATTATTCAGGAAACCAAAGTAATTCGCGCTGCAATGCAGCGCGGATGGGCAAGCGGAAATCAACAGAGGAAATGGGGGCGCGCGATGCAGAGACGAAAGCGCTGCTGGACAGGCGTGGTGCGCCGCGCAAGGCGCACGCGAGGATGGCGTCCGGTGCGACGGCCGGACAAGCGTTCAGTCTTCGGCGACCACGCCGCAGCCTTGCAGCACGAAGGCCGTGACTTCGGCGATGATGTGCTCCTGATCCAGCGGCTGCCCTTCTTTTACGCGCAGCATGTAGCGCGCCTGGTATTCGAAATCGGCGAAATACTGCGTCAGCGACCAGATGTTCATCATCAGCAGCATGGGGTCGAGCGTACGCATGAGGCCCTGCTCGATCCAGTGATTGATGCATTCCACCGCGTGCGCGGTGCGCGTGCGCGGACGGCTCATCATCGGTGTCAGGACCGGCGCGCCGCGCATCATCTCATTGGCGAAAATGCGCGAAAGCAGCGGCTGATCGAACGAGAACTCGAGCTTCTTGCGCACGTAGTCCGATAGCACGCGGCGCGGCCCGAGCTCCACGTCGCCAAAGGAAAAGACGCGGATCCATTCGTCGACCACGTGCTCGAGGATCTTCTCGTAGAGATCCTCCTTGCTCTCGATATAGTAGTGGAGCTGCGCCTTCGAGAGCCCCGCGCGCTCGGCAATGCTCTGCGTGGAAGCCCCCTTGAGTCCATGCAACGCGAATTCCGCAATCGCGGAGTCACGGATCGCGTCCATCACCTCGGGACGCGTTCGCTTGATTTTCTTCTGGTCGGATTGCGCCACTGCCTCGTTCCTCGGTTGATTCTTCTGGAGGTACCCAGCGACGCATTCTATCGCACGGCCGGCGGCACGCAGGGCGCCGGCGCGCGGCGGGATCGGGCGTGATCCCGCGGTATCAAGCGGCATCAAGCCGTATCGAGCACCTGCGGATTCAGCACGGAGGGCGGCCGGCCTGCGTGCGCGCCGTAGCCCAGCGCGGCAATCAGGTTGTCGGCGGCGAGATTCGCCATCGCCATGCGCGTCTTTTCGCTCGCGCTCGCGATATGGGGCGTGGCCACCACCTTCTGGCTCGCGAGCAGCCGGCTGCAAACGAGCGGCTCCTGCTCGAACACGTCGAGCCCCGCGCCCGCCAGCCGGCCTTCGGCGAGGGCGTCGGCCAGCGCCTCCTCGTCGACGAGCCCGCCGCGCGAGATGTTCACGAGCGTGGCGCTACGCTTCATCAAGGCGAGCTCGCGCCGCCCGATCGTGTGGTGGGCTTGCGCGCTATACGGCATCGTGATGATCAGATGGTCGGCCGCGCGCAGCAGCTCGTCCTTGCCGCAATAGCGCGCGCCAAGCTCGCGCGCCGCATCGACCGGCGCGCGGTCGTGATAGAGCACGCTCATGCCGAAGCCGCCCGCGCGCCGCGCCACCGCGCGGCCGATCCGGCCCATGCCGAGCACGCCCAGCGTCGTGCCGTGAACGTCCACGCCTAGAAACAGGTCGAGCGCCCATTTCTCCCAGAGGCCGAGGCGCAGCCAGCGCTCGGCCTCGCCCGTGCGCCGCGCCGTGGCCATCAGCAGCGCCCAGCCGAAATCGGCGGTGCTTTCGGTCAGCACGTCGGGCGTGTTCGTCGCGATCACCTTCGCCGTCGAGAGCGCCGCGAGATCGAGATTGTTGTAGCCCACAGCAAGATTGGCGACCGCGCGCAACGACGTGCAGTGCCGCAGCAGCGGCGCGTCGATCGATTCGGTGGCGCTCACGAGCGCGCCGACCTTGCCGGGCATGCGCACCTCGAGTTCTCCGCGCGTATAGATCTGATCGCCGTCGTTCGTCTCCACGTCGAAGTGCTCGCGCAGACGCTCGATCACGGCGGGAAAGACCTTTCGGGTCACGAGAATTTTTTCTTTCACGTCAACGTCTCCTTCCGGACGCAACAAGATCGTGTCAACTGCTCACTTGCGCCACGGCGCAACCGCATCGCCAGCCGCTTTGGCATAGCGCTGCCGCGCCTGCGCCACGAGGCTCGCATCGACTGCCTGCTCGTCGGCGAGCGCCTTCAAGGCGGCGAGCACGATCGATGCGCGGTCCACTTCGAAGAAAGCACGCAGCGCGTCGCGGGTATCGCTACGGCCGAAGCCATCGGTACCGAGCGTCACGTAGCGGCGCGGCACGAATGCGCGGATCAGCTCGGGCACGGCGCGCACATAATCGGTGGCCGCGATCACGGGGCCGCGCGATGCACCCAGCGCAGCCGTGACATAGGGCGCCCCGGCGGGCTCGCCCAGACGCTCCAGCCGTTCGCGCTCGATCCCGTCGCGCTGCAGCTCGGTGAAGCTCGTCACGCTCCAGACCGCGGCGTCGATGCCCCAGTCGTCCTTGAGCATGCGCTGAGCGGCCAGCACCTCGCCGAGTATCGCGCCCGCGCCCAGCAGTTGCACGCAAGCGGCGGCGTTCGACGCGCACGGCAAGCAGTGCATCCCCTTCAGGATGCCTTCGCGCAACGCCTGCGCGTCGCCTTCGGGCGCGCCCGGCTGCGCGTAGTTCTCGTTCATCACCGTGACGTAATAGAACATGTCGCGCTGAGCCTCGCCCATCTCGCGCATGCCCGCGTCCACGATCGTCGCCACTTCGTACGCGAAGGCGGGATCGTAGGCGCGGCAGTTCGGGATCGTCGACGCCGCGAGATGGCTGGTGCCGTCCTGATGCTGGAGCCCTTCCCCGCCGAGCGTCGTCTTGCCCGCCGTTGCGCCGATCAGGAAGCCGCGCGCACGTTGGTCGGCAGCGGCCCAGATGAGGTCGCCGATCCGCTGAAAGCCGAACATCGAATAGAAGATGTAGAACGGCAGCATCGGCAGGTTATGCACGCTGTACGAGGTGGCCGCGGCGATCCACGAGGAGAGCGCGCCGGCCTCCGAAATGCCCTCTTCGAGAATCTGCCCGCGCGTGTCCTCGCGGTAGTAGAGCATCGAGCCGAGATCTTCGGGCTCGTACAGTTGCCCAAGCGGCGAATAGATGCCGACCTGGCGAAACATGTTGGCCATGCCGAAGGTACGCGCCTCGTCCGCGACGATGGGCACGATACGCGGGCCCAGTTGCGAATCCTTAAGCAGTGCTGAGAGCATGCGCACGACGGCCATCGTGGTCGACATCGAGCGCTCGCCGCTATCGAACGCGAACTGCGCCCATGAGGATAACGAAGGAATCGCGAGCGCCTGCGTGGCCGCCCGGCGCCTTCTGGGCAGATAGCCGCCCAGCGCCGTGCGCCGGGCGTGCAGGTACTGCATTTCGGGGCTGTCCGGCGCGGGCTTGTAGAACCTGAGTTGCTCGACGTCCTCGTCGGCGAGCGGCAGGCGAAAGCGGTCACGGAATGCCTTCAGATCCTCGAATTCCAGCTTCTTTTGCTGGTGCGTCGTCATCTTGCCCTGCCCCGCCGCGCCCATGCCGAAGCCCTTCATCGTCATGGCGAGAATCACGCTCGGCTGGCCGCGATGAGCCTGCGCCTGCGCATAGGCCGCGTGCAGCTTGCGCACGTCGTGACCGCCGCGCCGCAGGCGGTCGATCTCGTCGTCGGTCAGTTGGGCCGCCAGCGCGGCGAGCTCCGGGTTCTGCCCAAAGAAGCGCTCGCGGTTATAGGCGCCATCGTTGGCCGAGAAGGTCTGGAACTGGCCGTCCACCGTGTTCGCGAAGGCGCGCATCAGCGCGCCGGTGCGATCGCGCGCGAACAGCGCGTCCCAGTCGGAGCCCCAGAGCACCTTGATGACGTTCCAGCCCGCGCCGGCGAAATGGGCCTCCAGTTCGTCGACGATGCGGCCATTGCTGCGCACGGGACCATCGAGCCGCTGCAAATTGCAGTTGATCACGAACACCAGATTGTCGAGCCCTTCGCGCGCGGCCAGCGGCAGCGCGGCGACCGACTCGGGCTCGTCCATTTCGCCGTCGCCGAAAAAGCCCCACACCTTGCGCGCGTCCGTCGAGGCCAGCCCGCGATTGTGCAGATAGCGCATGAAGCGCGCCTGGTAGATCGCGTTGATGGGCCCGATGCCCATCGAGCCGGTCGGGAATTGCCAGAAGTCCGGCATCAGCCAGGGATGCGGATACGAGCAGAGGCCCGGGCCCGCGATCTCGCGCCGGTAATGTTCGAGATGCCGCTCGTCGAGAAAGCCTTCGAGGTAAGCGCGTGCGTAGACGCCCGGCGAGGAATGCGGCTGGAAATACACGAGGTCGCCGCCTGCTCCCGGCGCGCCTGCCTCGCCCGCCGCACGAAAGAAGTGATTGAAGCCCACCTCGAACAGATCCGCGGCCGAGGCATAGCTGGCGATGTGTCCGCCCAGCTCGCCATAGGCGCGATTGGCCCGCACGACCATGGCGAGCGCGTTCCAGCGCAGCGCGGCCGCAAGGCGCTCTTCGAGTTCGAGATTGCCGGGGTAGCGCGGCTGCGCATCGGGCGCAATCGTGTTGGCGTAGGGCGTCGCGCGCACGCGCGCCGACTCGACGCCGAGCGCGCGCGCATGCGCCGCCAGCCGCTCGAATAAATACTGCGCGCGTTCGCCGCCCACGTGCTCGACCACGCCTTCGAGCGCCTCCAGCCATTCGCGCGTTTCCTCCGGATCGGAGTCCTCGCGGCCGGCTCCCGGCGCGCACAACTGCATGATTCCGCTCGACATGTCCGTCATGAAATCGCCCCTCGTATTCAAGCTTCCGGTTCACCCGATGACGAGTCCATGCTAACGGGCACGAGGGAAAATAGGGACGCTCTTTTACTTGCCATTCGCGCGTTCGATAGTGTATTTATTCTGGCAACGACGCCATTTCTGGAGAATTGCCACTATGGGCTCGAATCCGAAGCGGCTCGACCGCATCGACATCGGCATCCTCAGCCAGTTGCAGCAGAACGCGCGCATCACCAATGCCGACCTCGCGCACGCGGTCAATCTCTCGCAAACACCGTGCTTCAACCGGGTCCGCGCGCTGGAAAAACTGGGCTTGTTCAAGGAGCAGGTCACGCTGCTGAACCCCGAGCGCCTGGGCCTGCGCATCAACGTGTTTATTCAGGTCAGCCTGGAAAAGCAGGTGGAAGAGGCGTTGCAACGCTTCGAGAAAGCGATTGCCGAGCGCCCGGAAGTGATGGAGTGCTATCTGATGACGGGCGATGCCGATTATCTGCTGCGCGTCGTGATGCCCGACATGCAGACGCTCGAGCACTTCATCCTCGAGCATCTGACCAAGATTCCGGGCGTGTCGAACATCCGTTCGAGCTTCGCGCTGAAGCAGGTACGCTACAAGACCGCGCTGCCGCTGCCGGCCTCGGGTTTGACGCTGACCGATCCCGAGGACGTGGCGACGGACTGGCGGTGAGCGCCGATAGAACCGCGCGAGCACGCGCCGCATCCGGGCCGAAGCGCAAGGACTCCGGCCTCGAAACGGGTGCGACAGGACAGGAAAGGGGCACGCCCCCTTCCCGGGATGCTGAAATAATCAGTAGTCCGTTATGACAAGCAGCGGTCTACTGAGCCGTGGTGAGCTTCAAATTCGGCCGCAATTCGTGTGGAACCGGTTCGCGTTGCCCCTTGCGCTGATCCGACACCTGTTCGATACCCGTCTTCAAGACTTCTTCGCAAAACGCAATTCGCATACGGTAATAGTCGGCCTGCAATTGCGCATCCAGGACCCGCTGTTCGGCCTGGAACAGCGCCATGCGTAATTCACCGAGCGCGCGCTCCGCCTGCTTCTGCGGCGTTGCGGCATTGTGTGCAATCAGGTTTGAAAGCCAGCGCAGCATGGGTGAGCCCTCCCCGTCTTCGATTCCACGATCGCACATCTCTGTCCCCTGAAAGGACCGGACTGTGGTTCAGAAAAGACTATCAGAGTCGGGGGACGGCCGTGTGTGCACAAACGAACGTGTTGTATAAATGACGCAACACAATCTTGCGACGTGATTTCGTGGTGAATTCGCTTGCCGCGCCGTTGTTGCCATCGGTTCTCATTGCACCGGAAACGGCCGCTCGAAATACTTCGGTATCCTTTGTAAATCTGGCAGACTGATCGCTACGGGACAGCAAAGCGGCCAATTCGATACCCCGTTCCCGGCACATCGAGCCAATCAAACCGATCGGGCACGGGTCACGCTCCGGTCGCCGCGCTTCGCCCTCCAGCCAGCGCCGCGCCTGCGGCCCCCGTGGCGCGGCCGTTAATTTTCCAACATGATAGCGAGAGCGGCCTGGAGGGAACATCCAGGGGCAACAATTACAAAACCTTACGCGCGAGAGCCCAGCCGACCATGAGTTCGTCCCCTGTCGTTCCATTCACGCGAGATAAAACGGACCATGGCGCATTCATAGGCGAAGCGCCGGCGTTTCGCCAGCTGGTCCGCATGATCGATCGCGTCGCGCCCACCGATCACGCCTTGCTCATCATCGGGCCGACCGGCTCGGGCAAGGAGCTCGTCGCACGCCGTATCCATACACTGAGCCTGCGCCACGATCAACCGTTCGTCGACGTCAACTGCGGCGCCATTCCTGAGCACCTCGTGGAAGCGGAGCTGTTCGGGCACGCCAAAGGCGCATTCACGGGCGCCGGCGAAAGCCGCCCGGGTCTGTTCCAGCAAGTCGGCAAGGGCACGCTGCTGCTCGACGAGATCGGCGAGCTGCCGCTCGCGCTGCAGCCCAAGCTCCTGCGCGTGCTCGAAACGCGGACCTTTCGTCCCGTGGGCGCCTCATCGACGCTGCGCTTCGAAGGGCGCGTGGTCGCCGCGACGCACCGGGATTTGCGCGAGCTCGCGCAGCAGGGGCTCTTTCGCGAAGATCTGTTTTACCGGCTCGCCGTGTTCGTGCTGGCCGTGCCCGGCCTCGACCAGCGCGCCGAGGATATCCCCGCGCTCGTCGCGCACTTCGCCGCGCAGCACGCGCGCCGCCTCGAGTTTTCGCCGGCCGCCATCCGGCGGCTCAGCCGCCACCCCTGGCCGGGACATATCCGTCAATTGCGCAACCTGATCAGCCGGCTGAACGTGCTGGCCGAAAGCACGCTGATCGACGTGGATGCGCTCGAACCGTTTCTCGCCAATGAAGCGGCCGGGTCCGTTTCGCGCACGGCGCTCGCCGACCTGCTGCTACAGCTCGAAGGACGCGACAAGCTCGCCGCCGCCGAAGACCTCCTGATCGATCGCGCGCTCGAACGCAGCGCGGGCAACAAGAGCGCCGCCGCCGTGTTGCTCGGGGTCGGCCGCAAGACCATCGAACGGCGCCTGAAATCGCGCGAGGTGCATCATCGCGACGCGCACAAGCAGCTCGAACATGCGAGCGCATTGATCGAGACGTCGCGCTTCGCCGAGGCCATTCCCCATTTGCGCCATTGCCTCGATGTCCTGCAGGCGAATCACGAAGGCGACGCGGCGCGCCGCATCCAGTTCGACGCCTACCGGCTGCTCGGCATGAGCCTGCGCAGCGTGCACGGCTGGCTCAATAGCGAAGCCACGGCGTGCTACACGGCGGCGCTGGCCGCCGGCGAAGGCATCTGCGAGCCGGCCGAAATCGCGGCCATCCAGTTCGGCATCTGGACCACGCAGCTCGCGACGCTGCAACTCAAGCAGGCCCGCGCGAGCGCACAGGACATGCTGCACCGTGCGCAGAATACCGGCGATCGCGTCTCGCTCGACGAAGCCCACTTCGCCATGACCAACACGCTGTTCTGGCTCGGCGACAGCGAGGAGGCGCTCGCCTGCCTCGCGCGCGGCCATCTGCTCGACGCCGGGCTCGACGACGTGCGCACCGGTTCCCAGGGCATCGATCTGGCGAGCCTCGCGTTGACGTTCGAAGGGCTCGCCGCCTACCAGATCGGCGCGTTCGGGCAGGCGCGACGCGCGATGGAAATGCTGATCCTGCGCGCTTCCGGTCCGGTCACGCACGCGCTGGCTCACGCGGTCAATCTGCAGGGGGCCGTGTGGCTCGCGTGCCTCTTCGACGATCAGGAGCGGCTCGGGCTGCTCTCAAGCGAGCTCGAATCGGTATCGATCACCCACGGCTTCGCCTTTTATCGGGGCGTGGGCCAGGTGTTCCGCGGCTGCCACCTGAGCGCGCGCGGCCAGGAAGACGAAGCGCAAGCCGTCATGCTCGACGGCTACGACAATCATCTGGCCAGCAACGGCGGCACGCTGTTCTACTCCTTCAAGATGTGGCAGCACGGCGAACTGCTGCTGCGCGCCGGCCGCGCCGCGCAATGCGAGGCGATGCTCGCCACCGCCGCCGATGAAACCCTCGCCCGCCAGGAGCGCGCCTACCTCGGCGAATTGCTGGTCACGCGGGCCCGCGCGCAGTGGGCGCTCGGCGACCTGAGAGCCGCGGAGCAGGGGCTGCGCACCGCGCTTTCCACGGCGCTCGCGTTCGGCTCGGTGCCCGCGCGCGTGGACGCCGCGCACTATCTCGCGGATCTCCTGCAATCCACCGGCCGCCGCACCGAAGCCATCGAGACGCTCGCGCGCGGCTTGCGCGGGCTATCGGACGATTTCACCCGCCGCATTGCGCGTGCGGTGGCGTTGCTCGCCGAACTTCGCCAGGACGCTGCCGCAAGCGGCGAAGACCGGTAACTGGCCGAAAACGTCCACTCCCCCCGATAGTCGCGGACGGGACCGTCCAGGCGCAGCGGCGTCAAAAACGGTCCTGGCCCGCTCGCGTGGAGTCCCGGCCATCTGGCATGACCGTTGCTCCTCTGTTGCGATATTCGGGGGAGCAAAATGATAATCAAGGTTGCGCCAGGACCACTGAGAGATCCGCAGTACGGGGGCCACCCGGCGAAGCGCGGGGGCACGCGCCAGGACACCAGGACAGGCCCGCAGAGAGAAAGCCCGTACACCGTGAAGAATCTCGACGGCGCCATTGCCCACCTCGAAGCCGCCATTGCCGTCGACGGCAATATCGCGATCTTCGGCCGGCGTTACTGGCGTGATCGCGTGCAGCAGATTCGCTCGACGCCAGGCATCTTGCCCTTGCAGTCGCGGCGGCTTCAGTATTTGCTCCATCAGTTGGCCGTGGAATGAAAAGGCCGCGCTCCAGCATGACCATGCAGGAACCATGCAGGATCGAGCCAGCCAGAATACTCAGACCTATCGGGAGCCGATCTTGCTTGAGACGGTGTCATCCTGTCTGCCTGGGGCACTGTCATGCCATGGTTCCGAGTCGTTTTCGTTCTCCCGCTTCTGCTCACGGGCTGTCTCTCGTTTAGCAGCAGTTCCCCGACACCGCCCGACAAGACCACGGTCGTCGTGCCTCAGCAGGGCCCCGCAACCGATTGCGCGACTGCGCCTTGCCAATAAGGGCTGATGGCCTGATGGCCGCGCATCAGTGCGAAGCGGTGTCCGGCGAAGGCGCGGCAAGCGCCTGCTTGTTGGCGGGGAGCTGGCGCACCCGATAAATCAGATCGCCCGAAAAGAGCACGGCGCCGCCCACCGGCAATCCAGCCGAGCGCAACGCGTCCGTGGTCCACGTGTTGCAGGTGTAGAACGCATCGTAGGTGCCCGTGGCCGCGAAGAACTCGCTGCCAGGGTAAGGCCCTTCGCCCAGCCGCAGCGGCGTGCCCGATGCATCGCGCTCGATCGACTGCTGGAGAAACGCGAGGAGTCCGGCCAGGCCCTCGCGCGTCACCGCGAGCGGGGTCACGCTCGCGCGCCCGAACGCCGCCGCCGGGGGCGCGTTCAGCACCGTCATCAACACGGCCGGCTGGCTCGGAAACAGCGCCCTGAGCGCCGCCAGCGGACTATGCGTGCGCGTCACGACATATTGCCGTTCGCCAAAGCCGAAGCAAAGGAAGCGCGCGCCTTTGAAATCCGCTGCGAGTGACGCCTTCAATGGACCGGAATCTTCGCTGCGCATACAGACATCGGTATGCCAGCCGCGCCGCGCGACGACGATGGACGCGGCCGCGGGGCCGGGTAGCGATTGCACGGGAACGGTCGAGCAGGCGGCGCAAGCAACAAGAACCAGCGCGGCCGCGCATGGCCACGCGAGACTGGGCCGCCTTGAACGATGCCGGCTCGCGTCTTGCCCAATACGCCAGTCGTCCGCGCCGTGCTGCTTTACCGTGATCCGCTCCAGCAAAGGCTACGATCTACTTGCGCGTGCTTACGCAAGCATTCAGCGTGGTACAGCAGAAGCCATACCCGTCGCGCCTCAAGCCCCGAGCAGCACGCCGCTGCGTATCGGCTTCGTTCCCGTCACGCGCCCGAGCGGCGCGCCGGCCGTGACGAAACGGATCGCCCTGCGCATATAGAACACGCCCTCCACCGTGCTGTTCACGGTAACGGTCCCGCCCGTCATCGGATCGACGATATCGAACAGCGGATCGTTCTCGCGTATCCAGTCGCCGATATTGGCGCGATGCACGAGAATCCCGCTTTGCGGCGCATAGAACTGCGCGCTGCCGGCGAGCGGCGTGGCCGGCATGAGCAATTCGGGCAGCGGCTTGGCGTCTGCACCGACGATCGCGCCGCGCCAGCGCAGGTAATCGATCAGCGCATTGGCGTCGCGCTGCGCGCTGTCCCACGAGACGTCGCGCTGCCCGCGGCATTCGATCGTCACGGCAGTCGGTCCGGCCGGCACCGGCTGCGTGGCCGGCATCTGCTGACGCAACTCCCACCAGAGCAGGCTATGCGCTTCGTCGAACGCCTGCGCGCCCGAGTCGGTCGCGAGCAGTTGTGCGCGCGAGCCCAGGTAGCGCGCAAGCGGCTCGACGTCCGGCCAGCCCGCCTCGCTCGTGTACACGTGCATCACGGCCTCGAGCGAGCAATGGAGGTCGATGATGAGATCGGCGTCGTGCGAGAGCTTGAGCAGCGCCGACTGTAGCGAATCGAATTCCGTGAGCGGCTCACGCGCGTCCAGCTCTTCGCGCATGAGCTGCCGGATGAGCTCGCGATTGCGCTCGACGTCGGGGCCGAGCACCTGCTGCGCGCGCGCGAGCAGCTTCGGGAACGCGTGGAAATGGCGGTTGAAGTTCCTGCCGCTCGTGAGGTCGAAGCGGCCGATGAACTGGCCGAGCACGTGCTGATTCAGGCCGACCGGATTGGCGAGCGGCACGAGCACGACGCGCGCGGCGAGCGCGCCTTGCGCATCGAGTTCCGCCAGTTGCGCGCGCAGCACAACCCCTGCCAGCATGGCCGGCGTTTCGTCGGCATGGAGCGACGCCTGAATATAGACTTTCTGGTGCGCGTCGACAGGGCCGAAATGGAAGCTGGTCAGTTCGCGATGCGTGCCGGGCGTGGCACTGAGGAGCGGAATCGATTGCCGGTTCATGAATAAAAAGCGATGTCAAAAAATCGATAATTGGCAGGACTTAGTTTCCGTACGGATCGAAGTCGAAATACCGGTGTGCGATCTGCGCATAGGTGCCGTCCTTGAGCATGGACGCGATGGCCGCGTTCATCTGCGCCTGCAACGCGGTTTCGTCCTTGCGCAGGCCTATCCCCGTGCCACGGTCGCCCATCGAGATCGGGCCGCCAACGAACGCGAAGCCTTTGCCCTGCGTCGTGCGCAGGAAGCCGTAATCGGCTTCGACGTAGCCCAGCAGCGCGGCGTCGAGCCGCCCATTGATCAGGTCTGCGAACACTTCATCCTGGCTCTTGTAAGTGACGACATGCACGCCCGCCGGCGCCCAGTTCGCGAGCGCATAGGTCTCGAACTGCGTGCCCGACTGCACCCCGACCGACTTGCCGGCCAGCGCCTGGGCGGAGCTGCCAAAAGGGGCGCCCTGGCGCGCGACGAGCCGCGACTTGAACTGGAACAGCTTGGAGGTAAAGAGAATCTGTTGCTCGCGCTTCGCCGTGATCGCCATCGACGACATGATCGCGTCGATCTTGCGCGCCTGCAGCGCCGGGATCATGCCCGAGAACTCCAGCTCGACCCACTGGCAATGCGCGTGAATGCGCCGGCAGATTTCGTTGCCGAGATCGACGTCGAAGCCCTTGAGCGAGCCGTCGGGCGCCTTGGCGTCCATGGGCGGATAAGTCGGGTCGATGCCGAGGCGCAGCGTGTCGCTCGCGCGCGCGGAGGCGTGGATGCCGAGGGTCAGCGCGACGGAAAGAAGGATCGATGCGATTTTTTTCATGGCGAAGGATCGAGGAAGGAACGGTGTCTCCAGCCTGTCCGATGGTAGGACGTCGCCGCGTTCTGGAAAAGCCCGCATTCGTCTATCATGATCACTTTGACCGATCACCGGTCGCACAAGACCACCGCCGTGAGCCTCACGCTTTCGCAGTTACGCATCTTCGTCGCCGTTGCCGGGAACGGCAGCGTGCGGGCGGCTTCCCGCGCGCTCGGCATGGCGCAGAGCGGCGTCACGCAACAATTGCGCAACCTGGAAACGGAGCTGGGCGGCGAGCTGATCATGCGCACCAATCGCGGCGTCACGCTCACGGTGCTGGGGCAGCGGCTATTGGTGCGGGCGGCGTCGATACTCGGCGAGTGCGAGCGCGCGAGCGCGGAAGCGCAGCAACTACGCGGCGACTATGCGGGCGAAGTGGCGTTCGGCCTGACCACCGAGCCGCTAATGGACACGCTCGCGCCGGTGCTCGGCGAATACAGCGCGCGATTTCCGCGCGTGGCGCTGCGTTTGCGCACCGGCACTTCGCGCATGATGATTTCGTGGATACGCGAGGGGACGCTCGATTTCGCGCTCGCGCTTGTTTCGGACCAGACCGATACCACCGATCTTTCGGTGACGGAGCTTTATCCGTCGAATCCGGTAGTGGTCTGCCGCCGCGATCATCCGTTGGCACGGGCGCGCTCGCTTCGCGCACTCGCGAGCGCCAATTGGCTCGCCACGCGCTCGCCGAATATTACGGACACCTTCGCTTCTAGCCGGCTCACGACCTTCTTCGCCGATCACGGCTTGCCGGCGCCGCGCATCATCGCAACCGTGGAAGGGTTGTTCGAAACGCTGCATTGGGTCAGCGAGACGGATTGCCTTGCGCTGGAGGCTTCGGTGGTCGCCACGCGGGGACCGTTTGCCGACCGCCTGACCTGTATTCCGATTGCCGAGCGTCCCGCGGATCAGCAGGTCTGTCTTCTGCAGCGCGCGGCGGCCCCGCTCACGCCCGCGGCGCAGGAACTGGCGACGATGCTGGCTTCGTATGCGCGCGCCGTGCGGTTGCCCGGCGGCGCGCGGAAGGATCGCGCGCCGCGTTGAAGTTTGCGTTGCGGGCCACGGCACGCACCGGCAAACTTCACGCGCCTCCCGTCAATGCGGGTTCCGTGGAGGCATATAGGTCGTCCGGCTCGGCCGCAGCCCCATTCGATGGGCACTTTCGAGCCATGTGATGGCGGCAGCGGTAGGATCGACGACGGGAACATGGACATTGGCCGCGTCCAGCAGCGCCGCTTGCAGGTCCTTCGCCACCCCGAGCATGCCCGTGCAGCCGAGCACGATGACATCGGCCTCTTTCCGCGTGACGACGGCTTCCTTTGCCTGCTCCAGCAGTGCCGAAAGCAGCTTGCGACGATCCGTGAGTTGCTGGACCGGAATGTTCACGACCCTCGGTGGCGCGATCCGGCCATCGATGCCATGGCCGCGCGACAGTCCGCGCAACATCGGCAGCACCTCGGGCAGTACCGTGATGAAGCCAACGCGCTCGCCAAGCCCGAGCGCCGTCAGCACAGCCGGTTCGAAGCCGCCCACCACGGGAATATCGGCAATCTCGCGCGCCGCCGACACCGCCGGATCGGCAAAGCACGAGACGAAGATGCCGTCGACTTTGTCGGCGACGGCCTGCTTGACCTGGGCGAGGATGCCAGGACCGTTGATCACGTCGTCGTACTCCGACTCGATGCTGGTGCTGCCGCTCTGAATGCTCACGGCATCCACCGTGGTCGTGGGCAGCGCCCAATGCCGTGCCTCGCTGAGTACCTCGGGAATCAGCGCGTCGCCGGTAATGGGCAAAATGATGCGAATCTTCATGCGTTCACCTTCCTGTCGTGGGATGAAAACGAAGTGGCTGGCTTCACTGCGTGATCCATAATATTTCGCATATCGAATTATTGGCCATAGTCGTTCGGCTCATCACAGTGCTGCGAGCGCCACCTGGATGAAACTTGGTTAGTGCTCGTGCTGATCGGTCGGGAATGCGCGCGCAATGACTTCGGACACCACCGCCGTCAACTTCTTTGCATAGGGCACATGCAGAAACTCGTTCGGCCCATGCGCGTTCGACTGCGGTCCCAGCACGCCGCACACCATGAATTGCGCCTTCGGAAAGCCGGCCTGCAGGATGTTCATCAGCGGGATCGTGCCCCCCTGCCCCATACAAGCCGCATCGGCGCCAAAATGCGCGCGCGAGGCTTCGCTCAACGCGGCCTCCAGCCAGCCGCGGGTTTCGGGCGCGTTCCAGCCGTTCGCCACACCCGCCGCGGGCTTGAATGTCACCTTTGCGTTATAGGGCGGATCGAGTTCGAGCAATGTCTTGAGCGCGGCGACGGCCTGCGCCGCATCGACCAGCGGCGGCAGACGCAGCGAAAGCCGGAACGCCGTGCGCGGGCGCAACACGTTCCCGGCATCGGCAAGCCCTGGCAGGCCCGATGCGCCCGTTACCGCGAGCGATGGCCGCCACGTCGAATCGAGCAATGCTTCTTTGGGGTCCGTCGTCGTCGGCAACACCTTGCTGCCGTCCTGGCCGCATGCCCAGGGCAACTTCTTCCAGACTTCATCGCCAAGAATCTGCGCGGCCGCTTGCGCCTCGCGCAGCCGGGACGGCGGGATCGGGCAATGAAATCGCGCGGGCAGGAGGCGGCCCGTCGAAGCGTCTTCGAGCCGTTCGAAAAGCTGGCGCATCACGCGAAAGCTCGATGCGGCAATGCCGCCGTATGCGCCCGAGTGAATCCCTTCCTCCAGCACCTCGACTTCGAGGTCGCCCACCGCGGCGCCGCGCAACGACGTGGTCAGCCACAATTGATCGTAATTGCCCGCACCGGAGTCGAGGCACACCACGAGGCCCACCTGACCAAGCCGTTCGCGCAGAGCCTCCACGTAGGGCAGCAAATCGTAGCTACCCGACTCCTCGCATGTCTCGATCAAGCCGACACAGCGGGGACGCTCCACACCCTGTGCATCGAGCGCGGCGAGCGCCGTCACGCTCGCATAGATCGCATATCCATCGTCCGCGCCGCCGCGGCCATAAAGCCGCCCGTCGATCAGCCTGGGCGTCCACGGTCCGAGATCGCGACGCCAGCCATCGAACTCGGGCTGTTTGTCGAGATGACCATAAAGCAGCACGGTTTGACTGCTGCCCGAACGAGTGGCCGGCGCTTCGAACCAGATCAGCGGTGTGCGTCCTGGCAGCCGGATCACCTCCACTTTCAGCCCTTTCACCGGCTGACGTTCGGCCCATTGCACGGCATCGGCCACCACGCGTTCGAGATAGCCATTGCGTGCCCAGTGCGGGTCGAATGCGGGACTCTTGGCGGGCACGCCGATATAGTCGGTCAACGCCCGGACGATTTCGTCGTCCCAGCGTTGTGCCACGTAATCGCGCAACGCGCTGGCGTCGAGCGCACGCGGCGCTTCATTGATTGCAGCCTCCACAGCCATATCGTCTCCTCAGATGCGTCAGTCATGTCCCACTCTGCGCCGCGACCTGCACGGCCTCGATAGCGGCCGCACGCGTATTCACATTGAGCTTCGAAAAAATCGTCTTCAGATGCTGCTTGACCGTCTCGGGCGAGACACCGAGCGCACGGCTGATTTCCTTGGTCGTCTGCCCTTGGGCGAGCCAGTACATCACATCGCGTTCGCGCGGCGTGAGCCGCTCGTCGCGGTCAATGCGCAAACGCAGCGCATCGAGGAAATGCGCCTGAATGCGCTTGCGCAAAGCGTGCTGCGCCGGGGTTTCGTCCAGTAGCGCCCTGTTCACGAAGGTCATGTCCGGGCAGTCTTCGACAAACGGCTGGCTCATGCCGCCCTCGGCCGCGATCGACACCGCCGCCGCCCACGCTTCGAAGCTCGCGTGATCGGCCCCTGCGGCTTTCAAGGCGCGTGCGCGCAGCAGGCGCGCCACCACGATGCCGGGCCGCTCCTCCATTTGCTCCGCGAGCGCGTGCAGCCGGTCCGCTGCTTCGCGCGCGATGTCGCTGCGGCCTTGCGCGAGCGCGCTGCGAATCGTTGCGTGCCCAACCATTTCGACGTCGTCCCACGGTAACGCACGCGGTTCACACGCCGTATTCCAGAGCGCCGCGAGATCGATGCGTTCCTCGAGTGCGCGCATGGCCTCCACCTGCCCCGAGTCGGCAAGCCATACGAGCCTCAAGCATGCCGACTGAACCCCGAGGTGCGGCAGCGTCTCCAGCGCGGCGAGCCGGTCCGCCGCATCGAGACGCGCCAGCGCAGCATCGCTTTGCCCTAGCGCGAAATGGCAGCGCGCGCGATCGACGTAGAGCGCACAGATGACTTCGAGCACCAGCCCCGCCGAGTTCGCCGGGATGCTGTCGAGTATGCGCGCCGCGACCTCGACGTGGCCCGTGAGGTACGCAATGCGCGCGCGCATCGTCGCGACCCGATGAATAAACGAGTTCTGTCCGAAGCGCGCGACGGCGAGGCGCGGGTCGCTCACTTCGGTGAGAATGCGGTCCGCTTCGGCCAGATGCCCCGACCCCATGCATTCGCGCGCGCGATTGAGGCGCACCCACGCGAGGTTGTAATCGTGGTCCGGGCTCCGGTACATCGTCTCGATTCTTGCGATGTAGCGTGCGGCGTCGGAAAGCGGCCCATAGCGATGAATGAACATCACCTGAAGCGGAATCAGGATGCCGAGCAGGCGCCAGTCTTCGCAGAAGCGCGTCATGGCGAGCCGGGTCACGCGATCGAGATCGGCCCACGGCGAGACCACGAGTTCATGCTCGGCGCGATGGACCAGGACCATCGTCTCCACGAGCGCGAGATCGAGCTGAAAGGCGGCGTCGTCAGCGAGCCGCGGGGATGGCGAACCAGCGGGCGGGTCGCGCAATTCGGCTTGCAGCCGTTCGAGATCCCAGCACGCCTCGCTCGCATTGTTTTCGACGAGCAGGATGCCGATATGCAGTAGCCGCAAGCGAGGATGGCGGTGCCGGATCTCGGCGGGCAAGCGCGAAAGCAATACGCGCGCGCGTCCGACGCCCGCATCGGCCATGAGGCGCGCACCGCCACGCGCTTCGAGCAGCCGCGCCGCCGCCTCGGGCTCGTGGGCCGCCACGGCGTGGTCGACGGCGGCGAGCAGATCGTTGCGAGCGGCATAGGCCCCCGAGGCGCGCATATGGCGAGCGTTGACGACCGCGTCGCCATCCTGAAGCGCACGACGCAGCAGATGTTGCCGCAGCCACGGAACGACATGGATGGAGAGCGGCGACGTTCCCGGCCGGATCATCGGCGAAAGCGCGGCCAGCCGCGTGATGTGGTGCCCGCTATCGGCCCGCTCGCGCACGGCGTCGGCAATGTCGGCGCGCACCTCGTCGAGAATGGCCGTTTCGACGAGGAAGGCGCGATCGGCAGCGTCGAGCGGGTCGACGATCTGCGTCGCGAGCCAGGCATCGGCTTCCACCTGGGCGCCGCCGATTGCAGCACCGATCGCACCACTGCCTTGCGCGTCTTGACGCCGCGCGAACTGCATCGCGACCGGCCAGCCCTCGCAGCTTTCGAGCAAGGCGGCGAGCGGCGCCTGGCACCCTGCCTGCTGGTGAAAGCGCGCCGCTTCATCGGTACTGAAGCACAGCAACGCAGGGTCGAGCACGCGCCAATGACCTCCGAGCCAGCGCTGCGACTGGAACGCGTCGGGCGGCCGCCGGCCCGCAAGGTACAAGGTCACCCCTTCGGGCAGGACCTGCGCCAGCGCCGTCAATTGCTCGTCGGCGTCGGTTCCGGCGAGATGTTCGTCGTTGTCGATGAAGACCGCGATTTCCCCGGCGCGCTCGCATGCCGTCGCGAGCAACGCATCGAGTTTTGCAGGGGCGCGCGCCGGGACCAAGCCCGCATGCCGCAGGGCCTCGCCCAGCAGTGCGCGCAAGTCCGCCGCCTTTCGATCGCCTTCCATGCAGTTCAGCCACACCGTGGCGACGCCCGACTCCTGCAATTGCCTCGATCGTTGCGCGCACAACGTTGTTTTCCCGAACCCGGCAGGAGCCCGCACGACCACGACGCGTGCGCGAGCCGGCGCGGCGTCGCTCAACTGGCGCAGCAGGCGCTCGCGCGCGAGCGCATCGTCGATGCGGACGTCGGGTTCGAAACGGGTAGCAAGGTCCAGTCGCGCTCGGCGCTCCACAATCACTCTCCTGCGGCGTAATAGAGGGAGGCGCGGATCAGAAGTTCTTCACCAGCGAGAAGTTCACACTCACGCTGCGCGGCACGCCCTGATGGTGATAGTCCACGTCGAGCGTACCGGAGATGAAGCAGTTCTGCGCGGCGAAACCGAGGTATGTGAACGTCGGGCCGATCATCCCTTCCGTCGCGCGCTGAAAATCCGATCCGCCAATATTGTAGATATTGTAAACATGATGAATACCGGCCAACAGGTTCGGAACGAACTGATAGCCGGCGGCGATATCGAACAGCGAAAGCGAAAGACCACCACGCATGCGCACGCCGCTGCCGGACGGCAATTCGGTCAGATTGTAGTTATGGAACAGATACGCGCCGGCGATGGGCGCCACCGTCGCATGCCAGCGGCCATAGCCGAAATAGTTGTTCACGCTCGCGCTGATCGACCACTGGTTCGCGCCCGCGCCAAATCCACCGGTCTTGCTCGATCCGTTCGGCGCGTTGAAAATCAGCATCGGGCTGATCCACCAACTGCGAAAGTCGTCGGTCCCGAAGGTGTTATCCGCGGATTCCACGACGTGATAGTAGTATTCGAGGCCCAGCTCCGGCGTGGAAATCCCGAATGCGGAATCGTCCGATCCTTTCGGGGTCGTCTGCACACCTGAATAGAAGCCCAGCCACGTTTCAAACTGGTCGCGCGTCGTGCCCGTGACACCGGTCTTCGAAAAGTACGCGAGCTCCGTAAACATCTTGCCCGTGTTGATGTTCGGCGCGCTATGCGAGTACGAGGGAAACAGCAGCACGCCGAAGGTGCCGGGAATGCCCGGTTGCGAGAAACCGATGAAATTGCCCGCGCAGGCGGCGGGCGACCACACCGCGGCCATGAAGGCGGCCGCACCGAGTACCATGGCGCAACCACGGCTTGTGCGCAGCGCCGCAACGCGCGCGTGCATGAAGCGTGCTACCGATGCGGCCCGCGCGCGGCATGCGCGAGAAAGCCGGGCCAACTTTCCAGTTTGACGACGAGCTGCTGCCATAGAGATCTCCTCACACGTTTTCCCATGGCCGGCGCGAGTCTCGCGCGGCCACCTGGGTTGCCCTTGCCGCCGTTTAGGGTTCTTTGCGCTTTGCAGGGCGGATGGCTTCGTTCACGCTTCGGTGAGCGCGTCCTCCTGTGCGGCGCTCGTGAGCGTTTCGAGCGGGACGTAGTCGGTGTCGTAGCCGAAGTAGCGCGGCCCCGCGAGATCGAGACCGGCGGGCGTACGCCACGACGGGTGGCTCGGCAGTCCCATCAGCGTCACGCGTAGCCCGTAGCGCATCGCTTCGCTCGTGATGGGCTCGCCCGTTTCCATGTCGAGCGTGCAAATGAGGTCGGGCGTCATGCAGACAACGCGCGAATCGACGCGGGCGAGCAGGAACTCGTTCTGGAGTTCGAGTTGCGCCGTGCGGCCGGCAAACCGGTCGAGGCCCGCGATCGTGACGACCCCGCGCTGCCAGCCGCCTTCAAGGCGACGCACGACGTCGGTCACCTTGCCCTCGAAGAGACGAACGCCACCGAGCGCGCCGAGCAGCGCGCTAACTGCGTCGCTTCCCTCGCGACGCGCGTCGAGCACCACCTGCCCCGCGCGTTGCAGCGCGCGCAGCGAGCCGCGAATCACGGCGCGCTTGGCCTGCGCCCCCGTCATCGGATACAGCGCGCACGAACACGCGCCGCCCATTTCGACGAGAATCGAGCGCGTCGTGCGCTCCGCGAAATGGTTGTTGCCCGATTGAATCAGCACCACGTTGGACCGGTCGTCGACAACGGCCATCGGCGTCGCGCCAATGCCGTACATCGTGCAGGTCGACATCTGGAGCTCGGGAAACGCGCGGCCCATGGTGTCCCCGTCGATGAGCGGGATACCCACGCGGCTGGCGACCGAGAACGGGATCGTCGAATTGAAGCCGCCCGCCTCCATGCACAATGTGGCGTCGGCTTTGCGCCCGAGATGCTTTTCCAGCGCATGCAGCGCAAGGATCAGCGGCTCGACGCTCGGCAGCTTTTCCGTCATCACCACGGGCGCACCGGCGCCGGCCACGGGCACGACCAGCGCGTCGTCGTCGAGCGTCATCACGTCGATCAGGTCAACGGGACCCGACTCGCGCATCAGACGCTGGCCGAGCAGCTTGCCCAGGTACGGATCGCCGCCGCCGCCCGTTCCGTAGATCGCGCTGCCAAGCGCAATGGCGTCCAGCTGGTCGGCGTCTATTTTCCACATGATTCGTTCTCCATATTGATATGCGCTTTTTTTTTGAGCGGTTCACAGACGCAGGTCGCCCACCATCTTCACGCGAATGCGCGTGGCCTTGCCGGGCAGATAGGCAAGCGGCGTCTCTTCCACGTTCAGCGTATCGATGCTTTCCGCCACGCCGCCTTCGTCGATCACCTTCTTGCGGCAGCGTGCCTGCGCATCGGCGATCGCGTCCTCGCGGCCGATGTCTTCGAGGCGGTAGACGTGATCGATCTCGCAGCCAATCTGCGCGATGGCCGCGCCCACGGCGTTCGCCACGTTGAACGACGGCGGACGCATCGTCGGCAGCCCGTCCACGTCTCCGTCCAGCAACACGCTGCCGCCGCCGACGAGCAGCACCGGCACCGGCGCATCCGAGATGCGCATGCGGTCCACGGCGGCGGCGACCATCGCGTGCATGCGTTGCGTGCACGCGCGAACGTCGTCTGCGCCAAGATGCGCGACGTGCTTGCTGTCGCCGAATTGGGCAATGCCCGCGGCCACCGCAATGTCGCTCGCGGTCAGCGTATCGCCGCCGAATACGAGCGCCTTCTCATAGAGTTGATAGCCGACGCTGCGCGGGCCTATCGCTCGCGCCGATGTATCGACGAGCGAGCCGCCGCCGAGGCCGATGCAGTGCACGTCGGGCATGCGGAAGTTGGTGCGCACGCCGCCCAGCTCGACCGCAACGCCGGCCATGCGCGGAAAGCCCTTTTGCAGCATGCCGACGTCCGAAGTCGTGCCGCCGATATCGACGACGATGGCATCCGGTTTGCCCGAGAGGAACGCCGCGCCGCGCATCGAATTGGTCGGGCCCGAAGCCACGGTGAGAATCGGATAATCGGCGATACGTTCAGCGGCAATCAGGGTGCCGTCGTTCTGCGTGAGAAAGAACGGCGCGCTCACTCCGGTCGCGCGCAACGCGTCGCTGAACGCGCGGCTGATGCGTCCGCCGAGATCGACGAGCGCTGCGTTCAGGATCGTCGCGTTCTCGCGTTCGAGCATCCCGAGGTTGCCAAGCGACGACGACAACGTGATATGCGCGGCGGGCAGACGCTCGCGCACAATCTCCGCCGCGCGCTCCTCCTGGCCCGGCGCGAGCGGCGAGAATATGCCTGAAATCGCGATGTGATCGATGCCGGCCTGCGCGCATTCGTCGGCAAAGCGGCGGATCGAGGCGACGTCGAGCGGCGAGATCTCGCGCCCGTCGAACTCGTGGCCGCCCGCCGAAAGACGCACGAGCGGATTGAGCGTTTCGACCAGATCGGCGGGCCAGCCCGAGAAAGGCGGAATATCGGCGCTCGACGGCAGGCACAGACGCAGCACGCCGACCCGCGAAAGCTCGCGCCGCTCGATCACGGCGTTGGTGAAATGGGTTGTGCCGATCATCACGGCGCCGACCGCCGAGGGCGCGACATCGGACTCCCGCAATACGCGCGACAGTGCATCGAGCACGCCGCTCGTGACGTCGCGCGTGGTAGCGGTCTTGATGCCGAGGACGACCTCGCGCCCATGCAACAGCACCGCGTCGGTGTTGGTGCCGCCTACGTCGATTCCTGCTCGGTACATATGCTCCTCGTTCTGTTGGGTGAATTGCACCGCCCTGGCGGCCGCTTCCATCGGGTCTCCCGGAATGCGGCGCAGGGGGCGAGTAAAGTGCGCCGCAGAAGCTCAGCTCTGCGATTGCGTATTGACGGGCAAGCGCCTCATCACGAGACGGCGCAGGACCGCGTATGCCGCGATCGACAGCAACAGCGAGTCCAGTGCGGGAATCGTGGTCACGCTCATCTGTTGCGCCTGCATCCAGCCGGCGATGCCCGTCGCGAGCGCCCAGGCTGCCAGGGCCTCGATGCGCCATGCTGGCGTGACGTCGGCGACTTTGCCCGCGGCGAGATAGAAGTTCGCGAGGTACACGCCGGCGATCGGCGGCACGGCGACGGAAAGCACGATCAGGAACGGCACCATCTTGTCGCCCACGCCGAGCACACCGAGCAGCGTGCCGAACACACCGGCGGCCAATGCAAGGCCCCAACGCGGGCGCTTTGGCGCGACGGTCACGAGCACGAGCGACGCCGCGTACAGGTTGTATGCGTTCGTGACCCACGCCGAAAGCAGGATGATGAGCAGACACGGCAGGCCCATGCCCAGCAGCTTCATGATTTCGACGAGATCGGCCGCGCCCGTCACGATGCTCGGAATACCCGAAAGATTGAGCACGAGCGGAAAGCCGATGCCATACGCAATGCACACGCCGAGCGCGCCTTGCAAGGGCGTGCGCGCATACCGGCAAACGTCCGGCGCGAGCACCGCGCCAACGATCAGGCCGCCCACGACGAAGGAAATGCCGGAGCCGACCGAGAGGCTATCGGCGCCCGCGAAGTGCAGCGCATTCATGGCGTGCGGCATGTGCAGCGCGAACCAGAACGTGGCGAACAGCAGGCCCAGTTTGAGCGGCGTGGTCACGAGCGAGAGCAGATCGAGCGCGCGGAAGCCGACCGCGGCGGTCGCCGTCATCAGCGCGCAGCCCATCAACGCCCATGCCGTGACGGGAATATGCGGCAGCAGCGCAGCGGCGCTCGGCTGCATCGCGCGGCCGAACAGCATTGCGATCACGGCGAACCAGCCGAACATCGAAATGGCGAGCACCGTATTGGCGATCGTGCCGCCGCGAGTGCCGAACGCCTGGACGATGAGCATGTAGCTCGACAGGCGCGAGCGGGCTCCGGCCACGGCCGCAAGCGATGCGACGGCCGCCAGCAACAGACCGCCGACCCAGCTCGCCACGATGGCGTGCTGGGTGCCGAGCGAATGCGCGAGCTGCGCGCCCATCGCGAAGGCCGGCAGCGTAATCACGACGCCCATGAGGATCAGTGCAATGCGAACGCCTCCGACGGTTTCTTCTGCCGAAATAGGACTTGCCGAGCAATCGAGAGTCACGGGGTGTCTCCAGGGGCTGCACGCGGGGCGTGCGCGAGGCTTTTTTAAAGGGGCTATCTCCGGGGATGCGCCTGTTTCTGCACATCTGCGTCGATCTTAAGCATCGTCGCGAGCGGACAATAATGACGATGGGGGAGGGGTGGGGATAAAAATGGGGGATTTGGCGGAAACCGGATTTTTCTGCCTATACTATGGACGCCATGGACCTCGACCCAACGCCAGCCCTGTAACGAATCCGGAGGTTATCGAGCGCGCTGGTTGCCCGGCAATACATGATCGAGCGAGGATTGATATCGCTCTTTTAGTATGGATGCCTTATTAATTAACGACGTTAATTCTGCGCATCGCACGTATTATCTGATGTTCCAATAAACACACAGTGACAAAGGAGAACAAACCGTGAATCGAGCTATTTTTCGTGCCTGCGTAGTCGCCATTTCCATTGGCGGCGCTGCCGGCGCCTGGGCGCAAGGTGTACCGCTAGCCCCTGACTCCGCCTCCGCCCTGGTCGCATCAAACAAGGAGGACAAGAAACTCGCAAACGACATCCGAAGCGCGGTATCCGGTGCGAACGTCGACACCTCGCGCGTGAAGATTGTCGTGCACCACGGTGCCGTGACCCTGCGCGGCTCCGTACCGAGCCGCGATCAGGTGCAGGCCGCGTCGGAAGCGGCCGCGCAGGTAGACGGTGTTGCCAGCGTCAAGAACAAGCTCAAGAGCCGGCAGTAGCGATTGCATTCTCGTGAATGCATCGTGACGCTGGCCGTGTGCCGGGCAAACCCCGGCACACCAAGTGGACGTAGCGCCCGGCAGAGGCCCTCGCCCAATGGAACGGGCTTCATTGCGAAGCCCGAATACGCACACACAGCCGGTTCTAACGCGTGGCCGCTGTCCTGGCCGCAATGCGTTCGAGCCCGATCAGCAGCACCAGCGTAACGACAATCAACACGACAGTCAGCACCGCGCCAGAGAACACGTCCCCGCGGTCGGTCTGGCTAAAAATCGTGACCGGCAAGCCGACCCAGCCCGGCGGATAGACCATCACCGTCGCGCCGAGTTCGCCCATCGACATCGCGAAGCTCAAGCCGAATGCGGCGATCAGAGAGGCGCGCAAGACCCCAGCGTCGAATACTGGATCTTGCCCTTGTACTTGGCATCGAGCAGATCGGCATACGTGCGCAGCGCATCCTTCAGCACGGCGGCGTTATAGATGAAGTTCGTGTAGTTGTTGACGAGCGGCTGATAGCTCTCGGTGCCGCCCATGATCGCGGCCGCCGCCTGCGGCCGGAACTTCTGCAACAGGCCGGTGGCGGCCGCACGCTGCATGAAGGGCGGCAGGGTCACGAGCACGTCGGCCTGCGGATTCGACTTTTCCTTCGAGAGCCGTTCGACCACGCCGCCCGAGCCACCCTCGATGTACTGAACCTTGATGCCGGTTTCCTTCGTGAATTCGGCGAACTCGGTCTCGAACCAGCTCCCCTTGCCGTTCGACAAATAGCGAGTGACCGAATCCGGGCGCTTCTTCTGCCGGAAACGCCGGCCTGGCGTTCCCGGCGCTCCGCTTATCTATCGGTCCAGGGGCGTTGACCGGCGGCCAGCTTCTTTTCGATCTCGTCGATCACCGGCAGCAGATCGGCAACCGTATCGATGACGAAGTGCGCGCCGTGTTCTTTCAGCACGGCCGTCGCCCGGCGCCGGACCACGGCGAGTTCGTCGGCGGACGCATTGCGCACGGCGTCCACGGTCATGCCGGCTTCGTTGCCGCTCAGCGCAACGCCGACCGTCCAGCATCCCGCGAGAACGCCCTCCTCGATCCCGACGCCCGTATCGTCGACCTTGACGACGGCATAGCCGGGCCAAACGCCGAGGTCGAGAAAGCACTTGTACATGTTCATCGGCGTGGGCCGCCCTTCCGGAAGGTCGCCGGCGCAAACGAGGTTGTCGACTTCGTAGCCCTGCTCCTTCGCGAGCGGCAGAACACGCGCCATGATCGAGCGCGTATAGCCCGTGGTCGAGCCCAGTTTCAGGCCGCGCGCCCGCAATGCCTGGGCGGTTTCGCGCGCGCCCGGCACGAGATCGGCATAGCGGTCGACGATCTCCTCGTTCAGCGGCACGAACACGCGATAGATGTCGTCGACATCGGTGGAGAGCGGGTTGCGGCCATGACTTGCTTTCCACGCGTCGTGGATGCGCGGGATGCGCAGCATCGCGTCGATATGGTCCCACTTGGGCAGGCCCATCGGCAGGCGCGCCTCGTCGATCGTCACCTCGACCCCGAACTGCTTGAATACTTCGACGAACACGCCCATCGGGGCGAAGGAACCAAAGTCCACGACCGTTCCTGCCCAGTCGAACACGACGGCCTTCAGCTTCGTCATTTCATCTGCCTTCATCGCTTCGCCTCGCATTTCATGAATAGAGATCGTCGATTACCTGTTCGCCGAGTGCGAACCCCGTCGACGCGCCGGTGCCCCCCGTTACCATGACGACCCGGACATGGTCGTCGGGGCGATCGACCAGAACGGTCCGCTCGCCCGAAGACACATAGGAGCCCACCCATCGCTGAACGATTTCGCGCTGGGGCAGATCGAAGACGCGATCGAACTCGGCAAGAATCAATTCGTCGAAGCGCGTCTGTGCAAACGGATCGTGGGCGTTGCCATAAACATGACTGTCACCCACGACCAGCGATCCGTCCGCGGACTGAACAGTAATCAGATGGATGCCGGCCGCACGTGTTTCGGATTCCTCTTCATCTAGCCGGCTTGCCAATGCTTGCACTTCGGGCAATGCGCTGAAGCCCTCGTAGCGCGCGAGGCTCAGATCGGACATCACCGCCGCGCCGAACCTCGTTTGCGGATGACCCGTTTTGAGCCGCAACATTTGCAGCGTGCAGATCTTCAGCCCGTACTGCCCGATACGCTCCGAATAGAGCGTCGACAGATCGTCACCGGGGCATACGACGATGGCGTCGGCGTGGATCGGCCCGCGGCTCGTCTCGACACGATGCCCGTAGATGGCGTTCACCGCCGTGCTCCAGTGGAACGAAACGCCATGCCTTTGCGCGAGCCACGCGGCGATCTTTGGTATCGCCTCGGTGGACTCGACGCGCAGTTCGTGCGGACTATAGAGGATCTCGCTGACTTCGCCGGTTCGCAATGCGGGCACCATGCTCGCGGCTTCCTCGCGTGTGACCATCTTGCAGCCCTCGCCCATCGGCGTCGCGAGGAAGGCGTGCAGCACGTCCACGGCTTCGCTGCGCCGTGCGGGCAACAGCAGGCCGCGATGGTGAACCTCGATGCCGGCTTCGTCGGCCACGCGCATCCAGATCTCGCGGCTTCGCATCGCGCGAGCCCAGTGGTCGCCGGCTTCCTGGCCCGTCACCGTCACGAAGCCGAAGTTGCGTATCGATGCGCCCGTGGCCCGCGCGCCCCGCTCGATCACGACAACGCGCTTACCCTTGCGCGCGGCAGCGAGCGCGATGGAGAGCCCCACGATTCCCGCGCCCACTACCGCCAGGTCAAACTCGTCTTTCATACGGCCTCATGTCTGGGTTCCGCGCTCCCTTCAACGGGCGGGTAGAGCGACCCGAAAACAGGGCCACCACCGCGGGAGTCACTGAGCCAGACTATATTCAACGCTCAAGTAGCCGCTGTGACGTCAACTGAAAATTTGCCGATGACCTCATTCGTATCTTTGCAGGGTGAGCCCAGGGATAGACGATCGACGCCTCGGCCATGAACGCCGCAATGAGCCGCGCGTCGCGCCGGTCGTTCAAGCGATACAGGTACTCGCTCATCGCGGGTTGCGCGTCGGTGAACGTCAGCATCCGAAGATCGGGGTGATTCGGCACCTCGCGCTTTGGAATCGCACTCACGCCCATGTTGAGCACAATCGCCTCGCGAACGGACTCGCGGCTGCCGAGAAAGAAATCGGTTTCAGTCTCCAGGGAGAACATCTGGATCGCTTTCTCCATTAATGCAATTCCAACATCGGTGAGGGATAAGCGTTTGCCGCCGCGATAAAACAGCTCGACCCCGTACTGGGCCTCCAGCGCGCGAATCTGTGCGGTGACGGTGGGTTGGCTCAGCCCCAGTTGGCAATGGCATGGCGGGCGTTCGGCATGGACAGGTAAAAGGAAGGAACGAAAGTCGCCTGGCAGGCGGCCTCCAGCTGCATGCCCTATGCACCGGACCGGGAGCCGGTGCGGCAAACCACACGCTGGAGTCAAACAGACGTCTACGACACGCGTATTACCGCGGCGATTTTCGATGGTATTGCGGCGACGGCATGAATGAAAGCCGTTGTTCAGCTTTGGAGGTGGCGAAGGTCTGGGGTGCCTTTGAACCAGGCGTGCTGTGACGCGTAGCCGACTGGCTTTCGTCAAAGTTGGCGCTCGAGAATTTTTTAGAAGGATGACTAACTATATAAGGCTGGTGATTGAGGCGTCGTTGATATCGCCCTCGCGCTGCGGAGCACGCACGCATCCTGCGCGCCCAGATGCGGATAGCCCGCCTACCAGATCGATGGACCGCGAGGTTATACGCGATAATCCGCTTTCGTCTGTTTTTTCCTGCAAGCAAGCATGTCCAAGCCTGAACTGGCCTCTCCCGAGCACTCGTGGTGGGGCGTACTCGCCCTGGCGCTTTCCGCCTTCATCTTCAATACCACCGAGTTCGTGCCCGTCGCGCTGCTCAGCGACATCGGCGCGAGCCTGCACATGCAGCCCACCGACGTGGGCCTCATGCTCACGATCTACGCATGGACCGTGGCCGTCGTATCGCTGCCCTTGACGGTGCTGACCCGTAACGTCGAGCGTCGCAAGCTGCTGGTCTGGGTATTCGTGCTGTTCGTTGCGAGCCACATCGTCACCAGTGTCGCCTGGAATTTTCCCGTGCTGGTCTTCGGCAGACTCGGCATTGCGTGCGCGCACGCCATCTTCTGGTCGATTTCGGTTGCGCTCGCGGTCAGGCTCGCGCCGCCGCAGAAGAAGAGTCACGCCCTCGGCCTGCTCGCGACGGGCACCTCGATCGCCATGGTGGCCGGCATTCCGATCGGACGCGTGATCGGCGAGACATTGGGGTGGCGCGTCACCTTCGTCGTGATCGCCGGCGCCGCCGCCCTCACGCTGGTGGTCCTGCGCGCCGTGCTGCCCGAACTGCCGAGCCATCAGTCGGGCTCGCTGCGCAGCCTGCCCACGCTATTCAGGAAGCCCACGCTCGTGTTGCTTTACCTGATCACGATTCTCGTCGTGTCCGCGCACTTCACGTCGTACACCTATATCGAGCCGTTCGTGCAAACGGTCAATGGTGCGAGCCAAGGCCGGATCACCACATTGCTGATCCTGTTCGGGGTCGCCGGCATTCCCGCCGCGATCTGCTTCAACCGCATCTATCCGCACCGGCCGGAGCAATTCCTGCTCTCCTCCATCGTCGCGCTCGCGGCCTGCCTGCTGGTGCTGTTTCCCTGCGCCCTCGGCATCGTCACGCTCTCGGTCCATACCGTGATCTGGGGCGGCGCGGTCGTCTGCTTCGGCCTCGCCATGCAGGCATGGGTGCTGAGGCTCGCGCCGGACGCCACGGACCTCGCGGTCTCGATCTACTCGGGCCTGTACAACGTGGGCATTGGCGCGGGCGCGCTGCTCGGCAACCATATCGCGCACAAGTTCGGGCTTGCGTGGATCGGCACCTTCGGGGGAATGGTGGGCGGAGTCGGGGCGGGCTTGAGCTGGCTGGCGATGCGCGCGCACCGCGGCCGCGCGCACGCGTAGCGGGAAGGGGTGCCGGCGTCGGCACCTGCATTGCGGGCCAAGGCCCGCTGTGCGAGATACCCCACTCAGGGCCTTCCAGCACGGGCATCAGCCTCGTCGCAAGTGCGTAGCCTTCCGCCTTCTGTTCCGATTAGCGGCTCTCACGAGGCCGCCGCACGGCGCACGAACACACGCCGCGTCAAATCAAACGCCACAAGATTGCCCGCAACAACCAGCAGCAAGCCCACCACGGTCAACCACGACCAGCGATAGCCTTCGAAAACCGTCGATACCGCGAGCGCCACGATCGGGAACAGGACCGTGCAATAGGCGGCCCGTTCGGGACCAATGCGCCCAACCAGCATGAGATAGGCCGTAAAACCCACTACCGAGCCCGCCACCGCGAGCCAGGCCAGCGCCCCGAGGTAGCGCGCGTCCATCTCGATCCCGAACGGCAGTCCAGCCAGCGCGCTGCCGGCCAGCAGCACCACCGTACCGATCAGCATGGCCCAGCCATTCGTGACCAGCGGATGCAGCCCCATCGACTGCATGCGGCTCGACAGCAGATTGCCGACCGAAAAGCACTGCGTGCCGAGAAACGCAACGGCAAGTCCCAACCAGACGGTCTGATCGCCGATATGCCCGGCCATCTGCTGCACGAACAGGCAAACGATCCCGATGAGCCCCAGCGCGGCCCCGCCCACCGCGGAAAGCTGCAACGGCCGGCCCATGAACAGCCGCCCGTTGATCGAGTTGAGCAGCGGCGCGGTCGAGAACACCACGGCGACGAGGCCGCTCGGCACGATGCTCTCGGCGTAGTAAAAGCACAGGAAATTGAGGCAGAAAAGCGCCAGGCCCTGGGCCGCCAGATAGCGCCAGGCCGCTCGCGGCGGCCATATGGGACGGCGCATGATCGCCAGCAGCGCGAACATCAACAGCGCCGCGATCCCGAAGCGCCAGGCAATGGAAACGGGCGCCGGCACGACGCCAAGCTGCCACTTGATGGCGATCCAGGTGGTGCCCCAGATCAGCACGGTGAGCGCATAAAGAAGAAGATTCATGGCGGAAGAAGGCGGAGATGGCGGAAAGTAGCGGATACGCGATGCACCCACTATGGCGTGCGGCGGCGGCACGCGCTTGTCCAGGATTGCGCATTTCTTGCCGATGGCCCGCGTGTGGCGGGGCCGGAGCGTATACTGCCGTGACCCACCCGCGACGACTTCTCCCCTTGCCGTTACGAACCATGGACGCTCCGGTGTCTCCCGCCGCACCCGATTTCGCCGATACCCCGTTCGGGCTGCATTCGGTGTGCCGCACCTTGAGCGCCGCCAACGCGACGCTGGAGCGGTTTGCCTGGCTCGGCGATCAGCTTGCAGCCGCTGTCTGGACGCGCGAAACGCGCGAGACCGAGACCGTCTACGATCAGCCGGGCCATCACACGCTGTCGTGCTATATCGATGGCGGCTACCGCACCGAACGACAAAAGCTGCCGGGCATTTACGGCGCGCCAAGCCGCCTCTGCGCGCTGCCAGGCGATCATGAATCGCGCTGGTGGGTGCGTGGCCACATGCATTTCATGCACCTCTATTTTCTGCCGGGGCACTTCACGCAACGTGCCGTGCGTGAGCTCGACCGTGAACCGCGCGAGCTCACGCTGGCAGACCGCACGTATTTCGAGGACGAGCGCATCGCCGCGCTTTGCCAGATGCTCGCTCATGAGGACTGGGCCAGTCCGGACGGCCTGCTGCGCAGCAACGAAACGGCCCACGAAGTGCTGAGCCTGCTGCTGCGCAGCCAGGGCGTCCGCCGCCCGGGTGCGTCGCTCAAGGGCGGCCTTTCGGTGACTACGCGGCGGCGCCTGCGCGATTACATCGACGCCCATCTCGGCGAGCCATTGACGCTGGGCGCGCTGGCCGAGGTCGCCTGCCTCTCCGAATACCATCTCGCGCGCATGTTCCGCACGTCGTTCGGACTGCCGCCGCATGCGTGGATTGCCGCCCAGCGTCTCGAACGCGCGCGTATGCTGTTACGCACGACCGCCCTGCCGCTTGCACAGGTCGCGGCAGCGTGCGGCTATGCGAATGCAAGCCACTTGAGCCATCGCTTTCGCGATGCGTTCGGCGCCGCGCCCAATGCCTGGCGGCAAGCGCTCCAGACGCGGGGCATGACCGCCCGAGCCTGACGCTGGCGCGAATCGTCAGACCAGACCCACCTGTTCTGCTATTCGGGGCGGGCGGCACGGGAGGGATCGATGTTCGAGAAGGCGCTGCGTTTCGAGGGCGGGCCGGACTGGCATCACTTCCACGTCTATACCGACAGCACGTGGGTCGCCGTTGTGCTGGTCGCCGCGCTGCTGCTCGCGATCCTGCTGGCGAGCGCGATCTGCTACTACGTCACGCGCGCGATCATGCTGATGATCGTCGGCCGTCTTGCGCGCCAGGAGCGACGCAAGTGGCTGCGCGCCGCCGAGCGCCACCGGGTCTTCCATCGGCTCGCGCCGCTCGTGCCCGCGCTGTTCGTCTACGCGGCCGCGCCGCTGCTGTCCGGCCTCACGTTTCCGCTGATTGCGGCGCTCGGGCATCCGCTGGCCGTGCTCGCGGCCTGCTATATGGTGTATACGCTGCTGCGCGCCACGCTCGCGTTCCTCGACAGCGTGGGCGAGCGCTACAGCCACTTCCCGTCCGCGAGCGAGCGGCCGATCAAAAGCTTCCTGCAGATCGCCACCATCGTGCTCTACGTGATCGCGCTGATTTCGGTGATCTCCGTGTTGCTCGAGCGCTCGCCTGCCTATTTCCTCACCGGCCTCAGTGCGATGACGGCGCTGCTCATCATCGTCTTTCGCGACTCGTTGCTCGGCTTCGTGGCCAGTATTCAGCTCACGGTCTACGACATGGTGCGAGTGGGCGACTGGATAGAAGTGCCAGGCTTCGTCGCCGACGGCACCGTCATCGACATTGCGCTGAACACGATCAAGGTGCGCAACTTCGACAATTCGATTGTCATGCTGCCAACCTACGTTCTGCTAACGAATAGCGTGAAGAACTGGCGCGGCATGACTGAAGCGGTGCCCCGCCAGCCGTAGCAGCGCTCGTTTATGTCCCGCGCATAAACGCTCGAGCGCGAACGCGCACGCGCACGCGCACGCGCACGCGCACGCGTGAAATCGCTGGCCCGCGCTTCGCCGTACAATGCGTGGCAGCGCACATTGAGCGGCATCCGACCGCGATAAAAACATCGAGACCCTCCCCATTGCACTCCAAACTCACGCTACAAGATGGAAACGGATAACACCATCGACGAACCTGAATTGATCAGGCTGATCTCCGAGCGAACGGGGCTACAAAACGAAGTCGCCGAATTGGCCATCTCGCTTCTGTCGCGGATCGTGCTCGAAGAGATCGGGCAGGGCAAGGTCATCACGCTGGTCGGCATCGGCGCGTTTTCTTTCGATTTATACGAGCTGATGAAATCGGGGAAGCCTGCCGGAGCCATCATTGAGGCGAACGAGCAGGTGTATTTCAGGCCCTCCCCCACGCTTCGGGACGAAGGCGGCCCGCGATCCGGTTGGCATCGGCGGCCCGTTGCCACGGTGCGGGCACCGAGAAAATTTGGACCGATGCCGCCGCGCGAAGACCTGGTGATGCGGCTTGCAACGGAAGCCAACCTGAACGGGGCCGACGCAAGGTACGCATTGGACAGCGTCGTCGAGGCATTGCGCGACACCCTTCTCGCCGATCGCGAGGTGCGCTTTGGCCGGCTCGGCATACTCTCGCGATCGCCGAAGGATCCCTACGCCGATCTTCGGAAGATGGAGATTGAGCGCCGTGGGTTCTTGCCCCTGATAGAAGAGGCGAAGAAAAACTTCGTTTCCGTCGAGATGGAAAGCTCGGTGCCTGTGAAGGAAGAACGCTTCGAAGTCGTCGAAATCTTCTTCGGCACAGATCGTGAGCGCCACCCTCGCGCGAAATCGCCGGCGAAACGCTTTGGCGCGGGCCGCGGGAACCAACTCAGTTATGGCGTATGCGAGGTCAGCATTCCGCATAACCACAGGATCGGAAAACTCGAATCGCCGTTCATGCTGCGATACTTTTTGCAGAACCCCGCAAAACATGTCGTCCTGATGCGTGTCGACGAATACAGCGCCAGCGAATTCGGGCAAGCCATATCGGAGCACCCGCATAAGGGTGAAAAGCGCAGGGCCTTGATCTTCATTCACGGGTTCAATACGAGCTTCGAAGATGCGGCCCGCCGGGCCGCGCAAATCGCCTACGACATCGAGTTTTCGGGCGTGCCCTTCGTTTATAGCTGGCCCTCGGGCGACAAGGTGCTGGATTACATCCGCGACGGGAACGATGCGGATCAGGCGGCCATCTATTTCCAGGAGTTCGTCCTGACCGTCATGCGCAACGGAAAATTCGACGAGGTCGTCGTACTCGCGCACAGCATGGGAAACCGGGTGTTGGGGGAAACCATCAAGTTGATGATGTCAGGTCACCGCAAGGAACTGGAGCGGATGACGGAGGTGGTTTTTGCCGCTCCGGATATCGATGCGGACGTATTCAGGACTCAGATCGTCCCGCCTTTGGCAAAGCTCGGTATCGCGACCACGCTCTACGCGTCGTCAAACGACAAAGCTCTGGCGGCATCGAAAAAAGCGAATGGCGCGCCCCGCGCCGGCGACGCCGGCCAGGCGCTGCTGGTTCTGGCCGGCGTAGAGACGGTCGATGCCAGCGCCATCGAAACCAGCCTGTTCGGCCTCAATCATTCGTACATCGGCAGCGCCGTCCGGTTGACCGCGGACTTGCACCACCTGATTGAAATGCGTGCGCGCGCGGCGTATCGATATGGACTCGCGGCCATGAGCAACCCGATTGGCCATTACTGGTGCTTCAGGCCGTGATTCATCGGGCTGCCGCACGTCGTCCGTGCGGCAGCCATCGCCCGTCCATTACTTTTTCGCGTAGCTCACTTCCATCCCGGCACGAACGTCCTGCTGGATCCCGTACTGTGCGAACGGATAGCGCAGTCCATTCTTCGCAAGCGCCTCCATGCCCGCAATGGCCTGCGCGAGGATCGCCGGCGGCAGCGCCATCAGCATTTCGTCGTCGAGCACGCCGCCGTATCGGCGCTCCGCAAAGCAGGGAATCGAGAGGCTCGGCTGCCCGGTCTTGAGCGCCTTCCCCCACGAATCCGCGCACGCCGATTCGCCCACCACGCTCCAGTCGAAACGCTTGTACCCCGACCACTGCAGACCATTGATGAAGTACATCATGGCGCCGGGCGTGGCATAGAACAGCGCGATGGCCGGATCGATACGGCCCGCGGCAAGCGGAGAAACCACGAGCGCTTCATACTGGCCGTCCGCGACGCACTCCATCGCCGCTTGATGAGCGCGCGAATCTTCGAGCGTGGCGTACCAGACGCCCGCCATTTGCTGGCCCGATTTCCATTCGTCATCCTTGGCATTTCCGAGGCCAACGACCGACCGGCACTGCGCGCCCACCAGATCCTCGGCCGTGACGCCGACCGTGAAACCCAGGCGGGCGGCCTGCCCCACGATCTGATCGAGCGTATGGATCGCCTTGGGGCGGCGAATGCGATGAATCGCTTCCATGTCTTCGCGCCGCTCGTATAGCGTCATTCCGAACGGCAGGCTGCGAAGCTTGAGCAGGCGCTCGAGGTCCGCCGCCAGCTTTGCAAGATCCTCTTTCATCAAGATCATCCCTCCAATGAGAACGGCAATTTGCCGGGCACAACCGCCGTTCGATGTGCGAATCTATTCGGCATCCTGATCAACCTTCAATCCGACTATTTCATCTCCTTGAGCCCTTGCGCCATGCCAGCGCGATAGACCTGCGGGGCCACGCCATGCCATCTCTTGAACGCCTGCGAGAAACTGGACAAATCGCTATACCCCAGCCGTTCCGCAATCTCGGTGAGCGTCAGGCGCGCGTCGCTCAATAGCGTCTCGGTCATCGCGCTGCGCGATTCGTCGAGCAGCGCCCGGAACGTCGTGCCCTCTTCCTGGAGCCTGCGCTTGAGCGTGCGCGCGCTCGTGTTCATCATCCGCGCCATCTCTTCGAGCGAAAGCGGCGCCCCGCCCCACATCGCATTGAGGTAATGGCGGATCATCGCCGAGGTGCCAACGCGCGCGCGGCGTGCCTCCACCAGTTGCTTGCACATCTGTTCGCACATCGCCGCGGTCGTGGCGTTGGCCTGCGGCAGCTTGCGGTCGAGCCACGCGCGTTCGAAGGTGAGGCAGTTCGCGCGCGCCCCATAGGCCGGTTCGACCCCGTGCAGACGCTGAACGCCCAGTTGCGCCCCATGCGCCCCGCGTCCCTCGCGCGGCTTGCTCGCCTGCAGCGTGAAGCTCGACAGCACGAAGTCTTTCCCGCCCACTTCATGCAGCAAGACGGCCGCCGCCGCCATGTCGCGCTCCACGCAGAAGCGGCTCAGCGCGGCAGGCAGTTCCGGCGCGCCGAAATTGAGCACGCAGCAATCGTCGGCCTCCCGGAAGGTGATCACGGTGAAGGCGTGGGTGAGCGGCAGGAAGCGCATGGCCAGCGCGAGCGCATCGCGTCCCGTGGCGCTCGCGATCAGGCCGTAGCCCCACACGCCGTACGCCGAGAAGTGATAGCGCCCGCCCAGCGCGAGGCCGATTCCCGGCGGGTCCCCGAGCAGCCGCAGCAGGTTGTCGGAGAGCCGCAGCTCCTGGGCCGCCGTGACCTCGGTGTTCGGATCGTCGAGCTGCGCGGCCGACAAGCCCGTGCCGGCGAGCAGCTTCGCGTGCGGCAGGCCGCGCTCGTCGCCGAAATCGACCATCAGCCGGGCGCTGGCCGGACTCCGGGTGAAATCCCAGAAGCTCATGCGGAGAAACCCCTCGACGCATCAATTTGGCCCAAATACTAAAACAATTGTCCCGTCCCAGCATTGGTGTTTTCCCATGCAGGACGCACTATCCAGGTCATCCGGTTGCAGTGGATGCGCGAGCGCCGCGTGCCGCTCGCGCCACGCTCGCCGCCTTTGCACCCAAGAGAGATTCCGAATGACGACCTATGCGCAACAAGAAAGCTGGCAACGGATTCAAGGCTTTCTCCCCGTCGAGTTCCAGTTGAAACCCGCGCAACTGCCGCAGGAAGAGTGGTGGTCATGGAACGGGCACCGCATCCATCTCGATTGCTACCGCAATGCGCGCGCGCCGCTGAAGGTGATTCTGTTCCATGGCGTGGGCACGAACGGCCGGCAGATGTCGACGATACTGGGCGCGCCGCTTGCCCGCCGAGGCTTCGAAACCATCGCGATCGACATGCCGGAATACGGCCTCACCCAGGTCCGCCGCGGCCAGCCCATTCGCTACGACGACTGGGTCCAGGCCGGCAGCGATCTCATCGACGCGGAACTCGCGCGGGACAACCGGCCCATCGTGCTGTACGGGCTGAGCGCGGGCGGAATGCAGACGTATCACGTCGCCGCGAAGAACGGCAAGGTCAAGGGCATTGTCGGCATGACGTTTCTCGATCAACGCCTCCAGCAGGTTCGCGACGAGACCGCCTACAACCGCTTCATGAGCCGCGTGGGCGGCCCGCTCGCGACGCTCGCCGCGTGCACGCCGCTCGCGGGCCTGCGCATGCCGATGGCGGCCGCGAGCAAGATGCACGCGCTCGTCAACGACCCCGCTGCGCTCGAGGCCTGCATGGCGGACAAGACCTCGGCGGGCAAGTGGGTAACCATGCGTTTTCTGGCCAGCTATACGGGCTATCGGCCCGTGGTCGAGCCCGAGGATTTCAACGTGTGCCCGATCCTGCTCACGCAGCCGGCGCAGGATCGCTGGACGCCGCTGCATCTGAGTCAGTTGTTCCTGCAACGAATCCGGCGCGTGCCCGTGAAGGTGACGATGCTGGAAAACGCCGGACACTACCCGCTGGAGCAGCCGGGGCTGCAGCAGATGGTGACGGCTGTTCATGACTTTTGCGTCGAGGTGGCGTTGCGAGGAGACGCTTCGGGTCACGGCAACGATCATGGCAACGGTCATGGCAAAAGCAGCGCCAACCTTGAGCTATGATCGCGTTTTAACGTACTGGAATGGCTTTCATGCAAGTGCTGGTCGACGCTGACGCCTGCCCCGCCGTCATCAAGGACATCCTGTTTCGCGCCGCCAAACGCGCCGAAGTGATGGTGACGCTGGTGGCCAACCAATATTTGCGCACGCCGCCGTCGCCGTTCATCAAGTCGATTCAGGTGCCGGCGGGTTTCGATGCGGCCGATGCCCGCGTCGTCGAACTGGTCGCGCCGGGCGATCTGGTGATTACCGCGGACATACCGCTCGCGGCGGCGGTCCTCGAGCGCGGCGCCCATGCGCTCGACTCGCGCGGCAACTGGTTCACGCGCGAGAACATTCAGGAGCGCCTGACGATGCGCGACGTCATGGATCAACTGCGCAATGCGGGCATTGATACGGGCGGCCCCGCGCCTTTCAGCGCGCGCGACGGCAAAGCGTTCGCAGGCCAGCTCGACCGGTTCCTCGCGCGTCACAAGACGCCGCCTCAAGGAACCGCTTGATAGCGAGGGTAGTGATGGGACAGGGTAACGGCGAGGCCCCGCAACGCGATGCGCAATCGTCTGCGCTTCATTGAGCGGGACCGTTCATGCCGTTCAACACCGCGCCGTGCCTTGCGCAGGCGCGCACGCGTGTGTTGGGGAGCAAGGCGCGCTTAGCGGCGGCGCATCGCGGGACGCGGCTGACCCGTAGGCGCGCGCTCGTCCTTGTGACGGAAGTTGATCCGCCCCTTCGTGAGATCGTAGACCGACAGTTCCAGCGTGACGCGGTCGCCAGCAAGAATACGAATGTGATTCTTGCGCATGCGGCCCGATGCGTACGCATTCACGATCACGCCATTTTCGAGCGTGACGCGGTACTTGCTGTCCGGCAGCACTTCGTCGACGACCCCGTCCAGTTCCAGCAGTTCTTCCTTTGCCAAATCGATGCCTCCAGAGAGCGTTGCGTTGCGCAATACAGCACGTCGGCGAACAGCGCCGATCACTGCAACGCTTGCACGCGTGGTGATGTTGAGCGTTGTCCGGCGCGCATGCGCCGGCAACGGATCTGTGCAAACCTGGACCAGCAAGCAACGACGCCTGGCGCGCCGAAACCCGGCGATCCGCCAAGGCTTCAGACTTCCCGAGCCATGGACTCGAGGGACGCCTTCGATGAGCACACCGGACTCGCAGCCGGACGACGGGAACCCGATATCGAGTAGCCAGCGCGAAAACCGGACGAACCCGGGCGAGCTATAGACACCACACCTTTAGCCTGCAGGCGCGGCGGGAACAGGAATGCAAGAAAAGATAGCTGGCAAGCGTGACATACGCGTGCCAGAGCAAGGCGAGAGATCGCGCCGCTGCAAGGAGCAGCGGGCGCGATCCGATAGCGTTACTGCGGCGTGATGTTCGAAGCCTGGAGACCCTTCGGGCCGCGCTTCGTTTCATAGGTGACCTTCTGACCTTCGGCCAGCGTCTTGAAGCCCGTGCCACGCACTTCCGAGAAGTGTGCGAACAGGTCATCACCACCCTTGTCCGGCGTAATGAAGCCAAAACCCTTGGTATCGTTAAACCATTTGACAGTACCGGTTTCCACTAGTAATTCCTTAAACAGACGAATAAAGTTGCACGCCCCGAAAAAAGGGCGAATGAAAAATCAAAAAGGAGAGGCCAACGAGAGCCGCGGATAGCGGCAATTGAAGAGCAATCGAGCACTTTTGAGACTTTGGTGCACGACAGTACGCGGTCCCTGGTGTCACGTCAAGCAGTTTCTTGCTCAACTGGGTGCGCTTTTGCGCCACGTGCCGGCGCGACAAGGCTTTGCTTGCGTTCGGCGTGTGTATCGGCCATGCGGATCGCGGGGGTTTGTGCCGACGATCGCGCTTCGCCCAATCACTGAATCCTGATTGGGCGCCCGCGCGCGTTCAACGGCTCAACTTCAACTATCAGGCGGCCGCGCGGGCACCTTCTGCCAGCCTCCGGGGCAAGCCCGGACATAGGGATAGTAGCCCTGCGGCTTCTCGCAGAAGTACCAGAACGCGAGTTGCGGGGCGCCGCCGCTCTGGTCGTTCATGTCGCCGCCGCCGGCCTGGTCCTGGACCTGGCCTTGCTCGACGTACTCGGTCGGCTGCGAGAAGTCGCCGGATACGTACGGGTAATAGACGCTGGTGTAATAGGGCGGGTAGTAATACGGATAGAACGGATAGCCGTAGACGAAGCCGGGCCCGAAGTAGAAGCCGACGCTCACGGACCCGCAACAGCCATACCATCCGTGGTAGTAGCCGCCGTGATAGTAGCCGCCATGGTAATAGCTGCCGTGATACCAGCCGCCACCGTGGTAGCTGCCGTTCCAGCTGCCGCCGCCGCTCCAGCTCCCACTGCCCCTGCTTCCGCTCCAACTGCCGCCGCCGCTCCAGCTGCCGCTGTGGTTCACGCCACCATACCCGCCGCCCCAGCCGCCGCCTCCGCCTCCGCCTCCGCCGTGATACCAGCCGCCACCGCCTCTCCCGGCGCTCGCCGTGGCGCTCATGCATAGCGCCACCAGTACGAACAGCAGTCGGCACAATCCGCGCCTTGTCATGATGTTTACCTCGATCTCTCGCGCATCGTCCGGCACGACGCTGGGTCCGCCGGCCCTCGATGAACCCCCGCCACAGCGGCGTTAGTCTCATAGAACAGTTTAGGCGTCGAAGCGTGTTTTTTCCTGTATGACGCTGTGTCACGCACACGTATCGCCGCCATCGTGCGCGTGACGTTTTTGGCTGTTAGTTGCACGGGAGACCGCCCGATAGCGTCGCGCCGAGGCGCAAGATTCGTGAAAGGCGCCGACGAGACCGTTCGACACTGCCCACCAAATCGTCGAGAATCGTTTCGGCGTTTTGGCCCGGTCGGCTAAGCAAAGCTGGCCGGCAGCGCGTCTCGCGTTCACGCGCATCAGAGGATCAAAGGATCAGGAGGAAAGCCGGTGGCAATCGTTGGAGTCATGGGTTCGGGCAAGGCCGAATGGGAAGCCCTTTCGGCGCCGCTTGGAAAATGGATCGCCGGGCGCGGTTTCGATTTGCTGACGGGCGCGGGTCTCGGCGTCATGCTTTCGACGGCGCGGGCGTTCTCGACGACGCCGGGCCGCAAGGGCCGATCCATTGGAATCATGCCGAGCGAGGCCCATCCCGTCCGCGGTTTTGCGCCCCTCGCCGGTTATCCGAATCCGTTTATCGACCTGCCGATCCTCACACCGCTGCCGCGCAAGCAAGCCGACACGCCCGATGACGCGTTGAACCGGAACTACGTGAACATACTCACGAGCGACGTGGTCGTGGCGCTCCCAGGCAGCCGGGGCACCCTCGACGAAATCCGGCTGGCGACGCGTTTTGCAAAGCCCCTGATTTGCATCGGCCCGGCCGATGCCTTCGATGGCGTGCCGCCGGGGACGCGCCTCGTTTCGGCGCTCGAGGACGTCTATGCGTTCGTGCTGGCGACGCTAGACCAGATCGAAGCTAACGCGCCGCACTAGCCGCCGCACACCCCACCACTACCGTTACCGCGCGCAATCGGCCAGCAGGTTCGCCAGCACCGCCACCCCTTGCGCGAGATGCACGGGATCGGCGTCTTCGGCCTCGTTGTGGCTGAGTCCGGCCTTGCACGGGACGAACACCATTGCAGTCGGCGCGACGTATGAAAGGTTCACCGCGTCGTGCCCCGCACCGCTGCACATCTCCAGATACGGATAGCCGGCGGCGGCCGCCGCTTCCCGCACGCGCTCGACGCACTGCGCATCGAAAACCACGGGCTCGTACTCGGCGACCTTCTGCAGTTGCACAGTCGCGCCGCGCAGCGCAGTGCGCTGCAGACAGATCGCCTCGATGTCGGCCACGAGCCGTTGCAGCGCCGGCTTCGAAGGGTGGCGGACGTCGACGGTGAAGCAGACCTTGCCGGGTATCGTGCTCGGCGAGTTCGGCTGGCAGGACACATGGCCGACCGTCACGCGCGCATCGGCATCGAACGCGTGGCCGTGCTCGATGATCGCGGCGATCATCGCGGCCGCGGCGCCCATCGCGTCCTTGCGCACGCTCATCGGCGTCGTGCCCGCGTGCGATTCGAAGCCCGTCACCGTGACGTCGATCTCATCCATGCCCTGCACGCCGGTCACGACGCCGATCGGCTTGCCGGCATTTTCCAGCACCGGGCCTTGCTCGATATGCGCCTCGAAATAAGCCTTGGGCATCTGCTGCTCGCGCGCGGGACCGGCGAATCCGGTGCGCTCGAGTTCCTGCCCGAGCAGCACGCCTGTTTGCATGCACGGCCGCGCGCGGGCGGTCTCGAGATCGAGGATGCCGGCGTAGACCGCCGAGCCCATCATGCCCGGCGTGAAGCGCGAGCCCTCTTCATTGGTCCATGCGACGACGTCGATGGGATGACGGGTCACCACGCCGAGGTCGTTGAGCGTGCGAATGGCCTCGAGCCCGGCGAGCACGCCGTAGACACCGTCGAAGCGGCCGCCGAGCGGCTGCGTGTCGAGATGGCTGCCGCACATCACGGCCGGCGCATCGGGCTGCGTGCCGGGCCGGCGCGCGAACAGGTTGCCGATCGGGTCGATGCGGATTTCGCAACCGGCTTCCTCGCACCAGCGAATGAAGCGGCGCCGCCCCTCAACGTCCTCGTCGGTCAACGCGAGCCGGCAACTGCCGCCATGCGCGGTCGCGCCTATTGTCGCCATCTCCATCAGCGAATCCCAGAGCCGTTGCTGATTAACGAGGATCATCGTGGTCGCTCCTTGAAAGCACCCAGCATAGCGAGCCGCCACGATAAAGAAAATTCAAGAATTTTTTACGTGCGATAATTTTTTCTTTTCACTTGGCGCACGTGCCGGAATTCACGGCTTCACCGCCAGCCGCCCATGAAACTCAAGCAGCTCAATGCCTTTCTCGCGGTCGCCGAGCACCGGACCATCCGCGGCGCGGCCCGTGCGCTCGGCGTCACGCAGCCGGCGGTCAGCAGCATCGTGCGCGAGCTCGAACTCGATCTCGATGCGCCGCTCATCACGCGCAGCGTCAAGGGCATTGCGCTCACCGAGTACGGCAGCGCGTTTGCCATTCGCGCGCGGCTGATCGTCGAGGAAATGCAGCGCACGCGCGACGAGATCGAGCAACTGCGGCTGGGCACGACCGGATCGGTGTCGCTCGCGGTCAGCCCGACCGTGGCGCTCACGATCCTGCCGCGCGCATTCGCTGCGTTCACGCGCAGCCTGCCCGGCGCTAGCGTGAATCTCGACGACGCGCTCAGCGCGAACGATCTCGCCCGGCTGCGCGATGGCACGCTCGACTTCATCGTTACGCATCGGCTCCAGGACATGACGCCGGACAGCGACGAATTCGCGAGCATTCCGCTATTCCGGACCGTTTTCGCCGTGGTGGCGAGAAACCGGCATCGGCTTGCACGCGCCCGATCGCTGCGCGAGCTGACCGACGCGCAATGGTGCGTGCCGCGATACGGAGAGCACGGCGACGACCTGGTCCGCTCGATCTTCATGCCGCTCGGGATCGAGATGCCCAAGCACGTGATCCATTGCCCCTCGTTTTCGGCGACGCTGGGGCTCGTCTCGCAGACCGATGCGCTCGGGGTGTTCGCGCGGCCGCTCATGGAGGCCGGGCACAGGCCGCGCGGGATCGTGGCGTTGAACCTGGCCGAGCCGCTACCGCCTTTGACGGTCGCCATCGTGATGCGGCGCCATGCGTTGCTGACGCCGGCCGCGCTGCGCTTCATCGAATGCCTGAAAGCGGCGTCCGCGATGGTCGCGGGCAAGGACGAGGGAAAATAAGGACAGCCCGCGCGCGCCGCGCGGGAGCATTGAATCGCAACCCCCTTCGTAACGAGGAAAAGGAATACGCATGAAACTTTCGAAATGCCTGTTATTGATGGCATTGTCGCTATCGGCTGCCGCTCACGCGCAAACCTCGCAGACCTATTATTTCGGTGAAGGTCAGACCGGCTTAGGCGAAGGCCAAAGCAAGCCGCAACACGCTGGCGAAGCGCATACACCAGCCCATCCGCAAGCGCATTCCCAGGCGAAGCCGAAACACAAGTCGCACCACCGGCGCCATACGACGGGCAATACGCCGCTTCAGAACCCGTACTCGCGGCCGTGTGCTGAAAATGAAAAATCCCTGCCTGGCGTATTCCGCCTGGCAGGGATCCTGGTGAGCATCCGCTCAGCAGCCCCATGACGCTGGGGCTCAACTCATATGAAGTCCACCGTTAAGCGAGAAGTCGGCGCCGGTGGCAAATCCCGCTTCGGCGGAAGCCAGCCATGCGCAGATCGATGCGATCTCATGCGGCTCGCCGAGGCGCCGCACTGGAATACTCGCGACGATTTTTTCGAGCACTTCGGGTTTTACCGCGCGCACCATATCGGTGCCGATATAACCCGGCGAAACGGTATTGACCGTGACTCCCTTGGTCGCGACTTCCTGGGCTAGCGCCATCGTAAAGCCGTGAATACCGGCTTTGGCCGTTGAATAATTCGTCTGACCAAACTGGCCTTTCTGGCCATTGACGGACGAAATGTTGATAATGCGCCCCCATCCGCGATTAACCATGCCGTCAATCACTTGTTTCGTAACATTGAACAAGCTGGTGAGATTGGTGTCGATCACGGCGATCCATTCTTCGTGCGTCATCTTGCGAAATACGACGTCTCGAGTAATGCCCGCATTGTTGACGAGCACGTCGATTTCGCCTACCTCCGACTTGACCTTGTCGAAAGCCTTCGCTGTAGATTCCCAATCGGCGACATTACCCTCAGAAGCGACAAAATTGAACCCAAGCGCTTTTTGCTCCTCGATCCATCTTGCGCGGCGCGGTGAATTCGGGCCGCACCCGGCGACGACGGTAAAGCCATCGCTGTGCAGCCGCTGGCAGATTGCGGTTCCAATGCCACCCATTCCGCCAGTTACGTAGGCAATGCGCTGTGCCATAAGTCCTCCAAACATTTTTGGGTTGTTACAAAGAACGGCTTTAACAGGAGGATAAAAGGTAGTTTGCATCAGCACCGGCGGCACGGGCGATGGGCACTATCCCTGATGGAAATAACGCGCGGCGCGGCGGCATATATAGGCGTTTTACTTTTTCGCCGCCGTTATCGGGGTTTATCTTGCGGTGATTTGTCACCGATTAAATAAATACATATTTTTCAGCAAGCCTTCGGCAAGCCGAACGTCAGCCTCATTCCCGGGTTCATTCCCTGCCTCATTCCTTTCTCGTCTTCGGTTGTGGAATTTGCCGCGGCGGCTCGGATTTACGTGACGCCGGTTCTCTTGTACATGCGTCATGCATGATATTGGGCACGTCGTCGCAGCAGCACGCATAAACCGGAAAACCGTATGCATTCGTGCCGATGATGGTCGTTGGTCCGTGCAGCGGGCATACCGCTTTCATGGCTGCCTCCCAAGGTTCGCAGTAACGGGTTCTATGTTACGCGCGGATCGCCAGGGCGACACCTCCCGAATACCTTCCTCGCGCACCAAGTTGTATAGACATATTGATAGAGCCAACGATCGGTGCAACGCGCGATTCCCGCTCGCGCACGGCAGCCAGGGCAAATCCCTAGGAATGCACTTCTTCGCCGATTTAATGGCTAATTTCGCGTTATAAGCCGTATTTATCGTCATCAATCGTAGTCGCCTCAGAGCCCACCTCAGCGCTCCGCCACGCTTCACCGGCTCCACGCGCCCTCCCCGCTTGCACACGCCAATCCACGTGGTCTAGACTGCATGGCAGTTTCATCGAGGCCTCGAAACCCGCTCGCACGACAAAGACGCCCATTACCGCAGTTCGACCAACCGGCCGCGCGGCCCTCGCCCGTCGCGCCGACCTATCAGGGGAAGCAGTCATGAACCGGATCGTCAAGTTTCTCGCCGTCTCGCTTGCCGCGGCGCCTCTCGTTTCATTTGCTCAGGACACCTCGACGATTCGCTGGGGCGTCGACCCCACCTATCCGCCGTTCGAGGCCAAGCAGCCCGACGGCTCGCTCGCCGGCTTCGACATCGATCTGCGCAATGCGATCTGCGCGCAGCTCCATGCGAAATGCGTCTGGGTCGAGCAGGGTTTCGACGGCATGATTCCCGCGCTGCATGCGAAGAAGTTCGACGTGATCATGTCGGCCATGACGGCCACCGACGAACGTCTTAAGCAGATCGACTTCTCGAACAAGCTCTATTCGTCGCCGGGGGCGCTCGTCGCGCCAGCCGGTTCCAAACTGCAGCCGACCGTGGCGTCGCTCGTCGGCAAGCGCATCGGCATCGATCAGGGCACGACCCAGGAAACCTACGCGAAGGCCGAGTGGGCGCCCAAGGGCGTCACGATCGTGACGTACCAGAACCAGGATCAGGTTTATGCCGACCTCGTCAATGGCCGCCTCGACGCCACCTTCCAGGACAAGACGCAGGCCGGCTACGCGTTCCTGAATACGCCGCGCGGCAAGGGCTACGCCTTCGCCGGCGGCGACGTCACCGACGCGCGCATCATCGGCCATGGCGTGGCGATGGGGCTGCGCAAAGACGACACCGAAATGAAGAATCGCCTGAACGGCGCGATCGCCGCCATTCGCGCGAATGGTACTTACCAGAAGATTGCGGCGAAATATTTCGATTTCGATATTTACGGCGCCCAGCAATGAATTCAATCACCGCAATCACCAGGAGCCCAGCCATGACCATGACCATTCGTGAACGCGTTGAAAAAGCGGTCACGCCCGAGCTCATCGAAGCCTTCCGCACCGAGGGCGCCGTCTGCATCAAGGGCATTTTTTCGGCCAGCGAAATCGAGGCGCTCAAGACCGGCATCGACAGCAATCTCGCGCATCCGAGCCCGCGCTCGAAGGTGGCGAGCCGTCCCGACGATCCGGGTTGGTTCTTCGAGGACTTCTGCAACTGGGAGCACAACGCCGCCTATCGCGAGTTCATCGCGCGCTCGCCCGCGCCTTCGGTCGCGGCGGCACTGATGGGCGTGGACACGGTGCGCCTGCATCACGACCATCTGCTCGTGAAGGAGCCGGGCACGCAGCAGCGCACGCCGTGGCATCAGGACCAGCCCTACTACAACATCGAAGGCGAGGACAACGTCAGCATGTGGATTCCGGTCGATCCGGTCCCGCTCGAATCGACGCTCGAATTCGTCGCGGGCTCGCATCGCGGCCCGTGGCTGATGCCGCGCACGTTCATGGACAAGGAAGCGAAGTGGTTCCCCGAAGGCAGCCTCGCCGATCTTCCGGACATCGAAGCAAATCGCGAGGCGTTCCCGATCCGGCATTGGGCGCTGGAACCGGGCGACATGGTGTGCTTCCGGATGCTGACGCTGCATGCGTCGGGCGGCACGCGCAACCGGCGGCGCGCGTTCTCGATCCGCTTCGTCGGCGACGACGTTCGCCACGCGCCGCGCCGCTGGAAAACGTCGCCGGACTTTCCCGGGCTCGCCGATGCATTGCCCGAAGGCGCATCGCTCGCGCATCCGCTGTTCCCCGTTCTGTGGTCGAAAAGCGATGGGCAGGTGAGCGAGCTCTAAAGGAGCAACGCGCGCGCGGCGGGCAAGCATAGGGACCGCCGCGCGCTTCGCCAGTCATCGGCGAAGCGGAAGACGAATCAGATTTGATGGCGCGTGGCGCCGGGCTTGAAGCGCGAACCGAGCCGATAGCGGTTGCCCGGATGCACGAAGCGCACGAACGTCACGGGCAGCCCGTTGGTCCAGGTCCGGCGCGTGAGCGTCAGGCACGGCTCGTCGGCGCGCATGTCGAGCAGCTTCGCCTGCTCGGCCGTCGGCATCGTCGCGTCGACGATATGCTCGATCTCGAGCTCGTAATGCGAGACGTTGTTGTACAGATACTCGGACGGCGGCTCGGTCCGGAAGTCCTGGTCGATGAAATCCGGCGCGGCGGCCGGATTCACATAACGCTCTTCGAGTTGAATCGGCCGGCCATTCTCCTCGTGCACGCAAACCACATGGAACACCGGTGCGTCGACCGGCAGGCCGAACGCCGCCGCGATCTCGGTCGATGCGAGCGCGCGCGCCTGGCTGATCACGTGGCAGCGGTATTGATGCCCGCGTGCGTGGATCTCGTCGCGCACGTGCGCGATCATCAGCAGATTCGATTGCGGCTTTTCCTCGGCAACGAAGGTCCCGACACCGACGATGCGCTGCAATGCCCCTTCGTCGGTCAACTCGCGCAGCGCCCGATTCACCGTCATTCGCGCCACGCCAAGGTCGGCGGCGAGATCGAGTTCGGAGGGGATGCGCTCCCCGGTCTTCCAGTCGCCGGTTTGAATGCGCTTGCGAACGAGGGCTTTGATCTGCTGAAACGGCGCGTCGACCTTTTTGATCATCGAGGGTCCTGATAGGCGGGCGGCGAAAGCCGGGATTTTATAACGGCTGGGGGCCCGCTGAGCGGCGCCGGGAACGCCAAGCCGAACGCTTCAATCGTCCATTTCCGGTAAATATTTCCACCCATTGTGCCTGCGCCGCATATCGATACAAAAATAAATTAATGAAACCGGAAAAACTTCCGTTAAACAGGACGATGCCGCACCTGCGCTGAGCACCTGCAGCATCGAGCGGCGAAATACGAATGAAGACGGAGCAGGCGGTGCGAGACAGCAATTCGGCAATTGGGGCGAGCCGCCCCGGCATACAGGCAAGCAGAGTGGGCAGCATCGGACCCGGCCTGACACCCTCCCCCAACCCCGCATAACGACGTTTATTCCAGACCATTGCAGTCGATGGTTCGCTCGCGTCTGTCCGCATGAGGACGGTTGCGCCAGAACCGCCATCGCGCCATTGCAAAGGCCTGCCCCATTTAAAATGGACAACTAAATGATTTATCGCCTGATAAAAATCTGCGGCAAGTTCGAGTCGGTCGGCTTTCGCGGGCGGACCACCATGCAGCGGCAGATCGCTCCGATGTGCGCATCGCAACGCGCCGGCACGCGCACGGGCAAGCCCCTTCGGTATGCGGCGGCCGGTCTCGGATTCGCGCTGCTGGCGGCGGGCCAACCGGCCGCGCAGGCCGCCAACGTGCTGATCGTCGATTACGGCGACGTCCCGACCATCGCGACCAATCTTGCCACGCTCGCCACGGCGGCCGGCAACACCGTCACGGTCATCAACGAAACGAGCATGCCCGCCACGCTGTCCGGCTTCGCCCAGGTGTGGGACCTCGGCGCCGCGCAGCCGCTCAACTACACGAGCCTGTACACGAGCTATCTGCAAGGCGGCGGCGATCTCTTCGTGATGGGCGAGAACGCCTGGTACGGCGCGACCCGCGATGCGGCGCTCGGTCCGTTCATCGCCTCGCTGGGCGGCGGCGACGTCAGCGTGAGCACGAGCGACAATTCGGGCAACGCGCAGACGACCGCCTCGCAATACCTGAGCGCGAACCAGAACGCGTCGGTCAGCTATGCCGCCATCGGTGCGTTCTCGTCGCTCGGCAACGGCTCGTGCATCACCGCGGACGGCCAGGGCGTATGCGGCGCGGCCGCCTGGGGCGTCGGCACGTTGAGCAACGCCATGCAGGGCGCGCTGATTTCCGTGCTCGACGTGAACTTCCTGCAGACCGGCTATGAGCAGACTTCGCTGATCCAGAACCTGATCGGCTATCTGCAACAGCAGCAACAGCTCGGCCAGGGCGCGAGTGCCACGAATATCACGTCGACGGCCAACGCCGCGGGCCTGGCCGGCTCGCCCGCCACGCTGAATCCGGTGTTCGACGGCGGCACGCTGGTGCTCGACGGCACGCCGCTCGCCCCCTACAGCTTCACGATCACGGGCAACAACGGCACGATCGATACGGCCGGCACGAGCGCGCAGATCGTCAATCCGATTGCCGACGCCACGGCGGGCACGCCGGGCAGCCTCACGATCGTGAACAGCGGCAACGGCGGCGCGCTCACGCTCAGCGGCGCGAACACCTATACCGGCTCGACGACGATCGCCAGCGGCGCGACGCTCGCGCTCGCCGGCAGCGGCAGCATTGCGGCTTCGAGCGGCTTGACCGACAACGGCACCTTCGACATCAGCCTCGCGAGCGGCAACGAAGCGATTGCGAGCCTCGCCGGCAACGGCAGCGTGGTGCTGGGCGCGAACACCCTCGCGATCACGAACGCAAACGGCACGTTCGCGGGCACGATCGGCGGCAGCGGCGGCGTGACGGTCGCGGGCGGCACGCTTACGCTCGCCGGTGCGAACAGCTATACGGGCGCCACGGCCATCGCCGCGGGCGCGACGCTCGCGCTCGCCGGCGCCGGCACCGTCGGCAACTCGAGCGGCGTGACCGATAACGGCACGTTCGACCTCAGCGGCGCGAGCCATGACGCGAGCATCGCGGCGCTCTCGGGCGCGGGCACCGTGCAGCTCGGCAGCAACAGGCTCACGATCACGAATGCGAACGGCGCATTCTCGGGCTCGATCGCGGGCAGCGGCAGCGTGAGCGTCACGGGCGGCACGCTCACGCTTTCCGGCATCAACGCCTATACGGGCGCAACGGGAATCGGTGCGGGCGCAACTATCGCGCTCGCGGGCAATGGCAGCATCGCGAGCTCGCTCGGCGTGGTCGCAAACGGCACCTTCGACATCAGCGGCGCAAGCGGCGATCGCAGCATCGCTACGCTGGCCGGCACGGGCGCGGTCAAGCTGGGCGCCCACGGCCTCGTGCTCACGAATGCGGCGGACGTGTTCACGGGCACGATCGCGGGCACCGGCGGCGTGACGCTCAACGCGGGCACCGAGGTGCTGGCCGGCCAGAACACCTATTCGGGCGGCACCACGATCAACGGCGGCACGCTGGTCGCGGGCAGCCTCGGCGCCGGTCCGCTGACGCTCGACGGCGGCACCTATATCGCCAACGGCAACGTCGTGCAGCGCGCGAACGCCAACGTCGCGGCGAATGGCGGCGTGATCGACAACGGCGGCAACAGCGCCGCGTTCTCGGGCACCGTCTCCGGCGCGGGCCATCTCACCCTGGCCGGAGCGGGCACCACCACGCTGTCCGGCGCGAACACCTATAGCGGCGGCACGACGATCCAGCAGGGCACGACGGTCGCGATCGGCTCCGCTGCCAACCTGGGCACCGGCGCCATCACGCTCGACGGCGGCACGCTGCGGACGCTCGCGGCCATCACCGAAACGGCGCCGATCACGCTGGGCGCGCAGGGCGGCGCGATCGACAACCAGGGCTTCGACAGCACGATCTCGGGCGCGATCACGGGCGCCGGCGCGATGCTGTTCGCCGGCAACGGCACCACCACCCTCACCGGCACAAACACGTATACGGGCGGCACGACCGTCGAAACGGGCACGCTGCGGCTGGGCGCCGGAGGCAGTCTGCTGGGCGCCGTATCGGTGCTCTCGGGCGGCCAGTTCCTGCCCGGCGCCGCGTCGTTCGCGGGCGCCGCGACGAACTCGGGCGTGACGACGCTCGCGGCCGGGCAGACGGCCCACTTCGCGGGCGGGTTCACGAACCAGGGGCTCGTGTCGGGCGCGGGCACGCTCAAGGGCGACTTCGTGAACGCAGCGGGCGGCGTGCTCGTCGCGGGCAACACCGTCCAGACGGCCAACGGGCTCGCGGTGAGCGCGAGCGGCGGCGCGACCACGCTGCAAGGCAACGTGACGCTCAGCGCCGGCAGCAACGTGGTGTTCGCGATCGCGCCGACCGCCACGCCGACAGCCGGCACCGATGGTGCGGCGCCCGGCGCCTCGCATACGCAGTTGAACGTCACCGGCGACATTCACCTCGCAGGCGCGGCCACCGTCTACGCCAGCGCGGGCAACTATCTGAAGACGAAGTACGTGCTGATAGACAACCCGGACCCCACGGCGACGCTCACCGGCACGTTCTCGCAGGTGCAGGTGGAAGGGCTGTCCTCGAACTACGGGTTCTTCATGACCTACGACGCCGACCCGCAGGTCGCGATCACGGTGTTCCCGACCGCGGCGTTCGCGCCGCGCGCGCAGACGCCCAACGAGCTGCGCGTCGCCACCGTGCTCGACGGCGCGGTGCCGAGCGCGAGCGGCGCCCTGGAAACGGCGCTGAACAACCTCTACATGGAGGCCCCGGCGGACCAGGCGCGCATGCTCGACCGTCTCGACGGCCAGATCTACGCCGATACTCCCGCCGTGCTCGCCGACAGCGTGCGCGACAGCTGGGACCCGGTGTACGCGCATATCGGCCTCTCCGGACGCGTGGGCGCGACGTCGGACAAGGACGTCTGGTTCGACGCGTCCGGCTCGGCGGGCCAGCTCCAGGGCGACGGCAATGCCGATGGCGTGCGCACGACCGCGAGCGGCTTTCTCGCGGGCGCGCAGACGCGCTACTCGGGGTGGACGCTCGGCGCGAGCGCGGGCTCGACGCACGTCGGCGCGACCCGCGACTATGCGGCGGACACGCTTAGCTCGACGTTGTGGCAGGTCGGCATGTACGCGTCGCATCCGGTCGGCACGGCGAACGCAGGCTTGCTGGTCGGCTATAGCCAAGGCCCGGTCGACTACGAGCAGGCCTCGCAGACCGCAAGAATCTGGAGCGCGCAGGCGCGCATCGCGCAGACGTGGAACATCGGGCACGGCAATTCGGTGACGCCGCTCGTCGGCCTCGACGCCGCGCATCTCGACCTCAATGGCACGCGCGAAAGCGATCCGGCGCTCGGCCTGAACGTGCCGGGGCAGCACACCACGACGGCCGACGCGCGCCTGATGCTGCGCTTCGATCACGCGTGGACGTTCAGGTCGTCGGAGTGGGTCGCGAGCCTCGGTCTCGGCATGCGGCAGTTGCTGGGCAGCTCGGACAGCTCGATGATGCTCGGGCTCAACGGCATCCCCGGCGCGACGTTCACGGTCAACGGCACTGGCATGTCGCGCACGGTCGGGGAGTTCACGGCGGGTCTCTCGGCGCGGCTCACCGATCGCCTGAGCCTCGACGTGAACTATCAGGGCCAGTATGGCGGCCATACGCGTGAGAACGCGTTTGCGGGCCGGCTGAACTGGGCTTTCTGATGGCCGACGGACGGCCGGGCGGGACGCCGATCACGGGCTTTCGCGCTGCCTGAGATACCGCTGCGGGCTCGCGCCCAGCGTTTTCCGGAACATCGACGTGAACGCGCTCGGGCTCTGATAGCCGAGCTCGACGGCCACCGCGGCGACGGGCGTGCCTTGGGCGAGCCGCGCAACGGCCTCCACGAGGCGCAGTTGTTGCCGCCACTGCCCGAAGCTGAGCCCCGTTTCGTCGCGAAAGAGCCGCGCCAGCGTTCGCGCGCTCGCACCCACGCGCACGCCCCAGACATCGATCGTGTCGTTGTTCTCGGGACATAGCAGCAACTGCTCGCACACACCCCGCAGGCGCCGGTCGGCGGGAAGCGGGAGCGTGCCGCTCAGCGCCGGCCGCGCGCTCGACAGTTCGAGCCGGAGCAGCGGCAGCGCGAGCGTCGTGCGCCGCGTGTCGCGATCGCCGGTGCTCACGGCCACGGCCACCAGCAAGGCGTCCAGCAGCGGCCCCACCTGCACCACCTTGCACTGCGTCCAGGCCCGGAATTCGGGGGCGGCGTTCACATCGACGTAAGCGGTGCGCGCGGTGACCTCGCCAATCGCGTGAAGCTCGTGCAGGACGCCCGGCGGCACCCAGATCGCCTGGAACGGCGCGAGCGTCCAGATGCCGTTCTGCGTGAGCGCACGCGCGACGCCGCGCGTCACGTAGATCAGTTGCGCCTCCTCGTGGGCGTGCCACGGGTCGCGAAAACCGTCCTCGAAGTCCCACATGCGCGCGACCACGGGATTCTCCGCATCGGTGCGAATCGGCAGGAAGCGTTGCCGCCACACCGGTTCCAGATTTTCAAACTTTTCCGTTTTCATCGAGTTTCAGCAACAAAATGGCCGGATCGCGATAGAGGTTGTCATTACGTCGAGCCTCCGTCACCTGTAAGCTTCTTCCTGTCCAGCCGTAAGGAATGGCCTGAATTGGAGTAGTAATAATTCTCATTCTTGCATAATCCGGCGCGCGATCCGTCCTGCCGACCGACCGCGCGACGGCGACACCCCCTACGAAACCGGGCGCGGCCATGAACCGCCCCTTCTCCCTCACCGCGATGAGCGGTCAGTCCCCTGGCTCCACCATGCCGCTGCGCGACAGCCAAGTCGCTGCCGCGTGCCCTTCGCTGGGCGGCCCGAATTGTCGATGCGTCGATTCGTCGATGCGTCGATATCGGGCGGGCCAGCCGGAGCCGGAACCGAAGCGGAGAGAAGCAGCACACCGGGCGCGGGCCACGCGTACGGCACGAGAACAACCCGAAAACGCGGGGCGCGCCGGTCACGAGGCCGGCGTTCCCCGCCAGAGATTCGCCCAATGGGCGGCCACACACTATTGGAGAGCAACGAAGGATGGAATGGGCAACCAGCACGCGCCTGCGCGCGATTTCTGCCGCTGCGGGCATGGCGTTCTATGCGGCCGCGCCGAGCCACGCGCTCGCGCAGACAGCGCCGTCACAGGACGCTTCCCGGCCTCGGCCCTCGGCGGGACAGACGAGCAGCCAGGCGGACAGCGCCGCGAACACGTCCGCCGCAGCCGCCGCGCCCGCCGCGGCCGACAAGACGCTGCCCGCCATCGCCATCGCGGGCAGCCAGGACCAGAACGCCACCGTGGGGCTCGTCGCACGCCGCAGCGTCACCGGCACCAAGACCGACACGCCCATCAACGAGATTCCGCAGACGATCAACGTCGTGACCGCCGAGCAGATCGAGATGACGCGCGCGACCGACGTCAATCAGGCGCTGCGCTACGTGCCGGGATTTTCCACCTATAGCTCGGACAATCGCTCCGACTGGTATGCCGCGCTGCGCGGCTTCACGCCGACGCTGTTCGTCGACGGGCTTTCGGTGCCCAACACGATCAACCTCGCGAGCTGGCGCGTCGATCCCTACATGATCGAGAGCCTGAGCGTCCTGCGCGGCCCGACCTCGGTGCTCTACGGGCAAGGCGATCCGGGCGCCATCGTCGACGTGCAAAGCAAGCTCGCCAACGGCGAGCGCATCCGCGAAATGGAACTGCAGCTCGGCAACTTCGCGCGCAAGCAGCTCGCGTTCGACATCGGCGACAAGATCGACAAGGACGGCACGCTCTCGTACCGCGTCGTGGGCGTCGCGCGCGACGGCAATGCGCAGCTCGGTCCGAATGCCGATCAGCGCGTGGCGCTCGCGCCCTCGATCAAGTGGCAGCCGAGCGCCGCCACTTCGTTCACGCTCTACGCGACTTATCTGCAGGACTGGACCGACACCGCGAGCAACTTCCTGCCCGCCAGCGGCACGGTGCTGCCCAATCCGAACGGCGTGATCTCGAACAATCTCTACACGGGCGACCCCGATTTCGACCGCTATGACAAGCGCCAGGCGTCGGTCGGCTACCAGTTCGAACATCAGTTCAACGAAGTATGGACGGTGCGCCAGAGCGCGCGCCTCATGCATCTGTCCACCAATGACTGGTCGGTATACGGCGGCGGTCTCGACGATGCGGACCCGACGATGGCGTCGCTCACGCGCTACGCCGGGATCTTCCAGTTCAACTACAACCGTTTCGACGTCGACAACCAGGCGCAGGCGAAATTCCGCACGGGCGCGCTCGACCATACCGTGCTGGCCGGCTTCGAGTACAACCGGCAGACCACGACCGATAGCGAACAACTGGCGCTCGCGTCGGACCTGAACCTGTTCAATCCGGTCTACACGCCCGTCACCGCGGCGATCTTTTCCTCGCCCGACGCCTACCCGCGCACCGACATCAAGAGCTCGATGGATGCGTTCGGCCTGTATCTGCAGGACCAGATCAAGTGGAACCGCTGGGTGTTCACGCTCGGCGGCCGCCAGGACTGGTCGATCACGACGCAGAACGACCTGATGGGCGGCACGCAGCAGACCCAGGCCGACCATGCCTTTACCGGACGCGTCGGCGTGACGTTCCTCGGCGATTACGGTCTAGCGCCGTACCTCAGCTACTCGACCTCGTTCAATCCGCTGCTCGGCGTGAACATGGCCGACGGCTCGATTGCCGAGCCCACGCGCGGACGCCAGGTCGAACTGGGCCTGCGCTGGCAGCCGCCCGGCAAGAACCTGATGCTGAACGCCGCGCTCTACCAGATCAACCAGACCAATGTGGCGACGCCGAACCCCGACGATCCCACGCAAAGCACCTACGTGCAGACGGGCGAGGTGCGTTCGCGAGGGTTCGAATTCAGCGCGGTCGGCAAGCTCACGCACAATCTGTCGATCATTGCGGCCTATGTCTATCAGGACGTGAAGAACGTCAAGGCGAACGACGAGTCGCTGAACAAATGGCCGGTCGATATTCCGCGGCCACGGCAGATGGCGTCGCTGTGGGCCGACTGGACCTGGCACACGGGCGTGCTCGCCGGACTGGGCTTCGGCGCGGGCGTGCGCTACCAGAGCTCGGTCGCGGGCGCGGCGGACAACTCGATCACCGTGCCCAGCTATACGCTCTACGACGCGGCCGTGCACTACGACACGCGCGACTGGCGCTTCGCGATCAACGCGACGAACCTGTTCGATCGTCGCTACGTAGGCGGTTGCCAGTCGTCCGCCGTGTGCATCTATGGGAATCCGCGCACGGTCATCGCTTCCGCGCGCTACAACTGGTAATCAGCCGAAGCGAAAGCCGATGCAAAGACCCGCAACGCCGCGAAGCAAACGCTCGCGGCGTTGCGCGTTGTGGCACGGCGTGGCGTGGCGTGGTCTTGATTGTTCAGATCAATTGCCGGGCAGCCGCGCCTCAGCTAACCGACCCCATGGCCGATTGCTGATAATTTTCGAGGCCAACCTTGTCGATCAACCCAAGCTGGATTTCCAGCCAGTCGATGTGATCTTCGGTGGCGTCCAGAATCTCCACGAAAATCTCTCTCGACACGAAGTCCCGCACCGACTCGCAGTACGCAATGGCTTCCTTGCATTGCGCCTGGGCGACTCGCTCGAGCTTGAGGTCGCATTCGAGCACCTCGCGCACGTCCTCGCCAATCAGAAGCTTGCTCAGGTCCTGCAGATTCGGTAAGCCGTCGAGCATGAAAATACGTTCGATCAGCTTGTCCGCGTGCTTCATCTCCTCGATCGATTCGTCATATTCGTGTTTGCCCAGCGCCTCGAGCCCCCAATGCTTGTAGAGGCGAGCGTGCAAAAAATACTGATTGATGGCAGTCAGCTCGTTCTTGAGCTCAGCGTTCAGATATTCGATAACCTTTGGATCCGCTTGCATGGCTCCCTCCTGAGGTCAACTCGCTGCCGCAAGAGCAGTTAGAAGGAGCATAGACATTCAGCGCCCATGCCACGCGAACAATAAAGCAAACGAAAAGAATTCTTCTTTCGCATCCTTTCCGACGATGGATCGCACGTCGTGCCAATTAGAGCGTCGTGGCATTGCCATTGCGATCCAGTTCGTAGACCTTATGATCCTGCAAGCGGCGCTTTAGCCACACGCCCGCCTTGCCCAGCACGCGCGCTTTCGACCAGATGAGGTCGACGCCCACAAGCCAGTCGGTATGGGGATAGGCGGCCAGTTGAAGCTCGACGAATTCGCCGGCTTCGAGCTCGCGCAGAATCAACTGGCGCGGCAGCGTCGTCCAGCCCAGTCCCGCGCGCGTCATTTCCAGCAGCGCAAGGTAGCTTTCCGCCTGCCAGCTACGCGCCGAATCGAGGTATTCCGTGCTAGGCAGCGTGTTGTTGTGCGCGCTGAAAACGAGGCGGCGATACGAGCGCAACTCGGCAAAGCTCACGCTCGCCTGCTGTGCGAGCGGATGATCGCGGCGCGCGACGTGGGCAAGAATCAGCTTGCCCATCTGCGAAAAACCGAGGTCGCGCGGATAAGCGGGCTGCGCAAACGCGACGCCCAGATCCACCTCGCCCTTGAGCAGCAGCTCGCTCACGTCGCCGTGAAAGGGATGGCGAATGTCGAGATCGACGGCCGGGAAATGCGTGGAAAAGTCGGTGATCGCCGGCATCAGCGCGTTGTAGGGCACTTCGATCGCGAGCGTGAGGCGCGGCTCGACCAGTTCCCCGAGATCGTTGGCCTGCGATTCCAGATCGAGGCAGCGCTCGAGCACCAGCTCCACTTCGTTGAGCAATTTGCGGCCCGCGGGCGTGAGCACGGGCAGCTTGCTCGTGCGGTCGAAAAGCGGCAGGCCCCAGTCCACTTCGAGGTTCGCGATTGCCACGCTGATGGTCGATTGCGTCTTGCCCAGACTGCGCGCCGCCGCGGAGAACGAGCCGGTCTTCGCGACTCTCGCAAACATTTCAAGCTGGTCGAGCGAATAGCGCATGGCGCTTCCCTGAATTATTGATAAAAACGATGGATGTTCATTTGGTGACCCTGCAAACGTGATGGATTACGGCGCACCGGACGAGGCACGACCAGCCGCCGAGGCCCGGCCCATACAAAGGAGACACTTCATGAGCAAACCCGGCATTCATCCCGTCGACGAACTCCTGCCGCTGCGCCAGCTCGCAAGCTACGGGCTGCAGCACGTGCTGGTGATGTACGCGGGCGCCGTGGCCGTGCCGCTGATACTCGGCAGCGCGCTCGGCCTCACGCAGCAGCAGATGGTCACGCTGATCAACGCCAATCTGCTCACCTCGGGCATCGCCACGCTGATCCAGACGATCGGCATCTGGAAGTTCGGCGCGCGCCTGCCACTGATCCAGGGCTGCTCGTTCATCGCCATCGCGCCCATGATCATGATCGGCAAGCAATACGGCCTCACCTACGTGTTCGGCTCAGTGATCGCCGCGGGCGCGCTCACCGTGCTCATTGCGCCGGTGTTCAGCCGGCTGCTGCGTTTCTTTCCTCCCGTGGTGATCGGCAGCCTGATTACGATCATCGGCGTTTCGCTGATGCCGGCGGCGGCCGTCTGGCTCGGCGGCGGCAATCCCGACGCGCCGGGCTTCGGCTCCGCCGCGAACCTGCTGCTGGGCTTCGCCACCGTGGCCGTCACGCTCTTCATTCATGCGCGTTTCAAGGGGTTTATCGGCAATCTCTCGGTGCTGATCGGGCTGATCGCCGGCACGCTGATCGCGACCGCATGCGGCATGACGAGCTTTGCGCACGTGGGCGACGCCGCGTGGTTCGAGATCAGCGCGCCGTTCGCGTTCGGCGTGCCGCGCTTCGCCGTGACGCCCACGCTCGTGATGGCGCTGGCGATGCTGGTCATCATGGCGGAAACCACGGGCAACGTGCTGGCCATCGGCACGATCATCGGCCGCCCTTCCTCACAGCAGACGCTTGGCAACGCCTTTCGCGCCGACGGCCTTTCGACGATGCTCGGCGGCCTCTTCAACAGCTTTCCCTACAACGCGTTCACGCAGAACACGGGCCTCATCGCCCTTTCGAATGTGAAAAGCCGCTATGTGGTGGCGTCCGCGGGCGTCATCATGGTGCTCATGGGGCTCTTTCCCAAACTCGGCGCGTTGATCGCCTCGGTGCCGCGGCCCGTGCTGGGCGGCTGCGCGATCGTGATGTTCGGCATGACGACCGTGGCCGGCATTCAGGAGCTTTCGCGCGTGAAGTTCGACGGCACGCGCAACGCGATCATCGTCGCGGTGTCCGTGAGCGTGGGCGTGTTGCCGATGTCCTTCCCTACCCTTTTCGCCCAGGTCCACGGACCCGTGAAGCTGATTCTCGACAGCGGCATTTTCCTCGGCGCCATTACCGCCATCGTGCTCAACGTCCTGCTCAATCGCGACGCACAGCAAGCGCATGAGAACACGGCGGCGCTCGCCGGGAACACCAGCACCGAAGCCCATTGAACTAACCGGGCCACCTTCCTTCACTGACCACAACGGAAAACTTCAAATGAACGCCACCACCGATCTCGAACCCGCCAAGCTCGACGAACGCGACCTCGCGCTGCTGCGCAAAGCCATCGAGCTGGCCGACGAATCGCGACGCAACGGCCGCCATCCGTTCGCGGCCCTCGTGGCGGACGAGCACGGCAACATCGTCGCGTCCGCCGGCAACAACTCGATGCCGCCGCAAGGCGATCCCACCCAGCACGCCGAGCTCGCCGCCGCGGCGCAAGCGGCGCGCGTGCTGTCACCGGAGCAGCTTGCCCGCTGCACGCTCTATACGAGCGCCGAGCCGTGCTGCATGTGCGCGGGCGCCATCTACTGGTGCAATATCGGGCGCGTGGTGTATGCGCTCTCCGAACACCGGCTGCTCGCGCTCACCGGCGCGCACCCCGAAAATCCGACGTTCTCGCTGCCGTGCCGCGAGGTGTTCCTGCGCGGCCAGCGGCATATCGATGTCGTCGGCCCGGTGCTGGAAGATGAAGCGGCATGCTCGCATCGGGGCTTCTGGGAATAGGCGAGCAAAGGCCCGATAGCGTCACTTTGAAACCGCCGCACGATAATGATCTGCGGCGGCTTATTCTTTTCTGACGAACTCATTACGATGCATTCATTCCATTATTTTCTTGTCTATACATTAAATACATAAGACGCACCTCGCGCATGGCACGCCAATTCTTGCTCCAATCGGACCCAGGCGAATTCATCTGTTCGTGTTCAGCGAAAACCCTACTTAACCGTCCATCGCCAATTGTCTATTTTGTCTATCCAACCGGCCGACAGCACGGTCTTTTCCGGAAAAGATGCCGCGGGCTTTCACGGCAACCCCGAAGTCGATACTGGAGACTCCAAAGCAATGAAGAAGTTTGCCCTGTTCATGGCGATCCTCGCGATCGCAACCTCCGCCTTCGCGAAGGACTGGTCCACCATCCGCTTTGGTGTCGATGCGAGCTACCCCCCGTTTGAATCGAAGGCCGCGGACGGCAAGCTCGTCGGCTTCGACATCGACCTCGGCAACGAAATTTGCAGACGCCTGAACGCGAAATGCGTCTGGGTCGAGCAGGAATTCGACGGCATGATTCCGGCGCTCAAGGCCAAGAAGTTCGACGGCGTGCTCTCGTCGATGTCGATGACGCCTCAGCGCCAGGAGCAGATCGCCTTCTCGGCGAAGCTGTTCAACACGCCGACGCGCCTCGTCGCCAAGAAGGGTTCGAGCCTGCTGCCCACGGCCGAATCGCTCAAGGGCAAGTCGGTGGGCGTCGAGCAGGGCACGATTCAGGAGACCTACGCAAAGACGAACTGGGCGCCCAAGGGCGTGAACGTGGTGCCTTACCAGAACCAGGACCAGGTCTACGCCGACCTGATCTCGGGCCGTCTGGACGCCGCGCTGCAGGATGAAGTGCAGGCCGACATGGGCTTCCTGAAGACCCCGCGCGGCGCGGGCTTCCAGTTCGCGGGCGCCGAGATCCCGTCGGATGCGGCCGGCATCGGCCTGCGCAAGGAAGACACCGACCTGAAGGCGAAGATCGACAAGGCCATCGCCGACATGATCAAGGACGGCACGTACAAGAAGATCGAGTCGAAGTATTTCGACTTCGACGTGTACGGCAGCTAAGCCGCGCATGCACGCCGGCGCCGCGTGAAGACGCGGCCCGGTTTGAAGACGCAAGAAAGCCCAGACCTCGGCGGTCTGGGCTTTTTAGTTGTCTATACTTTAAACCTGTAAGACACCACTCCCCCTCCCGCACCCCGCGCCGTTTCGCACGAACGCCCGTGCTAACAGGCGCTTCACAATAGTTCTTCAGCGAAAACCCTACTTAACCAAACGATATCCATTCGTTTATCTTGTCTATTCAACTTTGCGGATGAAACCTCATCCGCGTGAAGATGTGGCCGCTTACCGAGCGGCACCGATGTCGATACTGGAGATTCACGTCAATGAAGAAGCTTGCCCTGTCCCTGGCGATCCTGGCGATCGCAACGTCCGCCTCCGCGAAGGACTGGTCCACCGTCCGCTTTGGCGTCGATGCGAGTTATCCGCCATTCGAATCGAAGAGCACGGACGGCAAGCTGGTCGGCTTCGACATCGACCTCGGCAATGAGATCTGCAAGCGCATGAACGCGAAGTGCGTCTGGGTCGAAAGCGAGTTCGACGGCATGATCCCGGCGCTCAAGGCCAGGAAGTTCGACGGCGTGCTTTCGTCGATGTCGATGACGCCGCAGCGCGAGGCGCAGATCGCGTTCTCGACCAAGCTGTTCCATACGCCGACGCGCCTCGTCGCGAAGAAGGGTTCGAGCCTCCAGCCGACGGCAGACTCGCTCAAGGGCAAGACCATCGGCGTCGAGCAGGGCACGACTCAGGAGGCCTATGCAAAGCTCTACTGGGCGCCCAAGGGTGTGCAGGTCGTGCCCTACCAGGATCAGAACCAGGTCTACGCGGACCTGATCTCGGGCCGTCTGGACGCCGCGCTGCAAGACGCCGTGCAGGCCGAGCAAAGCTTCCTGAAGACCCCGCGCGGCGCGGGCTTCCAGTTCGCGAGCGGCGACCTGAGCGCAAACGATCCGAAGGACACGCTCGGCGTGGGCGCCGCCATCGGCCTGCGCAAGGACGACGCCGACCTCAAGGCGCAGATCGACAAGGCCATCGCCGGCATGATCAAGGACGGCACGTACAAGAAGATCGAGTCGAAGTACTTCGACTTCGACGTGTACGGCAGCTAACGGCATCGGGCGCAGTCACTGATCATGCAAACACAGACGCATCCGTTGATTTCCCCGGCGCTCGGCACCGAGCGCCACCTCACGAGCTTCCACTACGGCCCGGCCGGCGGGCAGAAGATCTACATCCAGTCGTCGCTCCATGCCGACGAGCTGCCCGGCATGCTGGTCGCGTGGGCGCTGCGCAGGCGCCTCGCCGCGCTCGAAGCGGCGGGCAAGCTGCGCGGCGAGATCGTGGTGGTGCCCGTGCCCAATCCGATCGGCCTCAACCAGCGTCTGCTCGGCCAGATGCTCGGCCGCTTCGAGACCGGCACCGCCTCGAACTTCAATCGCCATTTTCACGATCTGGCCGAGCTCGTGATACCGCGTATCGAATCGCGCCTCACTGGCGACGCGCAACAGAACCTGCTGGCCGTGCGCGCCGCCATGCGCGAGGCGCTCGCCGAGCAAACGCCGACCACCGAGCTTCAGTCGCAGCGCCTTGCGCTGCAGCGCCTCTCGTACGATGCCGACGTGGTGCTCGACCTGCACTGCGACTTCGAAGCCGCGATGCATCTCTACACGAACCCGGATCTGTGGGCCGATGTGGAGCCGCTCGCGCGCTACCTCGACGCCAAGGCTTCGCTGCTCGCGCTCAATTCGATCGGCAATCCCTTCGACGAGATTCACAGCTTTTGCTGGTCTGAATTGCGTGCGCGCTACGGCGAGCGCTATCCGATTCCGAATGGTTCGATCTCCGTAACGATCGAGATGCGCGGCCAGGCGGACGTGTCGTACGGGTTCGCCGAGCACGACGCGAATGCGATCGTCGAATATCTGACGCACCGCGGCGTGATCGATGGCACGCCCGCGCCGCTGCCGCCGCTCGAATTCGGGCCTACGCCGTTTGCCGGCAGCGAGTCGCTCATCGCGCCGATCTCGGGTGTGCTCGTGTTCCGCACGGCGGTGGGCGCCCGGGTCGAGCCCGGCCACCCGATCGCCGATATCGTCGACCCGCTGACCGATCGCGTCGTCACGGTCAAAAGCTCCGTTGCCGGCGTGCTGTACGCGCGCCAGCGCGCACGGTTTGCCAGCGCCGGGATGGAGGTGGGGTGTGTCGCGGGTGCGGAACCGCTGAGAAGCGGGTCGCTGTTACCGAACTGAGCGTCATAGCGCGGACTTAGCGGCGCCCGCGCGCCGGGACGAACTCGCCACCGGCCACGTTGTCAAAAATAACGTGGCTGGAGTTCGTCCTCATGAAACCCTTTTATTCCGCAGTGGTACTCGTTGCGCTCACTGCCGGCTGTGCCTCCGCACCGCCGCCGCCCGTGAGCGATCAATCCGCCCGGCAGGCTCCCGCAGATACGCGTTACTACGCAAGCAACCGCGTTCCCACCAAGCCGCCGAGACTCAGCGTTGGCGTCAGCGATCCCAATACGCAACTGATCCTGCCGTGGTTCCTCACGGACATTATCAACGCGGTCAACGATCCTTGATTCGCGAGCTCGCTTACCGCTCGTATCGCCAGCCGTCACGCACCCGAACGCCCCGACTCCACAGGCCCATCACGCATGATGCAATTGCATCATTGCGCGGGCGACCCGAAACTTCCACCCTATCCACAAGGGGCCGGGCAACACGATTCGATTCTTCCGGCCTCGGCTCTCAGAGAAGCGGCAGGCATACCAACGTCCCCCCATCGCGCCCGACGATGCCCGGTCTCGTACGCGCAAAGCCGCCGCGCACGACGCCTCTCGCCTTAGCTGGAGATGCACATGAAGATGCCCCCTGCCCTCCTCCTCGCTTGCGTTCTGTGTTCGACCGCATGGGCGCAGGACAATCCCGCACAACCGGCAGCCGCGCAGCCTGCTGCTCAAACCGAAGCCGCGGCAACGACGGCCGCCGCAGCCGCCCCTGCGCCCCAGGCGGCCGGCACCAATAAAATCTGCCGCATGACGCACGGCTGGACCTGCCATCTGAATGACACGAGCCTCGAACCGGGCGCCCACTGCATGTGCCGCGACCACCCCGGAGTCGTCGACGTCCAGTGATACGGCATTCGAGCGGCCACGCGCACAGCCCGCCCCGGCCAGGGCGGGTATCACTCGCACGTCGCGCGGAGCGAGCATGAACTCCCCCTTGTCCACGCTATTCCTGCACGGCGGCCCCGGACTCTCGTCGATCGCCGAACGCGATCTCTACGGGCACACGCTGCCGATTCACTGGTGGGACCAGCCGCGTTCGGTCGTGCTGTTCGCCCGGCCGTTCGATGCGCTCATTGAGGCAGCCGAAGACGAAATCCGCATGCTCGCCGATACCACTGGAAGGCCCGTCGATCTGATCGCGCATTCGTTCGGCGCGCATCTCGCGCTGCGCCTCGTCGCCCGCGTGCCCGCACACGTGGGCAAGCTGTTTCTGCTCGCGCCGGTCTACGACATCGGCGATGCGTTCGTGCGGCTCGCCACACGGCTGCTCGCGCTCTCGCCGTCCTCCGAACCGCTGCTCGCCGCGCTCGAGGAATTCAAGGCGACCAGCGACTACGCCCGCTTCGCTCGGCTCGCGGTTCAGGTCACGAGCTTTGCAAACCTGTTCGAGCTTTACTGGAGCGCGGGCTCGGCCACGCGCCAGCGCTGGTATCTCGATCTGCTCGCACGCCAGAGTGTCGTGGACCCCAGTGCGTTCGAGGTCATCGTGCGCGACTTCTGGGCCGATCCGCTGCCCCTGCTAGAGCCCGTGCCGGGCATCCAAAAAGTACAACTGGTATTCGGCCGCGAAGATCCGCTCATTAATCTCGCCACCGAGCGCCGCATCTGGATGCAGTTGTTTCCGCACGCGCAGTCCATCGAGCTCGACACCGGCCATTTCATTCATCTCGAAGCACCGGCCTCGCACTGGTGGAAAGCTAGTGCCCCGCACGCCTGAGTTGCTGCACGAGCTCGGCATTGGAATGCACGCCGGCTCGCTCGTGTATCGCCTGTAAATGATTGCGAACCGTGGCGGGCGCGATGTCCAGCAAGCGCGCGATCTCCTTGTGCGTGAGACCCGTCGTCACGAGTTTGGCGACTTCGAGTTCACGCCGGGAAAGCGCGTCCACCGGCAAGCGCGCGCGGGCGCGCACGAAAGCCTTGTCTTGAACGACTTCGATAAAGAACAGCGCTGCATGCCCCTGAAAACCCGCCTGGGCACCGGCGCTCGCCAGGTGCGCGAGCACCGCCGGTAAAGCATGATGCGCATGAGACGGCCATTCCTGACGCAACAGATCGCGAAAGCCTGGCTCGACGAACAAAAAATCTCCCGCCGCATCGCAGACCGCCATCGACCACTTCGCTTCGCTCCCTTGCGGCCTGATCCGCTCCATCTGAAACGCGAGACTCGTTTGCAAGGCCTCCGTAAGATGCGGAAACACCACTTCCAGCGTTCTGCGTTGCGTCTCGTCGAATGGCTTGTCCTCGTATGCGCCATAGAGGGAAATGGCTTGCCTCAAGCCCTCTTCTCCCGACTTGCAGCCAATGATCAGCCCGTGCATATGGCGATAGCGGCGCACGTAACTCAATAGCCCCGGGCAGTGGGACTGCGCATAGAGCGCGGAAAGCGGAAAGTTGATTACGGTGCCGAGATGAGCGAGGCACCACGCGGCGGCGCTGTCCTGCTCGCGAACGGCGTCGTAATCCTTGAGCGACTCGGGCGAGTCATTGTAGAGATACGGTGCGTGAAATTCGGCCCCGCGTGAGTCGTGGCGTGCCGTGCCCCAGCGCGCCGCGTCGAACGGCACGAGTTCCTTGAGCAGCACGAGCGCATGCTCCTGGAAGTTTTCGAACGGCACTTCACGTGCGGCGCCATGCAACGAGAGAAGAAAGCCACTGAGGTCTTGCATGGCTGCCTCCGCTTTCGAGTCCTGCTCATGACCCCCAGCTGAAAACGGAAAACATCGGAACCCAATCTTGTTCTTTGTTCTTATTTTGATAGCACAGAATCGATGCGCGTCCAAGCGCATCGACGAATATTTGAACACGCGATGGATTTGCGCCGCGCTATTCGAATGGTTCCCGTAAGAAAGAATTTGCGTGGTCGCTCAACAGGCTTTTAATACGCGAATTTAAACTGCGTCTGATTAAAAGCCTCGCGTTCTCGCCATCGCACGATGGCGAGTGCCGGCGCTCAGGCCTCCAGTTGCTCGAGCACCTTGCCCTTGGTTTCGATGCCGAGGAAATGCACCGTCAAGGCGGCGAGGAACGGCACGGCGGCAAGGATATAGAACGCCACGTCGAGATTGCCGCCGATCATCGTCTTCGAGACGATGGTGGGCGCGAAGATGGCCGCCACCTTCAGCCATGCGCCGCCCACGCCGCAACCGAGCGCGCGGATACTCGTGGGATAGAGCTCGGGTGTGTAGACATAGGCCGTGATGAAGCCGCAGGCGAGCAGGCCGAGCGAGAGCGCGCAGAACGTCGCCACCACATAGACCGACATGGCATGACAAACGCCGGCCAGCGCGAGCGACACGGCGCACAGCACGAACGACACGTTGATGATGGGCTTGCGGCCCACCTTGTCCACCAGCAGCGCGCAGGTGAGCGAGCCCAGCACGCCGAGCACCGAGGCGGCCACCGCGAGATTGAGCGCGAGTTGCAGCGGCGCGTGATAGACGTTGCGGTAGATCGTGGGCAGCCAGGTGGAGAGCCCGTACTGAATGAAGCCGCAGGTCATCCACAGCATGGCCACCGCCAGCGTGCGCTTGAGATAGGCCGGGCCGAACAGGTCCTTCATGCTGCGCTTCGGATGGCGCTTCACGAGCGCGTCGAAGTCGGCGGCGTTCGTGACCGGATCGAGCGGGCCCTTCGCGGTGCGCTCGAACGCGTTCACGGCATCGGCGGCCTCCTGCAGGCGCTCGCGTTCGGCGAGCCAGCGCGGCGACTCGGGCACGAGCTTGCGCAGCACGAAGAACAGCACGAGCGGCAGCGCGCCGATGAAGTACATGGCCTGCCAGCCGAAGCGCGGCACGACCCACGCACCGAGTGCATTCGACGCCAGCAAGCCCACCGGGAACACGATCTCGTAGAGGAGAACGAAACGTCCACGGCCATGAGCGCGGCTGACTTCGTTGATATACGTTGCGGCCACGGGCAGCTCGCCGCCGAGACCCAGGCCCTGGACCACGCGCAGCGCGGCGAAGGCCATGAAAGTGGGCGCGAAACCGCACGCGATACTCGTCACGCCGATGATGCCCGAGCTCCAGGCGATCGCGCGCACGCGGCCGTGGCGCTCGGCCAGCCACGGAAACAGGAACGCGCCGAACAACTGGCCGACCGAACCCGAGGCGATCAGAAAGCCGATCTCCCACGGTGTGAGATGCCACTTCTGGATCAGGATCGGCAGCGTCGTCGCAATCGCGATCACGTCGAAACCGTCGAAGAACGTGGCCAGGCCGATCAAGAGGCGCGCGCGCACCTGCATGGCGTTGGTCGGCAGCCGTTCGAGCCGCGCGATGATCGAGCCGCGCGTGTGTGGCCCACTGAACGTCTCTGCGACCGTGGCGCCGTCGCCATGGCCGATGGTAGTGTCGAAAGTTCTCATGCCTGGTCCCGTCTCCGTGTTGTCTCGTGAGGCCTTAAGCGAGGGCCTTGCTGGTGTCCGTGAGCGCTGCGATGTCGACCGCGCGTCCCTGACTCATCCATTTGCGCGCGAGCTTGAGGTCGCGCGCCGAATTGATCGCGATGACGCCGCGCAGATGCCCCTCTTCGACGAAAAAGAGCGTCGCGCGCTTTTCGTCAAGGCTGCCGCGCAGCGCCGGCACGACGCCGGCCGGAATGTCGCCGAGGATCTGCAGATTCACGTCGTACTGATCGGACCAGAACCACGGAATTTCCGCATAGGGCGTCTTCACACCGAGCACGGCCTTGGCCGCCGCAATCGCCTGATTCTGGGCATTGGCCCACGACTCCAGCCGCACGCGGCGCTTGAGCCAGGCATTCGGATGGTTCGCCACGTCGCCGCAGGCAAATACGCAGGGGTCCGAAGTTTCTCCGAATTCGTCCACGACGATGCCGTCTTCCACGGCAAGCCCCGCGGCCTCGGCCAGCGCCGTGTGCGGCGCGAGGCCGATGCCGGCCACGGCGAAATCGGCGTCGAGCGTGCTGCCGTCGGCGAAAGTCGCGCGCACGCCGCCTTCCGCACGGTCTTCGAGCGAGACGAGCGCCGCGTTCAAGCGCACGTCCACGCCGTTCGCGCGATGCAGTTCGAGCAGGAAGTCCGAGACGTCCTGCGGCAGCGAGCGAGCGCACAGGCGCGGCGCGCCTTCCACCACGGTGGCCGCCACGCCGAGCTTGCGCGCCGTCGCGGCCACTTCGAGCCCGATCCAGCCGCCGCCCACCACCAGCACGCGCTGGCTGCGACGCAGCCGCTCGCCCAGCGCCATCGCTTCGTCGAGCGTGCGCAGGCAGGTCACGTGCGCGCTCTTCGCGATGCTCGCGGGCAGCTTGCGCGCCGCGCCGCCCGTGGCGATCACGAGGCGGTCGTACTTCACCTCGCGGCCCGAGCGCGTGGTGACCACGCGCGCCGCGCGATCGATCGCCGTCGCGCAATCGGGTTGCCACGCTTCCACGTTCAAGGCGGCGAATTCGTCGGGCTTCGCAATGCGCACCGTTTCGATATCGGCCTCGCCCGCGAGCACGGCCTTCGAGAGCGGCGGACGCTCGTAGGGCAGATGCACTTCGTCGGCGATCATCACGAGCCGCCCCGCGTAGCCTTCCTTGCGCAGCGTCTTCACGACCCAGCCCGCGGCCTGGCCGCCGCCGATCACCACGACGGTGCGCGGTGCGTCCTGAGCGCCGGCTTCGGCGCTGCTCCCGATTGCGTCGCTCATTGCTTACGCTCCGTCATGAACTTGCCTTGCGGC
>NZ_CAJMZF010000028.1:0-104221 GCF_905220245.1 Paraburkholderia sp. J63 | reverse complement strand
AAATGGAAGTACGACGATCCGTCGCGGCGAATTTGACCAGTGCCATTTCAATGACGCAGTCGACTAGTGTTGAATATACACAGGCGTCAACATCTGCAGGTACAGCCTTATTTCGAGCACGGTATAAGCCTGCAGCTTTGACGATGTTGCGCGTCGGTCGGGAGATCGTGTCGCGCCATGTCACAACAACAACCGGTTACCGACTGGTCGCCGGATTGATCAGTCGTTCGACGCGCATGCGCCCGGGCGGCTCGAAGTACGTGCCGAAGCGGACCAGCCCAGCCTTTTTCAGGTAGCAAACCATTGTAAAACTCACGAGCAGCCCCGGGTCCGGGTTGTCATTGATCTCGATTCCAACCGAACGAAGGCGCGGTTCGAACTTCAGCAGCGTGCCTTCCATCTGGTTGCGCAGATCGTGGACCGAAGCCGGCAGGTTCTTGTAGACATCCGTGAGATCCGGCAGCCCGTAATCGGGAACATGCTTGAGTGCTCCCGCGCGCGTGTTCAGAATGCGCCGGATGTTTGCCTGGACGCTCAGGATTTCGAGCGTGTTGTCGTCGTGATCTTCGAGCGCCTCGCCATCGATGTGGCCGAGCAGCATGTCGTACAGAGACGGTCTCGCGGGCATGGTGTCGATCTCCTCAGGCGATAGACGATTCAGGCGTTGCTTGTGCGGTAGCCGGCGTGTCAGCGTCGAAGAAATCGATCGTCAAGCTACCTTCTGCCGAGTTCAAAAGCTTGATCGTCGTCGGTGCGTTGCCGCTAGCCATGCGCGCCAGCAGTTCGCGCGAGACCGCCGGGAGAATGCGCTGGTTGAGGAGCGCATCAACGTTACGCGCACCGGATTCACGCGCAAGGCACAGCTCAGCCATCGCGCCAATGAGCGACTCGTCGCAGACCAGCTCGACTTCGTGCTGCCGGTGCAGTCGTTCCGCGACCTTCGTGAGCTTCAGGCGCACGATTGCAGCGAGCGCTTCCACATCAAGCGGCCGGTAGATCAGTGTCTGGAAGCGGGCGAGGAGGGCGGGCTGGAAATGTGCGACGAGTTGCGGATGGATGGCTTCGAGCAATGCTGCCTGTGCGATATCCGGACTGTCGGCCGTCACTTCATCAATCTGCGCGCTGCCGAGATTGGACGTCATCAGGATCACGCAATTGCGGAAGTCGATTTCGCGGCCCTCTCCGTCGCGCATCGTGCCGCGGTCGAACACCTGATAGAAGATGTCGAGCACGTCACGGTGCGCCTTTTCAACCTCATCGAGCAGCACGACACTGTAGGGACGCTGGCGCACGGCTTCGGTCAGGACCCCACCGCGGCCGTAGCCGACATAGCCCGGGGGCGATCCCTTCAGCTGCGACACGGTGTGCGATTCCTGATACTCCGACATGTTGATCGTCGTGAGCGCAGCCTCACCGCCAAAGAGCAGGTCCGCGAGCGCAAGCGCTGTCTCCGTTTTGCCGACGCCAGACGGGCCCGCGAGCAGGAATACGCCGAGTGGCGCGTGCTCGCTCTTCAGGCCGGCCTTGGCCGTACGCAGGCTTTCTGCAAGGGCGGCCAACGCGTCGTCCTGTGCGACAACGCGTTTGGCGAGTTCGGTCTCAAGCGTAAGCAGCCCCTGCAGTTCGTCTTCGAGCAGGTTGCCGACGGGCACGCCTGTCCACTCGGCCACCACGCGTGCGATCGCCTGGGCGTCCACATCCGCGAAGATCATCGGCGCCTTGCCTTGCGCATGCACAAGTGCTTCACGTGTCCTGGACAGCGCGATGTCATCGCGCGCCGCGTTGGCCGCTGGGGCGTCACGTTGCTCGAGCAGTGCCTGCACAAGGGCAAGCTCCTGCTCGTATCGTTGCTGCAGCGATTCCATCTGGGTCTGTGCATCGGTGAGCGCGGTTTCGAGCTCAGCACGACGTTCCTCCACACCGCTGATACCGGCACGCGCATCGTCCTCGACCGTGGTGAGCTCAAGCTCAATCGCAGCCACCGCCGCGCGGGCACGCTGAAGTTCCGCCGGCGACGATTCGAGACCCATGCGCACGCGCGCGGCTGCCGTATCGATCAGGTCAACGGCTTTGTCCGGCAGTTGTCGTGCGGGGATGTAACGGCGCGCCAGCTTGACTGCGGCAATCAGCGCTTCATCGCGAATATGCACGTTGTGATACTTCGCGTAGCGGTCCTTGAGGCCGCGCAGCATGAGGCAGGCCGCGTCGTCGTCGGGCTCCTCGACCTTGATCATCTGGAAGCGCCGCTCGAGCGCAGCGTCGCGCTCGAAGTATTCCTTGTATTCCGACCACGTGGTGGCCGCGATCGTGCGCAATTCGCCACGCGCCAGTGCCGGCTTGAGCAGGTTGGCCGCGTCGGCGCCGCCGGCGGCGTTGCCGGCGCCAATCAGGGTGTGCGCCTCATCGATGAAAAGCAGGATCGGCTCGGCCGATGCCTGTACTTCGTCGATCACATTTTTCAACCGCTGCTCGAATTCGCCTTTCACGCCCGCGCCCGCCTGCAGCAGTCCGAGGTCGAGCGTGAGAATGCGTACGTCGCGGATCACGTTCGGCACAGTGCCTTCTGCCACGCGAAGAGCGAGGCCTTCCACAAGCGCCGTCTTGCCAACACCCGGTTCGCCCACGAGAATCGGGTTGTTCTTGCGCCGGCGAGCGAGCACGTCGACCATCTGCTGGATCTCGCGATCGCGGCCGAACACGGGGTCAATCTTGCCTTCGCGCGCTTTCGCCGTGATGTCAATTGCGAAACGGGCGAGCGCGTCCCCTTCCACATTGCGCTTTACCTGTTGTGCGGTTTTCGCTTCCAGCGTGGGACTGGCGGTTGCTGATCGAGTTGCCGCATCTGGCGCCACCGGGCGTGCTTCCGGTTCTTCCGGCAGGTTTTCACATGAACGCTGCCCGAGGCGCGGGAGCAGGCGTTGGATCTGAGCGCTGCTGATCGTCCGCAGCTGCCATGTTTGGGGCGTGCGAAGGACATGCGGCGCATCGACAATTGCCTGCAGGACATGCCCCGAACGGATGGCAGGGTCACCGGTACTGGAAGACGCATGAAACGCGGCTTCGCGCAGGACGTGGGCCAGTTGCTGCGAGAGACTGGGGCGACCCCGCAGATTACGCGGAGTGTGTTTGATGGCCGCGAGCAGGGAATCCCAGACCGCGTCCAAGTCGAGATCGTAGTGAATCAGTATTGCCGGGATGTCACCGTCCCCGGCCTCGATCAGTTTGAGCAGCCAGTGCTCGACCGTAATTTCATTCGCGAGTCGTGTCTGGCACAGGCTCGCCGCTGCTTCAAGCGCCCCGGCGCAATATGGATTGAGCTGGCGCAGAAGCTCGCTGGTGTCGCGGGAAGACGGGTTTCGGTCGTTGAGCACGTTCATGTTCGGGCTGGTCGCACGTCTGAAGAGAGGGGGTAGGCGCACTGGCGCGTCCCGCCTCTTCAAAGAAAAAAGCTAGTCCGCCAGCGTGGCCTGAGCGGACTGGCAAAGGAAGGCCGGCAATCCTGAGAGAAAAACCATACCGGGAGAGGCGTGGGCGACCTTCAGACCACTGGTAATCAGGAACGCTCGTTCCAGGTGTCCTTGTGGATGATGTTGCCGTCCTTGTACGACCAGGTGATCGTCTCGTAACGCAGCTCGACTTCCTCGAGATGGTTGTGCTTCTCGTAGTCCGGATCCTTGATGTCGAGCATCTTCGGACGCACAGCCACGATCTTCACGTTGTCGAGCTTGGTATTGAAGTACTCTTTTTCCTTGCCAGCGTCGTCGATCTTGTACCACTTGATCTCGGCCGACTTCAGCGTCTGGCCGCTCGTCACAGCCTTGTAGAGATACGGCGTCGAGGAGTCGGTTTCTTTGACGAGCTTGATCGGTGCGTGCACGCGTGTACCCGTCAGCTTGCCGGTGTTGCCGTCGGTCGGAATATGCAGATCATGGTTGAACGCCGTGATCTCGACGCTGCCTTCACGGCCCTGGACCGTCACCGAACCCTTGATGTCGGCGCCGCCATCGTCCTTGAGCCACATATATGCCGGAATTGCCATTTCTTGCTCCCTTCTTCTTACTGCGACAATCGCCCGGAGTCAGTGACCGGGCTTCATCATCCCAAAGCCTGTGCTTCGGGGGCTAAAAGCTAACTGGCCGAAGACCGGGCCTTTGCATGGTTTGCGTCAGGCGACGAAGTATCTGCGGCGCGAGCGGGACCTCGGGGCACCGCGTCAGGCACCAGCGTGATCTCCACACGGCGGTTCCTTGCGCGTCCTGCATCCGTGTCGTTGCTCGCGATGGGACGCGTATCGCCGTAGCCCTGAATGGCGAACTGCGTGGGCGCAATGCCGGAGGCCTGGATCAACCAGTCGCGCACGGCTTCGGCGCGCGCTGTCGAGAGTTTCAGGTTGCTGTCCGGGTCACCCACGTTGTCGGTGTATCCGGCCACGAGAATCCGTTTGTCGGGATGCGACTTGATCATCTCGAGCGCATCGACCATGACTCGCGTCGAGCCATCCTTGAGTTGCGCCTTGCCGCTGTCAAAGAGAGACATGCTGTCAAGCGTCACAACGGCGGGCGGCGGCGGCGGGGGCTGCCAGGATGCGATCGCCGTGTTCAGGGCCGGAATCAACTGGGCGCCCCGGTACATGCCGAATGAAAGCCGCAAGGGCACCCCGCTACGCTGGTATTCGAGCAGCCTGCCGCGATCCGCCACGAGCGCCTTGAGGGCGTCCCGACGCGCCGCATCATGATCGGCCGGGATCATCGAATAGCGTCCAAGATCCGCTCCGATGTGATCCAGCAACGCCTGGTTGTTTCGGCCGGCTGCCCAGAATGCGATCAGGGCCAGGCATCCGGCAATGCTGAACACATGTGCGAGCGCGCGCAGTCGCGGCGAAACCCAGAACTTGCGCGGGGCAGCTTCAATGATGGGCTGCGGCAGGGGCCACGGGGCGGGGGTTGCAGCCAGCGCAGGAGGATTCAGTCGTGTGCGCATCGCCACGGCGGCCTTCCATGCGCTCAGTCCCGTGTCCTGTGGACCGCAATTGATCCACCCGATGCCGTACAGGTTCCAGAGAGCGGCCGGATGATGCCGGTCGCGTAGCGGGCCGATCACCGCACGCTGTGTCCAGTCAACCAGCGCTGCAAGCTCCGCGGCACGCCAGGCTGGGGTGCTGTCATTTTCCGATTGCCATGCCGCACGTTCGGCCGCACGCACGACAGCCTCAAACCGTGTCGCATCCTCGAATGGCGTCGCACTGGAAACACCATACCAACGCGCGGTCGCGAACTGTTCGGTCCCGGAGCCGAGCCGCTGGTAGATCGCGACATAGCCGGGCAGGCGCGTACCCAGGAGCTTTGCTGCATCGCTCACCGCCTGACGGATCAACCTCAACTTCTGCGCAAGCGCATCATCATCACCGTATGCCGCCGGCGTGAGTGTCAGCACGACTCCTTCCGGCGCGCGACCATCGCGCCATCGCCGCACAGCAACAGCGATACGCGGCAGGCTCTGCGGATTGGCAATGCGCAGCCAGATTGCGCCTTCGCCGACCCATGCCAGTTGGTCTTTCCCGTACTCCCGGTCAAAGATCTGCGCAAGACCATCGCCACAAACGAGGAACACAGGCATGCGCGTGCGCATGCTTGCAGGCAGATCCGCCGTCGTGTTGCCCAGCGCCGCCATGACTGCCTGTTGCTCGTCCTGACGCTCCCGAAGTCGCCACGTCCGGAACAGCACAAATGCCGCACCCAGGACAAACGCCCCGGCGGCAATCCACCACGCGAGTACACGGTCGACTGGCAGCACCGCAAGCGCGAGTGCGATGACCAGCACGGTCGTCACTCCTGCTACCCTACGGTGGGGGTAGCCGCCATGGAAGAACTGCCGTGGAACTTGGGAACCCGCGAGCATCAGGTTTTCGCCGCCAACAGATGGGAGACCTGCAGATCGAGGCCTTGCCCGATCAGCACGAAGACGATTGCGCCGGCCGCACACACGAGTCCGGCGATTGCCCACGGCGAGAGCCGGTAGAACCAGTCCAAGCGGTGCGTTCGCGCCGCATCAACGATGAGCCCTGAATCCTCCGAAGGAGTCAGTTTCGCCAGGCGCTCATTAAGGGACCGGATGATAGCGGCACGCTGGGAGGCCCCTTCACGTGCATACCGGCCTTGGAAGCCCAGGCCGAGTACAGTCGCATAGCACTCGAGCAGTTCGACATTGGGCGGTGTTTCACGCATGCGTACAGCAAGACGGCTGTACACCTGTTCTCCCGCATCGTGTTCACCGTAGCGCTCCACCTGCAACGGCGTCGCTTCCCATAGCGGACGGCTTTCCAGCGGGAGATGGGCGAGCACCGTTTCGTCGAGCAGGCCGCATTGCATGTACAGTGCATCGCGTGCGACATCAACCGGGACCTTGCGCGCATCCATGGCCGCGGCAAAGTCGTCGGTCAGCCTGCGACACTGTGCCCGCAGGTCCTCGACGTCATTCGTTGTGGCGCCCTGCGCCAGTTGCGAGGTTTCCAGCGCGGTATTACGAAGCAGGGCGGAAAGCGGAAGTGGGCTGCTGGATGTCATTTGTCGCCCGCCGATGTCAGTACAGCGTAGAGCTCCAGCGACGCTTCAGGAATGGTTCCCGGCAGATAGATCTGGCACGTACGCGCAGCGAGCATCCCCGCGAACACGGGATCCTTCGAGTCGAGCGCAAAGTACTGGTTCTCAAGCCGTACGGGAATAGCGGCGGGAACGCGTTGTACCGGGCGAAGTGGCACGCCGGGGAGTGCGGAGTTGACGATATGGGCCACATCGTCTGGTGCGCCAATCTTGCACAGCCGCGGAATCCGTTCGACCAGATCGAAAGCCGGCATCGCTGCGTTGACTGACAGGTACCAGTCAGCGCCTTCGAGCAGGCGATCGTCATGGATCTGTCCGCTCCAGTATGTCGGGCCTTTCTTCAGCAGCCCGATTGGCACGACGCGCGACGGAATGACGGCGTTGAGCAGATCACGAATCAGGTCCTCGAGCTTCGAGAAGACCTCGTCCTGGCGGTCATGCTCGTACGCCGGAATCTCGGCGAGATTGACACTCGTCGAGAAGGTCAGCAGCGCGCCAGTGAGTCGCGCGAGAACGTGATAGAGCCGCTCGGGCGGCTGGTACGGGTGGCTCGCCAGAAAGCGCAGTTCAGGCCATTGCGTATTCAGGGTATTGAGCAGCCAGTACAGCGAGACATCCGCTACACCGAACTCGGCAACGTTATCGACGCGCTCGCTCCGGCGCGCGGCCAGTGCAATGCTTTTGGCCTGGAGGATGTCGGCGATGCGGGAAACCCGTTCCTCGTGGCGCGGATGACCGGAGAGCGCGAGGCAGGGCGGCACCCAGTTATGATCGACCTCGAATACGCCGCGCTGACCGCGAACAAGCCGGAAGATCGGGCAGACCAGGTAGTCCGCGTGGGATTCGAAATCGAAGAGCAACTGAAGTGCATGGCGTTCGACAGCAAGCTCTGCGTCCGTCGTGCCGTGCAGGTCAGGCACCTGTGCGTATTCGCGGTAATAGCGGCGCGGGCGCGAAGCCGTTTCCCCTTCAACGCGGCAGTTGTTGCCGACCGCGTCGAGCAATGGGAGGCCGACGTACACAATCACGCTCTGAACGTCTGGCCCAACGTCGCGTCCGAGATCGCGGGCCGGCGGTAGCACGTCAGCAATCGACGTGTCGATGGGTGTGCCATCGGAGAAGCGCATCTTGAGGGCGGTGAGCTTTGCGCGCCCGTTGACCAATAGCTCCTCGTCCACGCCAAAGTTCAGTATACCCCAGGGATTGGCGATTGCGAGCGGGACGATCTGTTGCAGGGCGAATTCCCACCATCGGCCCTGCTGCTGAAAATGATGTGGGGCGAGCACAATGCCCTCTCCCCAGGCCGGTTTGAATGTCCGCATATTGTGATCAATGAGGTTTACTGAACATCGGGTGGCGGATTTTAAACACACGCCCCTGGGTGTCGTCCAGTAATTAATGTTACATGCATGCATAACGCGCATGAAGAGAATCTTTCTTCAGCCCGTTTCGGGATGCGCCCTATCTCAATAATAATCGCCCACATAATCTGAGGTTATGCGAATTCAATGCATATTGGGTTTTGTGCCGTTAATCTGACGCCTGTCAACAAGGCCAGGCATGGTGTTCGAGCCAAAATCGCTACTTTCGTGTATCAGCGCAATTACGAAATTTCCACATCAATGTCAATCAAACAAATCTGATTTAACAAAGAATAAATATTTTTGGAGACTCAGAGCCAGATCCTTGAAAGTCATTCGAGAAAGATCCCCTTTGACGAATTGAGGAATAAGGGTTCTAATGCAACCCGGATATAGCGGGTGAATGATATTGCTTGCTTGAGACGAGTTAGCGGGAGCGTGCGTAGGAGTCCTGATGGCATGCAGTACCTGATCGCCAGGGATGGTTAGGCACCTGCTGCGCCTGCCGGACGGCACCAGCTACGGTGGGTTTGAGTGACCACTTATGGGAAAAGGTATGGCTGACAGCTTTCAGAAAGAAATTCCGTCAAGCAGAATTAACATTTCTGTCGACCTGCACACGGGCGGTGCGCAAAAGAAGATCGAGCTGCCTCTGAAGCTGCTTGTGGCAGGGGACTTCGGTGCCGGGAAGGCGACAGGGGCGCTGGCCGAGCGCAAGAAGATCTCAATCAACAAGAACAACTTCGATAGCGTCCTCGCCGACTTCAACCCCGAGCTGAAGATCGCAGCAGAGAACACGCTGGCTGCAGATGGGACTGAGCTTCCCGTGTCGTTGAACTTCCGTTCGATGAAAGACTTCGAGCCGGAACAGGTTGCCCGCCAGATCCCTGAGCTGCAGGCCATGCTCGCGATGCGTAACCTGTTGCGCGATTTGAAATCCAACCTGCTCGATAACGGCACCTTCAGACGCGAGTTCGAGAAGATCCTGAAGGATTCGGCATTGTCGGCACGTCTGCGCGATGAACTGTCGCAGATCGCGACCGCTGCAATGCGACCGGAAGGTCATGCCTGAGACAAAGGCTAAACAGGCCTTCACCGCATCCCGAATCTCTCTGGCCGCAAAACGGCCGACAGGACATCACATGGCACAGAACGAATCCCAGCAGGCCGGCGCGCGCGAAAGCCTCGTGCTGCACGCTCCCGAAGCGGAGCATAACAGCGTCTATCAGGCGTTGTGCGAAAAGATCAACCTCGAACCGGTCCGCGAGGCCCGGCCGCTCGAAGCATTCCAGAACAGTGACCTGCTTTCCGAGTCGTCGGCAAGCGAGCGTATTGCACGTGGCATGAGCGCGTTCCTTGAACTGGTGGGCAAGGGCGACAAGCCCGTCGAGCGACTGGACAAGTCGCTCCTCGATTTCCATATCGGCCAGCTCGACGAGCAGATCAGCCGGCAGCTCGACGCGGTGATGCATCATCCCGAGTTTCAGGCGCTCGAGTCGCGCTGGCGCGGCGTGAAGTTCAACATCGATCGCATCGATTTCCGCCGCAATGTGCGCGTCGAAATGCTCGATCTGTCGAAGGAAGACCTGCTGCGCGATTTCGAGGACTGCGCCGAAATCATCCAGAGTGGTCTCTACCGTCACACCTATATCGACGAGTACGACACGCCGGGCGGCCAGCCGATCAGTGCGATGATCGCCGACTACGAATTTACGAACTCGCCGCAGGATATTGCGCTCCTGCGCAACATCTCGAAGGTGGCGGCCGCCGCGCATATGCCGTTCATCGGTTCGGTGGGTCCGAAGTTCTTTGGCAAGCAGACCATGGAAGAAGTGGCCGCCATCCAGGATATCGGCAACTACTTCGACCGCGCCGAGTACATCAAGTGGAAGAGCTTCCGCGATACCGATGACGCCCGCTACATCGGCCTGACGATGCCCCGCGTGCTCGGCCGTCTGCCGTATGGTCCTGACACGACGCCGGTGCGCAGCTTCAACTACCAGGAAGACGTCAAGGGCGCGGACCACGAGAAGTACCTGTGGGTCAATGCGGCGTTTGCCTTCTCAGCAAACATGGCGCGCAGCTTCATGAATAACGGTTGGTGTGTCCAGGTGCGCGGCCCGCAGGCTGGTGGCAAGGTCGAAGACCTGCCGGTCCACCTGTACGACCTTGGAACGGGTGTGCAGCCCAAGATTCCGACCGAAGTCCTGATTCCGGAGACGCGTGAGTTCGAGTTCGCCAATCTCGGCTTCATCCCGCTGTCGTTCTACAAGAACCACGACTTCGCGTGCTTCTTCTCGGCCAATTCGGCCCAGAAGCCGGCGCTGTACGAGACCAAGGAGGCCACGGCCAACAGCCGCATCAACGCGCGTCTGCCGTACATCTTCCTGCTTTCGCGCATTGCACACTACCTGAAGCTGATCCAGCGCGAGAACATCGGCACAACCAAGGACCGACGCGTGCTCGAGCTTGAGCTCAACAACTGGATCAAGGGGCTCGTGACCGAGATGAAGGACCCCGGCGACGAGCTGCAGGCTTCGCACCCGCTGCGCGATGCCAAGGTCACGGTCGAGGATATCGAGGACAACCCGGGCTTCTTCCGCGTGAAGCTCTTCATCATCCCGCACTTCCAGATCGAGGGTATGGACATCGGCCTGTCGCTGGTGTCGCAGATGCCCAAGGCCAAGAACTGAAGATCGGTTGCTGGCGCACGTGGACGTGCGCCGGCGTCGCCTAGTCAATTTGCCAGCTGCGGCGTACCGGTAGAAATATCCGGTGCGCTGGGCGGGGGGGGTCCCCGGGAGGGTTGAAGGTGGGTGTCAACGAAGCGATTGGAGCCCTGAGAAGGGATGGCCTGCAGGCCTATCATCTTGATATTCTCGGCAGCAAGAGTGCGCCGGGTTTCGACGTCGTAGATTTTGACGGCGTCGAGGAGGCGGGTGTGCCTACCCGTTTCAGGATCAAGCTAACCCACAGGACTGCGGATCTGCCTGTGGACGATATCCTGACGAAGACCGCTGTCTTTTCGATCCGGCCGCCGACCCTGGCGGGTGTGGCACTACCCGCGGGCCCCGGTAAACAGGTTCAAGGCGTCATCACGGGTTTCAACCAGCTTTCCAGCAGCAAGGACGAGACGACCTACGAGGTCATCCTCGAATCACGCATCGCGCTGCTGCGTAACGTCAAACGCTGCCGCATTTTTCTGGGACAAACCGATCCTGAAATTGCCGAAACGGTGCTTCGCGAGCACGGTCTCGGCGCAGGCACAAGCGACTTCGAGTTTACGCTTCGCCGCGAGTACCCGAAGCGTGACTTTGTGATGCAATGGAACGAGACGGACCTTGAGTTTATCACCCGCCTCGCGCGTCGTTCCGGCATCTGGTTCGTGATTCGCCAAGGCGAATACGGTGAAGTGACGCACTTCGGTGACGACTTTACGCACTACGAGCGCAGCGATACCTTCGTCGCTCCTTTCAGGCCAGCCTCGGGTCTCGAAAGCACTGGCGCAGAGTCGGTTGAAGAATTCGAAACCCGGACGAAGACGATCGCCCAGGCTGTGACAGTACGGCACTATAACCATCGCCACGCCCCCCAACCGATTGACGGGGAAGCCAACGCCGCGCCCGATGACAAGACGACCTGGGGCACGCCCGATGTCTGGGCTGCGGGACATCTGAGCGATGATCAGGCTGAGTGGGAAGCCCAACTGCGGCACGAAGCGCTGTTGTGCGAAAAGATTGTCTATACGGGCAAGGGCAACGCGTTGTGTGTCGCGCCTGGTCGTGTTTTCAGGCTCACCAATCGAGCATTGCCGGACGCCGAATACGGGCAGTTGATCACGCGCGTTGAGCACAGCGGATCGCGGAAGAAGCCGTATCGCAACACCTATACCGCGATTCCGTCGCACCTGATCTACCGTATGGCCCTGCTGGAATCCACCTGGCCCAAAATCCACGGAACCGTCAGCGGACGTATCACGTCGCCGGACCGCTACAAGTACGCCTACGTCAACAAGGACGGCCATGTGATGGTAGCGTTCGACTTCGACCGCGACGAACGCACGCCAGGGTTGACGAGCTGCTGGATGCGGGTCGCGAAGCCCTTTGCCGGCGCTAAAAATACAGGCCTGCATTTCCCGAATCTTGACGGGTCGGGTGTTGAAGTCGCCTTCGAGAATGGCAACCCCGATTTCCCGTATGTCGCGCACATCATGCACGACAGCGTGAATCCGGATGTCATCACGAGCGACGATCGCTGGATGACGCGCAATGTCATTCACACGCAGTCCAATAATACCCTTCAGATGGAGGATTTTGAAGGGGAGGAGCACGTAAAGCTCGCGACCGAAGGCGGAGGGAAGTCTCAGCTCAACCTCGGACACATGGTGAACGCGCAGCGTCAGAGCCGCGGTGAGGGTGCAGAACTCCGCACTTCCGCGTGGGCGGCCGTGCGCGGTGGACAGGGTGTATTTGTTTCTGCCGACGATCAACCTGTGGCTTCCGGTAAGCAACTGGATATGCGCGCCGCTGAGGATCTCCTTCAGCAGGCCCTTGAGCAAATGCAGACTCTGTCAGATGCTGCGAAAACTGCAAACGCATATGCGGCGGAAGTCGAAAAGCAGCGCGATTTGCTGAACGACACGCTCAAAGGCCTCAAGCAGGCGGGCATCCTGTTAAGTGCGCCGGCTGGTATGGGCCTCGTTTCTGGTGATCATCTCCAGGTCAGCGCAGCCAAGAACCTCGTCGCTACGGCCGGCGGTAATGCTGAGGTCGGCGTGCTGCGAAAGCTGACGGTAGCTGCAGGTGACGCGATTTCCCTTTTTGCGCAGAAGCTCGGACTCAAAATCTTTGCCAATCAAGGGAAAGTCGAAATACAGGCTCAGGGAGACGAAATGTCCCTAGGTTCCCTGAAGGATCTTACTGTCACCAGCACAAACGGCAGAGTGGTCATTTCGGCGTCCAAGGAAGTCTGGATTGGCTCCGGCGGGTCCTACATCAAGATTACGGGTAGTGGTATCGAAAACGTCTCGCCTGGGGACATCCTTGAGCGCTGCGCATTTTGGGACACTGTGGACCCGGGCTCGGAAACCGTTCCACTTCCACAATTCCCTCGAACGACCTGTAAGAGTTGCCTCATCGATGCCATGCGCCAAGGTTCGCCCGGTGTATACGCCAACTAGGGGGTTCCGTGTACCGCTATATTCTGTTCGATTCGAGCCAGCATATGCGCTTTTCCAGTCGACTTGACCGACTGGGCGCGCACTACATTTCGTTGTTTGACGGTCACGCGGAGGAGCCTTTCCGCGACATCGCACCGCTTCTGATTGACGTCACAGTTGCCTGTGAATTCACGCATGCTGTTGTTGAAGAGACGACACGAGTGGGCCTCATGAAACCCTGTATGAGTATGCTGGATTCGACCAAATCTCTTCAGGAACTCGGCGACCACCTCCGGCAGTTTCACCTTTTCGAGATGCCAAATGGCAAGTTGATGGTGATGCGATGGTACGACACGCGCATTCTCCCCGCGTTGATGGGCGTCCTGAGTCCTCGTCAGGCGGCAACATTTAGTGACGGTATCACTGCCTGGAAGTACTACGACCGCGTCGGCGCCGTTCAGGAGCAACGATTGCAAGTCGTTACGGACGGACATCGGCCACGAGAATCTATTCCGCTCACACTCGACACTGCGCAGGGGCAAGCGTTATTCGACGCAGCAGAGCCGGACGTGCTCATCTATGAACTTCGGCGAAACATTCGGGCGGAGATCGATCGCGTTCCTCGTCACGTATTGCATTCGTTTATTAGCAGTCAGTGGCAGAAGGCACGGCAATTTGGTGTAACGGACCGTGGTAATCAACTTGAGCTGATGATTCTCGCTCTTTCTACATCCGGAGCATACGTTGAACATGCCGTCGTAGCGGATCGTTTGAAAGCTGGCTTTGCTGACAACAAGGAATCGTTTCGACAATGGATAGAGAACCTTCCAGAAGAAGTCTGGAAAGTCGGCAAGCCGATTTGGGAAATAAGCGAAATGGACCTCGGAGGCTCGTTCGACCGAAGCGGAAACGAAACATCACTGGGACTCTAATGATGCGGGTGAAGCGTACTTTTTTCGCGCTTGCTTACGTCTGTGCTTTTTCCATCGTCGGTTTCATCATGCTCAACGCGCTTATCGCATCGGGTATCGACGGTGCCTATCGCCACATATGTGTAAGCGGCGATATGAGCGGGGGACTCGTTCTGTTTCTGGGATTTTCGCTGTTTGCTACCGTACCAGCATCTGTTTTCATTGGTTGCGCTGTCGCATGGGTGAAGCCGCAGCTGACCTGGAAGCGATTGTGCTACGGCCTTGGAGCCGCGTTGGCGTCTATCGTGGCGGCATATGTCGCGAGTTACTTGGGGACGGTACTGCTCCACACCGAGCAGCGAGCCTGTGAGACAAGGTGGACGTTTGCGGTTCCGACTCACGGCAACCGTTCTACGACATAGTCAGTTAGAAATCAAGGATCTGTGGAGCTAAAGCCCTGTGCGATGTAAGCGTCAGCCGCCCGTGCATAAGAGAATGGAGGTGGTTTGTAAACCTATTTAACAGGAATCAATCCGATGAGCTCGTTACGACTCGCCGCGAAAATAGTCGCTTCGATACTGCTTGCTTTTGCTCTGTCCAGCTGTGTGGCGAGCGACGAAACGATGGCGCTTGAAGTTGTTGGCTACAACCATACAAACCATGACATCGGCTTTTTCACCGTAAATGGCCAAGGCGGCGCATATCTTGGAAAGCATGAAGGCGGTGGTGGCTTCGTGTGTTGCGTCGCAATTCCCAATAACTACAAACCAGGCATGACAGTCACTGTTCGATGGGGCGGAGAGGAAGTCGGCAAGACACGGGAAAAGGTAGTAGAAGTACCGCCGTACAAGCCCGAAGACGGAGGTGCATTCAACGTTCACTTTCTTCGCGGCGGAGACGTTAAGGTATTCGTCACTATGTATATGTTGGGGCATCCAAAGTATCCACTCTCCGGTGCCGAAGCGAAGCTGTGATCTACATGACGCAATCTTGAGACTAGGAAAATATGTCAACGACAGCAACGATTCCGGATCCGGTCCCAGCTGAAGGCTATCGAAAGCTCTCACCCCGGGAAATGGCACAACGTCAACGCGCACTTACTTGCATCCGTAGCAGGGAGACAGCCCAGTGCCAAGGACAAGTCTATGTCACGATGTACTTCGACGGGACGAACAATAATAAGGAAGTCGATCAGCCGTTGAACGGACACAGTAATGTTGCAAGGCTCTTCAACGCCAGAATTGATGATCCGGCTAGTGGATTTTTTTCATATTACATTTCCGGTGTCGGAACTCCTTGCAAGGAGGTTGGTGACAACGATGGCGGAAAGGTCCTTTTTGGTTCCGTGCGTGCGGGCGGTGCTGCCGGCTACATGGGAGCCGACCGCATCAATTGGGGTATTACGCGAGTTTTTGAAGCGGTCCACGCATACGCTACCGGCGGCGCTCTTTTGTTTCCAGGCGCGACCGTTAAGACCATAGTCAACAACATGAGTTCTTCTGTTGGTGCGCTCTCGTTCGAAACAACGTACCGCAGGATGGTCTTGAACACGTGGGAGAAGAAGTTGACCGCCGCGGTCCAAGGCAGTCAAAGGAAGGTCACGCAAATTAACGTAGCGGTCTTCGGTTTTTCGCGCGGAGCCGCGGAAGCGAGGGCATTTGTAAACTGGTTCAGCGAGCTTGTGCGGCAGGACGATGGTGGGTATGAATTGGCAGGCCTGCCAATCCGTATTTATTTTGTCGGTTTGTTCGACACGGTCGCGTCCGTCGGAATTCCAAATGTCATGCCCGGCATCAACGGCCACCTAGCGTGGGCTGACGGGAGTATGGAGATCCCTGCGACGGTAGAGCAATGTGTGCACTATGTCGCACTCCACGAGCAACGCGCGAGCTTTCCGCTGGAGACAGCCAAATCTGTTAAGCAGAAGCTCTATCCTGGTATGCACTCTGACGTGGGAGGCGGCTATCTGCCCACCGAGCAGGGCAAGCTCGCGCAGTGTTCACAGATTCCGTTGAACGACATGCATTTTGAGGCGATACGAGCGGGAGTTCCGCTTTTGTTGATCGACGAGATCCGACAACGCAGCGATCTGAAAAAGGAATTCGACATCCCTAAGGCCTTGGCTACGGCGTACAACGAATATTGGGCTCGCTGCGGTATTCAGGCAGGTGGAGATGCGCTTGATTTGATACGCCAGCACACTCGCCAATACTTGCAATGGCGTGGGGGAATGCTCGTCGCCGGTAAAGATCTGACGACGCGCAGATTTTTTCGGGATGCCGAAAGGAAAGACAAAGACGACCTTTCAAATGCAGAGATTGATCTGATGGCCCAGATCAAGAAACTACGCCTCCAATTGAGCGCAGAGAATGTAGCTTCAAGTCATGTGGGCACTTATAGCCTCGCTGGGCTGTACGGAGGTGTCCCGCCGACCAAGTCGATCGATCCAGTTACACATAGTTTGCTCGCTGAATTGGATAGGCACGAAAATTTGCCGGACGAGGCGAAAGCTTTCTTCGACGACTACGTTCACGATTCACGCGCCGGATTCACTCTTCCAGTCGTGGGCCTTGAGCCTTCCGCCATAACCGCTGGTTATCTACGATATCGGAATATTTATGAAAATGAGCGTGCTTCTCTGAAAACGGCCTCGGTCCCGCAAGACGCATCGTACGATGCCAGCGGGTCGAGTTCCACGCCACAGATGGCTTTGACGTAACCGTATAAGCGAGCAGGCTGATATGAGAAATTTCATTCGACTGGGTGATAGTACCGATCATGGCGGCAAAGTGATCACTGCGTCAAAGAAGGTTCGCATGCGTGGCCGATTTGTGGCACGAAAGGGAGATCAAGTGACGTGCCCGAAGCATCCTGATGTGCGTCCCAATCTGATAACGGAGGGCGATCCAAAGGCCAACGACAATGGGGTCCCGCTTGCTAGGGATGGATATCATGCGACGTGCGGTTGCAGATTGATCTCCAGTTTGGGTTGACGATGCCAGTCGAGTTACCGCCGTCGCATGAGGACCAAACGCCGCCTTCACCGCCCAACTTGTTTATTTGGGGCGGTGTTGGCGTTTTGCTTGCCGCGTTCGGGGTAGCCCTGTCGATATGGACGTGGCCACACGGGAAGTCAACCGCAGATCCGTGGTTCGGGGTCCGGACCGCGGTTCTTCCGGCCATGTTCGCCGGCTTCGTCTTCGGCCTGAGGTGGCTTTACTATGGTCAACAAGTTTCGATTCATGAGGCAGAAAAGGAAACCGCTTTAGCTGATCGAACGGAAGCGATCAGGTTTGGCCGCGAGCCTCTCACTGTCCTTGGACTAACGTACCTTACTGCCATGGGAAGCTGGGCCATTGGCGCACGCATTGCGAGCGGAGAGCGCGCGCTCCGTTCCCAACAATCAGCGATTACAGGCATAGCGCAGCGTCGAACTCAACTCGACCTTCTCGATGGTACGGAGAGTTTGGAGCGCTTTCAGCTATGCCTAACTGAATTGATGCTCAATGCTCGTTCCATGATTCAGAGCGTGCCGTCAAACATGCCGCTTGACGTGTATTTAGAAATGCCAGAAGCGTTAAGCGATGACCAGATCCAAGACGCTTGGCGCAATTGCGCGAAGTCGACCGGAATTACATTAGCAGAGCCGCTCCGCCTCACAAAAGATGAAGGCTTGATGGCTATCGATGAGTGGCTTGACATTCATGGTGGACCGTCGCTGGAGAAGTTCGGGTTGTTCATATCCGTTGAAGTTTCTGACGACGCCTCGCCGAACACTTCGGAGGCTGCCGTAGCGATGCTGATGGCATGGGCACCACTTGTTCAACGCATAGGCCTTGACGCAATTGCTCAGCTACATCGACCGGTGGAAGTGTCGGGTGAACTGACCGTAGACGAAGTGTCAGAGAGTTTGCTATGGGGAATCGCCGAGCCGAAGGAAATTTGTGATCTCTGGCAGACCGGCCTCATTGGGAATGACGAGGACATTCTGTCAAAGGCTGTGTCCGATCTCGAACTCGGATTGGTCGAGGCAAATGAGCCTGCCGGCGTCCACGACATCGATGCGGCGTTGGGAAATGCCGGCGTAGCAGCAGCTTGGCTCGCCGTTGCGCTCGCAGCTGAACAGGCGCACGAAGCAGGATCACCACAACTCGTATGTAGCCGGCAAGGCTCCATTCGATTGGCCATGGTTCGGGCCGCAGGGCAAATAAATCAAGCGGAACAGACTGGATGAAAAACAAGAAGGTATTGGGATACTGGATTGTCGTCGGAACGATGACAATCGGGCTGGCTGCAACTGCCTTGTTTAAAGGCGAGTCGATCAATCCCTCGCCGACGGTCCGAGTGCTCGCGGTGTTGCTTGCGGGGGCGGTTCTACTGCTGCTCCAAAGTGCGCTCGCATGGGCTTGGAGACGGTTTGCCCAGCTCGCTCCGACCAGGAAATCTGACCGATACGCTCGTGACGCAGCTGCTCGCGTTGTATCGACTGAGAATCTAAATTGGGAAGCGGAACTCGAACAGGAGTTACGTACCCGATTTGGTTGGCGCTGGAATTATTGCTTGCCATGGGTGCTCGTGTCCGGTGATGACCGCCTTGTTACAAACCAGTTACCTTTCCTGGCGAAAAAGCAGTGGACCGTAACCAATGATGTCGTTCTTCTTTGGGCACCGCGAAACAAGAGTGGGTTGCCCGATGAAGCATGGTTACTCAAGCTCCGCAAACTTCGTAGGCACCGACCCATTGACGCCGTTGCGCTCGTCATTGATGGCCGGGCCGAGGCATTCACGTCGGAGCGGCGTTCAGCATCACTCGGCTCTCTGCTTTTTGGCATAACCCGCGTGTTGCGCTTTTCGGCACCCGTCTACCTGGTTGCTGATTCAGGCATCAAAGCGTTGGACAAAGAAGCTACTGAACCGATCGGTTGCCTCCTTCCACGAAAATACGATCCTGCCACTACGGCAGACGCTTTATCGGCCCTCGGCAACCGGCTCGCTGTTACTGGAACCCGGCATATTGCCGAGGATTTGCGGCGCCGTTACCTCGCTGGACTGTCGGTGCTAATTGAGCACCGTTGCAAGACACTTGCTGATTTCCTGGTGGCGCTATCGACGTCCGTGAGAAGCTCAGTGGACATTCGAGGTTTGTGGTTTTTGCCTGCAGCGGGAGGTGCGATCACGGCGGACCCAGAGACGGCTGGTTTGCCCGCGATCTGGAGCGTAATTGGAAAGGCCGGCAGCAAAGCCGGCGGCCGCCGCACTGGCTGGCACCCCAGCACGATTTGTGCGTCGGTTGTTATTGTTTTGATGTGTATCTGGATTGCCGGCATGTTCATCTCCGCCGGAGACAATACGCGAGAGCTCGTGTTCGCAAACCGGCTGGCCAGTCAACTCGCCTCGACGCCTGACGGCCGCCCTGGCCTGCACACGCTGCTCGATATCCAGCAAGACATTGAACGTTTCGAATACCGCGCGTCGGCAGGCGCACCGTGGTATTCGCGCTTCGGCCTCAACCGCGATAAATCGATTCTCGCCGGCCTGTGGCACGCCTATACCCCCGCGAGTCGTCGTTTGCTCGTCTCACCGACGCAGCAGGGACTCGAATCGTCGCTGACAACCGTGGCCGCCATGCGCACGGACGTTTCGGATGAGAGCACGAGCCAGCAGGCACTGGCTGGACACAAGACACTTCGCACCTACCTCATGCTTGCTGAGCCGCAGCGGGCCGACGCAAAGGCGATGGTGCCTGAACTGACGTGGAACTGGATCACCAACGCCAGCCTGACCGTCGGCGAGCGACAGGACCTCGCTCACCAGTTTTTCCCGTTCTTCGCGCAGCATCTGCCGTCGCACCCGGAGTGGGCGATCCAGCCGCGTACGGATCTCGTGAATAACACACGACAGGTGCTCCTCGCCCTGATCGGGACAAGCAATTCGACGGACACGATCTATCACTCGATCCTGGACGCGGCTACCGGCAAGTACGGCGATCAGTCGCTTGCTACGCTGCTGGCTGGGACCGATGCGCGCGGCCTGTTCCGCACCAGCGCCACGGTGCCAGGTGTCTATACGCGGCAGGCATGGGACGGGCAGATCGCGCAGGCGATCGATGAAGCGGCGCAACGCCAGAACGTGACGGCCGACTGGGTGTTGAACGCATCGGCAACGACTCAACCGACCCAGTCGGTCGATGCGCTTCGCAAGGCGCTGCGTGACATGTATTTCGACGAATACGCCCGACAGTGGCAGGCTTTCGCCAACTCGATTCAGTGGGTGAGCGCTCCTACGCTGCCCGCGATTGCCGAACAGCTACGCCTCTTCGCGGATTCCCGTCAGTCGCCCATGATCGCGCTGATGAAAGCGCTCGAGTATCAGGGCCGCGCGGGGGAGAACATCGCGTCGCTTTCAGATAATCTCGTCGCCAAGGCCCAAAGCCTGATGGGGGGCCGCGCCTATGCTGGAGCAGTGGAGGGCGCCGCGCAGGCCGTCATTCCTACCGCTCCTCTGGATGCGTCCTTCGGTCCGGTCCTGCGTCTCGTCAGTGCTGCCCAGCCACAGGGCAAGGTTGACTCGAACATCAGCCTGCAGCGCTACCTCGACGCCATTACAACGTTGCGTTTGAAGATCGAGGCCATGACCAACAGCGGGAGCATGGATGATCAGGCCCGGCAGGTTGCGCAGGCGCAGTTCCAGGGCAAGAGTTCCGAGCTATCCGATACCCGTACCTACGCGAGCCTCGTCGCAGCGAGCCTCGGGGAGCAGTGGTCAGGGCTCGGGGATTCGCTTTTCCTGCGGCCCGTTGACCAGGCCATGCAGGCAGTCATGCAGCCGGCACAGGCGAGCCTGAACGATGCCTGGCGACAGACCATCGTTGAGCCATGGGCGCGTGCGTTCCAAGGACGCTATCCGTTCGCCTCGAGCGATGACGACGCGTCTTTCCCGGAGCTCGTTCGTTTCCTGCGTGACCAGACCGGCCTTGTACCCGCGTTCATCAACCAGCAACTCGCCGGTGCGCTTGAGCTGCATGGCGATCGCTGGGTGCCGGGCAGTGCCGGCGCGGGGCTGCGGTTCGATCCGGCATTCCTGAAGGCGATCAACGTGCTGCAGGGCATCGCGTCTCACATGCTCGCATCCGGCGCCGCGCAGTACCGCTTCGATCTGATGCCGCAACCGAGCGCCGATGTCACGGAAACGCAGCTCACCGTCGACGGACAGACGCTGAGGTATCTGAACTCGGCCGATCGGTGGCAGCCGTTCGTCTGGCCGGGTAACGATCTGCTCGTCACCGGCACGCGCCTTGAGTGGCAGACCGTGCAATCTGGCCTGAACAAGGGTTTCGAAAGGCAGGGACGTTGGGCATTCGTGCGCATGCTGGCGTCGGCCAGCATCGAACCGCTCTCGGATACGCGATACAAGCTGACGTGGCTCGCCTCGCCAGGTCCTGTACCGGCCACCGCGGCGGCCGCCGCGGTGGCGTCGACACCGGCCTCGGCTGCGGCGCCAACGATGGCGAGTGACTCCACGACGCTGACGGCGAAGGCGCCCGAGGCTGCGGTGCCGAAAAACGTTACACACCCGCTCACGTATGTGATGCGCACCGACGCAGGCCGCGGCCCACTGGAACTCCTCGCCCTGCGTGGTTTCGCGATACCCACGAGAATCTTCGCGCCGGCTGCAGCGTCGGGCGCTGGGGCGAAGACCGCAGGGCCGCCGCCGCTGCCAGCGTCGGCGGTCGCAGCCGCCCGTCACGCGGCGATTTCACTTCCTCACGGTGCAGCGCCTGACACCGAATGAACATGTTCGCCAATTTCATCAAGCAGCTCTTCGGCGCACGCAACCCGGATGAGCTTGCACGTGAGCGGTTCAGCGCATGGGAAGCTTGGCTCAAGCCGCTACCGTCCGCGGACGGGAAGGGCGTGGGCCGGGATCCCGGATACGACGACGCCTTTATTGCGGTCAAGGAAGAGATCGGCAAGCTGTCCGACATCGACGATGCGTTGATCGTCCAGTCCTGCCAGCAGATGCTTTGTGAAGCCGGCAAGGATCTGCGTCTTGCGGGCTACTACGTCTTCGCCCGTGTCCGTCAGGATGGCGCGGCAGGTTTGGCGGACGGCCTCGAGCTCATTGCTGCACTTGTCGACCGTTTCGGACATGCGCTGCTACCGGGCCGCGACGAAGCGAAGCGCTCGGCGATCGAATGGGTTGCGACAGCGCGCGTACTGGAACAGCTTGACCGCCACGGTGAGTTTGCGCCGGCGGAGCTCGAACGGTCGATGGCGGCGCTGAACCTGCTGGTTGGCAAAACGGGGGAATGGCCCGAGGCAGCCCGCCCGAACCTCCAGGCGCTGGTGTCCCGTTTCGAAGGCAGCGAAGACGTGGTGCGGCCGGTGCCAGAGGGTTCTACCGCGATGTCGGGCGGAACGGGAGCGCTCGGCGGTGGTGCGACACCGATTGCCTCGACACGCGATGCGCTTGAGCATACCCGCATGCTGGCGAAATACCTGCGCGACGAAGATCATGGCTACCTGCCGGCTGCCCGTCTGGTGCGCTGCATGCGCTGGGATACCGTTCATGAAGTACCGCCGGCCGATGCGCAGGGCCGCACACGTCTTGTGCCGCCGCGAGCCGAGCTGCGGCAGCAGTTCAAGCGGCTCGTCCTGCAAAAGCAGTGGCCAGAGCTGCTTGAACGCGTGGAAGGCGCGTACATGGAAGGCGTCAATCACCTGTGGCTCGACCTGCAGTATTTCCAGCACGTCGCACTTGATCACGCCGGGTCGCCGTACACGGAGTGGCGCGACATCCTGCGCACGGACTTCGCGCTTTTCCTCGAGCGCCTCCCTGGTATCCAGAAGCTGGCCTTCAACGACGGCACGCCGTTCGCCGACGACGCGACGCTCGAGTGGATTGCGAGCCATGCGGTCGTGCGCAATCTCGACCAGGGCGAAGCGCTCGCAGCATTGCCCGTGTCGACCGACGATGAAGATGGCGCCGTCGCGAACTGGCAGGAGATGGAGGAGCAGGCGCACGAGCTCGCGCAGTCACAGGGTATCGAGGTCGCTTTTGCCTGGATCGATGGGTTGCCCGGAATCCGCACTGACCGCCAACGCTACCTGCAACGCTGGGTCATGGCGCGCGTCGCCGATGGCGCGGGACGGCCGGAGATCTGCGTTCGCCTGCTGAACGAGCTGGACGCCGGGGGCCCGCTGTTCCGGCTCGCAGGATGGGAGCCGTCGCTGACATTCGAGGTCAAGCACCATCTGCTCAAAACCCTCAAGGCATCCATGAACCGGAAGGATGCCGACAAACCGGCCATCACCCGGCAGATTGAAAAACTCGGCAATGAGATGACCGTGCTCGATCCTGCACGGGCCATCGCCGTTCTGTAAGAAGACAGGAGATATTGCATGAACGACGATTCCACGCTGCGCTATTACGAAGCCGAGATGCGCTACCTGACCGAAGCCGGTCGGGAGTTTGCCAATACCCATCCGGATCGCGCACGGATGCTCAATCTTGATCGCGTGGGCGAGCGCGATCCCTACGTCGAGCGGCTTTTCGAAGGCTTCGCGTTTCTGGTCGGGCGCCTGCGCGAGAAACTCGACGACGAACTGCCGGAAATCACCGAGGCGCTAGTGAGCCTGCTGTGGCCACACTATCTGCGTACGCTCCCATCGCTCTCCATCCTTGAGCTCGAGCCGGACTTCGGCACATTGCAGAAACGCGAGACGATTCCGGCCGGCATTGAAGTGCGTTCCGATCCTATCGGCCAGGAGGGCACGCGCTGCACTTATCGCACGACGTGGCCGGTGGACCTGCTGCCGCTGCACCTGAAGTCGGCCAGCGCCGGCACGCGCGCGGACGGGCGTTCGACCATCCGTCTGACGTTCCAGATCGAAGCCCAGTCGCGACAGAACACGCTGAACGTGCCGCACCTGAGGCTCTACCTGAACGCGGACCGGCCGGTGGCCATGGCCCTGCATCTCGCGCTGACACGTCACGTCGACGATATCCTGCTGCGGATACCTGCTGTACGCGATGGCGAGCCGAAATCGTTGCCCGACGCCTGTTTCGCGACGACCGGTTTCGCGGCCGACGAGCGGTTGTGGCCGAAGCCGGACAACGCCTTTGGCGGCTATCAGCTGCTCCTGGAATATTTCAGCTTTCCCGAGAAGTTCCTTTTCGTTGACCTTCACGGCATTGATCTCGCCTCCCTCGCGCCGAGAGTGACCGAGTTTGAGATCGAGGTGGTACTGAACCAGGCGTACCCGGCCGATCTGCGGTTCTCGGAAAAGAACATCCGGTTGTTCTGCACGCCAATCATTAACCTGTTCCGCATGGACGCGGAGCCGATCCGTGTCGATCATCAAGCCACGTCTTACGTTGTGCGGCCGCGGCTGCGCCATGGTGAGCACGTTGAAACGTATTCGGTCGATGCGGTCGATGCGCACGATCACGCATCCGGAGACCGCGTCGAATACGTACCGTTCTCGAGCTTCAAGCACCGCGGCGGTATGCTCCGGCACGATGCGCCCGAGCGTTACTACCATACGCGCGTCCAGCAAGGCGTGAAGGGTCTCTACGAAACGTGGCTGGTGCTGGGCGGCCACGCGTGGGAAAACGCCGAAGAACTGCCGCGCGAAACGCTGTCGCTGCGCGTCACGGGTACGAACGGCATGCTGCCGCGCAAAGGCTTGCGCGAAGCCAGCATCAACGAAATGGGGAAAGGCATCTCGAACGTCGCGCGCGTGCGCAACCTCGTTTCTCCCACACTGCCGCTCCATCCGCCGACCGGCGACCGCTTCCAGTGGCGCATCCTGTCTCACCTGACGCCGAATTACCTGTCGTTGCTCGACGCGGAAGTGCTGCGTGGCACACTCGGCCTCTACGACTGGACCGACGGCGAGATGAACCGGAGACGGCTCAACGGCATCCAGAAGGTGACCCGCAAGGGCTTGCGCAAGGTCATGCAGGGCGCCGTCGAGCGAGGTGTGCAGATCGAGGTGACCCTTGACAGTCATGCATTTGCCGGTGAGGGCGACATGATGCTCTTCGGTGAAATGCTGCACCGCTTTTTTGAACTCTATGCCGACGTGAACCTGTTCACGCAACTCGTCATCGTCAGTCTGCCAACGCAGGAGCGCGTCGAGTGGCCGGCCAGCAAGTCGGACAGGGCGCCGCTATGAGCGAGATGGATGTCGTGCGCGGTAACGGACATGCACGCAGGCCTAAACTTGCGCCGCTGGTCCGCGCGCTGCTGTCCGCGGCGCCGCGCATGAATGTGCTCCAGTTGCTGCGCCTGCTCGAGCTCCAGTCGCCGGACAAACCCGGCTTCGGGACACAGGACACGCCGGAGCATGAGCCGGTGCGTTTCCAGCCACGAGCGCGCGCAGGCTTCCCGACCTCCGAAGTCGCGGGTATTTCGTTCGATGACGAGAACGAGGATGCGCCGCCATCGGTGCAGACTACCTTCCTTGGCCTCTACGGTGTCGACGCGGCGATGCCGCCACATCTGATCGACGACATCGTGCTGCGCCGGGAAGGGTACGAGAAGGCCATGGCCTTTCTCGATATCTTCAACCATCGCATCGTCTCGCTCCTCTATCGCGCCTGGCTCAAGTACCACTACCCGGTCAATTTCCGCCCCGGCGGCACAGACGCGATCTCGAAATATCTACTGTCTCTCGCAGGGTTCGGTATCGGGGATCCGGCGGGCAAATCCGGGCTGGCGCCGTCCCGGCTTCTGGCACTCGTTGGGCTCTTCATGCAGCGTACGCGACCGGCCGAGGGGGTAGCAGGCGTTGTGGCCCATCTGCTCAACGGCGCGGCCGTCACGGTGCGCGAGTTCTACGCGCAGTGGACGCCGGTCGAGCAACAGCAGGGGTTGACCGCAAGACCGAGCGCACGCAGGGCAAACGCGCCGGCGTTGAGCGGTCTGGGTGATGGCCACGTGCTAGGCGCTCGCGTGCTGGATCGATCACAGGCTGTGCTCATCACCATCCGGCCGCTTGATGTCGCCCAGACGCACGCGCTGCTGCCGGGAGAGGTCCTCCATCAGGATCTGATGCGCCTCGTGGGCCTTTACCTCGGTGATAAGGCGGACGCGGTATTACGCATGGAAATTCCTGCCTCGGCGGCGCCTACGCTTGCACTGACGGGCGGCTCCACACCAGTTGGAGTGCACCGGCCACGTCTGGCCTGGACAGCACTGCTGATGCCCGCGGTCGACCAGACGGTGACGATCAATCTTGGTCGCTATGACTCGCTAGAGCTGTGAAACATAACAAGGACGCAAACATGAATCGCTTACTCAAAATTGTTGCCTTTGTCTCGATCCTCGCACTTTCGGGCGCATTGGCCCTCCATCGCACCGCGAAAGCCGATGAGACCATGGGCCTCGACGTTGTGGGCTACAACCATACAGACCACGATATCGGCAATTTTTCCGTTAACAGTGAAGCTGGTTCCTACATAGGCAAGCACGAACAAGGGGGGTTTGCCTGCTGTGTAGCTCTTCCTGCGAAATTTAGCCCCGGCATGACCGTGACGGTGAAGTGGACGGATGCCTACAACAAGAACCCCCAAAGCCGCATTGTCACAGTTCCGCCTTTTAGTCCAAAAGACACAGGAGTATTTGCAGTGCACTTTCTCCGGAGTGGTGAGATCAAGGTGTTCGTCACAGACCTCGTTTTCATAACTAATCCGGACTACCCGCTCAAGGGCGATGAAGCCACGATGTAGATCAAATAAAAAGGACGAAGAGAATGTCTTACACGATCACGATTCCGGAACCGCTCCCTTCAGATGGCTATCGCCAGCTTTCCCCACGCGAATTGGCTAAACGAGCTGCTGCGATGGATTGCATACACAAGCAGGAGGCTGGCCATTGCCAAGGGCAAGTGTATGCCACCGTATTTTTCGATGGAACCGGCAACAACCAAGACTGGACAGAGCCCAAGACCAGCGGTACACAGAAGGATCGGAACAAACACAGCAATGTCGCTCGGCTTTTTAACGCCGCAATTCCGGATGCAAAGTCAGGATTATTTCCGTGGTACATCACTGGTGTTGGCACCCCAATGTCGGACATCGGCGACAACAACCAGAGCGGGAATACGCTCGGCTTGGGTGCTGGTTACATGGGAGCTGACCGTATTAACTGGAGCATCACGCGAATCCTGAATTCAATACATGCGTATGCCACGGATGGCCATGTGCTAATCACCGATGATGCAGCCAAACAGCTCGTTAACTCCATCAGTTCCAGCTCGAATTCCGATTCAGGAGGGATGATGGGCGGAACACTCGCCGCCTCCATCACTGTCGGTTTAGGGGCAAAGTTAGGACAGACGCTGGCGAACATGGCTATGGAAAAGCAACGCCGTATCGCGGCCCTACGCAAATGGGAAGACAAGCTCGAAGTGGCCCTGAAGAATAGCCAGCGCAAAGTTACCTCCGTCAACGTCGCAGTTTTCGGATTTTCGCGTGGCGCAGCAGAAGCTCGCGCATTTTCGAACTGGCTGGGTGAATTGCTTAGGCAGAACGACGGCGGCTATAACACACTGGCAGGCGTACCGATACGTCTGTATTTCATGGGTCTGTTCGACACCGTCGCATCCGTGGGTGTCCCCAACATGATACCTGGTGTAAATGGCCATATGGCATGGGCGAGTGGCACGCAATCTATCCCGTCGTTTGTCGAGCAGTGCGTCCATTTCGTTGCGTTGCACGAACAACGTGCATGCTTTCCTCTTGAAATGGCCTCCAATGTTCGTCAAGTGGCATACCCCGGCATGCACTCGGATATCGGCGGCGGATACCTGCCGACTGAACAGGGAAAGACCGGACAACTGTCACAGATTCCGTTGAACGACATGTACTACGAAGCAGTTAAGGCGGGTGTCCCGCTCTTGTCTCGCGATGAGATCAATAGCCGCCCCGCGCAGAAATCAGCCTTTGAAATTTCCGCTGATTTGCTTGCCACTTATAAAGGCTACTGGAGCGATAACCATATCGTTACGAGTGCGTCTGGCCAGAGTGGTGTGCTGGATATGATTCATCAGCATACGCGCCAGTATCTGCAGTGGCGCAAGGCATTGCCGACACAGCTAGATCTTAAAAATCGCAATTACTATACGGCCGCAGCACAAGATGACAGGTTGCAATTGAAAGAGGCGCAGGACGATCTGGCGGAACAGGTAAGCGCAATTCGCACGAGTCTGCAATCTCCACTGAAGACCGTAGGAACCGAAGCGATGCTAGGTCTGCTCTCACCCGTTAAAGCGGCAAAGTACGCTTGGGAGCATCGCCCGACAAGTGGTGAAACCCGCGAATTGTTTTCGGCTGTCACCGAAAATGCCGTTGTCCCAGACGGCGTGCATAGGCTTTTCAATGACTACCTGCACGACTCACGCGCTGGATTCCGGATTCCGACAAATATGGAACCACAGGACATTACGGGCGGGTACCTGCGCTATCGGAATGTATATCAGAATAGCCAGGAGCAGATTGTTGCGTCATCAGCGCAGGAACCTACAGCACCCGGAGCCCAGCAAGTTGCGCAAGACGCGTTGGCTGGCACTGGGGAAGATGCCACTGCGTAAGCAGTGCTTCAGGGGTATTCAAAATGCCTTCGAAATTCAGATCGCTACGATTCATTGAGCACATGAATCACGGAGGACCAGTGCGGATGTTTCCTGTAGTGGCCACAGCAGGCTTGTGCCTCATGCTGTCGGCGTGTGGTGCGTGGCAATCGGTGTCGGACGGCACGGCGAGCGCTTATAACGCAGTGTTCCACAAGACCGTCAAGACGCTCAACGTTGACCTGAGCGCGCGGTCATCGCTGAACAGCTCTTCGGGCTCGCAGCCTTTTTCGGTTGCCGTGCGTATCTATCAGCTCAAGGACCACAAGGGAGTTGATGCTGCATCATACGACGACCTGCTTAACGACGACCGTGCGGTGCTTGGCGCAGATCTCCTGGATATGGCCAGCGTCGTCGTGTCCCCGGGTGGGGCGGTGAACGTCACGCAACCGATGAAGGCCGATACGCAATACGTGGCGGTGGCCGCGTTTTTCCGTGACGCGACGGGCAGCACGACCTGGCGTCGTGTGATTGCGAAGAAAAAGCTGTCGGCAGACGATCCTCTCAAGCTCGAACTCGTCGGCAACGATCTGGTGGCCGACGGCGACACACAAAAGACGCGGCCCGCACAGTGAAAATCGCGCGCCTGTTTGGCACGCCAGGTGATTCCCGCTATTAATTTCGAGGAACTGCAGCAGGCGTGTGACGGGCCGGGCAGTCCTCGTGCAGGTTAGTGAACGGACGGTGAGATACACGATGAAGCAACGCTTCGCTCTGGGTAATGGCAAGAAGGTTGCGGCCCGATCGACTTCTGAAGGCGAATGGGTCAAGGAGATGACACTGCGGGGCCGCCACGATGGAATGGCACAAGCCATGCTGCTCGGTGCGATAGTGGGCTCGTGGTCCGTGGCCGGTAACCCCGTGCGGGTCCAGGGCATAGTGCCCGGCGTGTCGCTCATGATTGAGGCGCCACTGCCGGGCCGGCCGGCGGACGTCGACCAGGTTGACCAAGTTGTAATTTCGGCATCCGAAGCGTTCTGGCCGCAGTTGCGTGACTGGAGCATGATCGATCCGCCGCCTCAGGAGGCCTTCCGTCTGATCGTGCAGGATGTGGTGATTCATTGTGGCTGTCTTGACTGTGGGGTCCACTTTAACAGACCTCGTTTTCATAACCGGACTACCCGCTCAAGGGCGATGAAGCTACGAGGTAGATGAAATAAAAATACCGATCCAAATATCTTATTTGGTCACACGACACAACAGTCGAGCAATATGATGACACTAAGAAAATTAGTTTTGAGACTGGCTTTCGCACTGCTGAGTGCCTTGATTTCCAGTTGTCATGCTGAGCCTAACAACGGTAATGCCTACACCTCGTCTAGCAACCAAACGATGGGGCTCGATGTTGTGGGCTATAACCATACCGATCACGCTATCGGCGATTTTTCAGTGAATGATCGAGGTGGCGCATTTGAAGCCGCGCACAGTGGCGGTGGGGCTTCCTGCTGTATTGCCATTCCGGAGAAATACACCCCTGGCATGACCGTGACGGTGACATGGACGGATCAGTATAACGAGCATCCACAAAGCCGTGTTGTCCCCGTTCCTCCATATACCTCGGAAGACGGAGGTGAGTTTCATGTCCACTTTCTTCGTAATGGAGAGATCAAGGTATTCGTCACTGCCATCATTTTCTTAAGCAACCCAGATTACCCTCTTAAGGGTGCTGAAGCGAAAATGTAAAATTGATAAAAAGGAAAATCCACATGTCGTACTCGGTCAACATTCCTGAACCGCTGCCTGCAGACGGTTACCGCAAACTCAGCCCTCAAGAATTGGCCCGAAGGGCTGCCGCAATGCAGTGCATTCACGAGCAAGGAGCCGGGCATTGCCAAGGGCAGGTGTACACCACATTGTTTTTCGACGGCACGGGCAACAACCTAGAGTGGGTGGAGCCCAAGACAACCGCTAATCAACAAGCCCGTAACAAACACAGTAACATTGCTCGCTTGTTTAATGCCAGACTTGAGGATCGCGAAAATGGGATTTTTGCAGACTATATCCCAGGTGTCGGCACTCCCTTTGACAAGCTCGGTGACAACAACCAGAGTGGTGATAAACTCGGCTTGGGAGCAGGCTACATGGGGGCCGACCGCATCAACTGGGGTATAACAAAGGTTCTTAACGCGGTACATGCTTACGCTACCGGTGGCCACGTTCTGCTCACCGACTCCGCAGCCAAAGCTATTGCTAACTCGATCAGCTCAAATGCTCCCTCCGCAGAATCAAGCACAACGTCCGGGAGTTTGATAGCCGATCCTGGTGTAGCGGCAGGGGAAATGCTAGCGAACATGGCGTTTGAAAAGCAACGGCGTGTCGCAGCCCTACAAAAGCAGGTAGAAAAACTTGCGGCGGTGCTAAAAGGCAGCCAGCGAGCGATTACCTCGATTAACGTCGCGGTGTTTGGCTTCTCGCGTGGTGCGGCAGAAGCGCGAGCATTCACGAATTGGCTGAACGATTTGCTGAAACACGATGACGGCGGATACTTCACATTGGCGGGCGTTCCGCTACGCCTGTATTTCCTTGGATTGTTCGACACCGTTGCATCTGTTGGTGTTCCAAACATGATACCCGGTGTGAACGGCCACATGGCTTGGGCCGATGGCACTCAGTCCATTCCTGGAATAGTGGAACAGTGCGTTCACTTCATTGCGCTGCACGAACAGCGCGGCTGCTTTCCACTTGAGATGGCTTCCAACGTCCGTCAAGTGGCTTATCCGGGTATGCATTCGGACGTAGGCGGTGGCTACCTACCCACCGAGCAGGGCAAAGCTAGCCAGCTATCACAGATTCCATTGAACGACATGTGCTACGAGGCGTGCAAGGCGGGGGTACCGCTGAGATCACGTGATGAAATCAATAGTAAGGGATTCGAAGCACTCAAGAAGCAGTTTGATATCCCGGCGGATTTACTCGCGGCTTATAAGGAATACTGGAAGGATAACCATATTGGCACGAGTGTATCAGGCAAGGAAGGTGTGCTGGACATGATTCGTCAGCATACGCGTCAGTACCTGCAATGGCGCAAGGCGCTTCCGTCGAATATGGACCTGAAAAGCCGTCATTTCTACAATCGAGCCGCACCTGATGATCAGGCGCAATTGTCCGAGGCGCAGGACAATCTGGCCGAACAGGTGCATGATATTCGCCCACGCCTGCAAGCCGTCTTGAAAACAGCGGGAACTGAAGCGGTTCTCGGCTTGCTCTCGCCCGTAATGGCAACAAAATATGCATGGGAAAAGCGTCCAGTGAGCAGCGAAACGCGCCAACTGTTTTCTGCTGTGACGGAGAATGATGGCGTGCCTACTTCCGTGCAAAAGTTCTTCGACGATTATGTGCACGATTCGCGCGCAGGGTTCCGGCTTCCCACCAGAATGGAGCCTCAGGACGTTACCGGGGGCTATTTGCGCTATAGGAATGTCTATCAAAACTCCCGTGAGCAAACTGTAGCTTCTATACAAGAGGACGGCAGTGCAGTTCCAACTGAGGAGTTGGCGCAGGACGCGTTGGCCGGAACTGATGAAGGGTACGCCGTATGAGCGGTCATTGCGAATACCGGGAATATGCACAGTTGCCTTATCGCTACGACTCGCTGAACTCATGAATCACGGAGGACCTGTGCGGATAGTTTCAGTAGTGGCCATAGCAGGCTTGTGCATCATGTTGTCGGCCTGTGGTGCATGGCAATCAGTATCGGATGGCACAGCGAGTGCCTATAACGCAGTGTTCCACAAGACCATCAAGACGCTGAACGTTGACCTGAGCGCGCGATCATCGCTAAACAGCACTTCTGGCACCCAGCCGTTCTCGGTTGCCGTGCGTATCTATCAACTCAAAGACCGCAAGGGATTTGATGCCGCGTCGTATGACGATCTTCTCAATGACGATCGCACCGTGCTTGCCCAGGATCTCCAGGATATGGCCAGCGTCGTCGTGTCTCCAGGTGGGGCGGTGAACGTCACGCAGCCGATGAAGGCCGATACGCAATATGTTGCCGTAGTTGCGTTTTTCCGTGACGCGACGGGCAGCACGACCTGGCGTCGTGTGATTGCGAAGAAAAAGCTGTCGGCAGACGATCCTCTCAAGCTCGAACTCGTCGGCAACGATCTGGTGGCCGACGGCGACACACAAAAGACGCGGCCCGCACAGTGAAAATCGCGCGCCTGTTCGGCACGCCAGGTGATTCCCGCTATCAATTTCCAGGAACTGCAGCAGGCGTGTGACGGGCCGGGCAGTCCTCGTGCAGGTCAGTGAACGGACGGTGAGGTTACAGGATGAAGCAGCGCTTCGCTCTGGGTGATGGCAAGAAGGTTGCGGCCCGATCGACTTCTGAAAGCGAATGGATCAAGGAGATGACACTGCGGGGCCGCCACGATGGAACGGCACAAGCCATGCTGCTCGGTGCGATAGTGGGCTCGTGGTCCGTGGCCGGTAACCCCGTGCGGGTCCAGGGCATAGTGCCCGGCGTGTCGCTCATGATTGAGGCGCCACTGCCGGGCCGGCCGGCGGACGTTGACCAGGTTGACAAAGTTGTAATCTCGATATCCGAAGCGTTCTGGCCACAGTTGCGTGACTGGTGCATGATCGATCCGCCGCCCGAGGAGGCCATCCGTCTGATCGTGCAGGATGTGGTGATTCATTGTGGCTGGGATCAGTATGTCTCGTGGCTCCCCGGTGTCATGGACGTTGTGATCAAGGACGATCCTGCTGCTCCCAGCGTAGCTGCGGCCCGTGAGTGGGTGCTCAAGTCGCGATTGTTCCCGCGCACTTCCCGGTCAGCTTCCCCGGCGCGACGTCCGATGCCGGCTTCCTCTGCCCTTGGGCCGACCCCGGTCGAGAACGCGATCGAGCGTGCGTTGCAGTGTCTGCTGCGTGCATCGGATCCGGAATTTATCGGTTTGCCGCACCCAGTACGTTACCGCGCTACAGGTGCACTTGACGCCTGGGAGGCTGTGTGGCGCGCAACTGGCCGCGAAGGGGCCCGGTTTGTGGGCTGCCTGCGCGACCCGCGGTACGCGCCCCTGGCGATGAGTGCTTCACTGCCACGCTTCATTGAGGCGCAGAGCCGACTCAATCTGCGCTCGAGCGAAGACGGAAAGCTGGCGATGATGCTCGCGAACATGCACTGCCTTGACGAACTGTTCTGGCAGCGAAAGGGTGCGCTCTACGAACCGACTGCAGCATTGCACGAGTTGATGGAGGTCAGTGATATTGGGCATGATGTGCCGCCGCGATCGCTGCGCCTGCCTGCGAAGACGTTGTGCATTATTCCCCCGCCGTGCGAACGCAATCGCCCGGGTGGGTTGACTGCGCTTACCCTGTTCGAACATGAAGGTCTTCCTGACGAAACAACCGGTGGTCGCAGATTGACTGTCGCCGCCTGGCAGGCGCCGAGCGCCAATCTACCCTATGGCTCATGGCTGGCGCATGACATGCATTGGGACGATGCAGCAGCAGCCATTAGCGGGATTCGGGAATCGACCCTTCGGGAGTGGGCGATACCCGAGGAGCGAATCGCATTTTGGCAGCATGTGATGGACTACCTGGTCAAGATCCTGTTGTACCTGTCGCTTGATCACGTGCCAATCGTGCAGGATCAGGCATACAGCAGGGCACCGCGTGAATTTGCGGGACTGGGCAAACGCCGGCGGCATGAGCGGCTCGCGGAAATCGGGCGGCTCTATGACCGGTACATCGTGGGTCCCGCAGTCCTCGAGGAGCACAACGTCGAGCGTGGCGGTGCCACCGGTGCTGGCGTCGAGGTGCGGCCTCACTGGCGCCGGGGACATTTCCGGATGCAAGTGCATGGGCCGGGCTTCGCGCAGCGCAAACTGATTTTTGTGATGCCCATGCTCGTACGGGCAGACCGGCTGGTCGGTGTGGCCGACGAAGGCAAGATCGAATGCGAGTGATGGGCAACCGGGCAAGGTCGGTACTTACGAAACAGATCCGTTCTAAATCAGTGCCCCTTCGCTTTTGCTGACTGAAGCCCGTGCTCCGCAAGAAGGGGGCTTTTCGTTTTCGACGCACAGTAAGCGCGTCGAATGAATGCACCGACGCCGCGCTGCGGCGTTTTCGCACAGGCAAACGGTTCGGCGCTCGAACCGGCTCTTTTTCTGATCTACGTCACGGCAAAACTTCCTCACAGGAGTGACCATTTAAAAGATGCGTTGAATTTGCATCTTACAAGGCTGCTCATCGCGATCCGACGGTCGATACATCGTCGCCAATCTCGCGCCCGCGCCGTCACCCACAAGGAAAGGAGAAAGCCGTGTTTTGCTATCAATGTGAACAGACCGACCGCAGCAACGCCACGCCAGGCTGCGCGTCGGCGAAGGGCAACTGCGGCAAGGACGCCACCACCGCGGATCTGCAGGATCTGCTGATCCACGCGGTCAAGGGTATCGCCCAGTACAACGCGCTCGCGCGCGAGCTAGGCAGCCCCGACCGCGAGGCCGACCGGTTCATCCTCTATGCGATGTTCACGACGCTCACCAACGTGAACTTCAACGCCGCGCGCTTCGTGGGCATGCTGCGCGAGGCCGCGCAGCATCGCGACCGCGTGAAGAAGGCTTCGGAGACGCTGGCGTTCGCGCAGGGCGTCGCGGTGCAGGAGCCCGCGGGTCCGGCGCGCTGGCAACCGGGCGCGAACGTCGGGGAGCTGCAGGCGCAGGCCCGCTCCGTCGGCGTGGATGCGGGGCTCGAGACGCTCGGCGCCGACATCGTCGGGCTGCGCGCGCTGGTGCTTTATGGCCTCAAAGGCGTCTGCGCGTACGCGCATCATGCGCGCGTGCTCGGCTACGAAAGCGAGGAGGTCTATGCGGGCGTGGAGGCGGCGCTCGACTTTCTCGCGCGCGAGCCCGCGCAGGCCAATGAGCTGCTCGAGCACGCGCTCGCGCTCGGGAGCCTGAACCTCAAGGTGATGGAGTTGCTCGATGCCGCCAACACGGGCCGCTTCGGCAACCAGCAGCCCACGGCCGTGCGCATGACGCCGGTGGCGGGCAAGGCGATCCTCGTCTCCGGCCACGATCTGGGCGACCTCGAAGCCTTGCTCGAAGCCACCAAAGACAGCGGCGTGCAGATCTACACGCACGGCGAGATGCTGCCCGCTCACGCTTATCCGAAGCTCAAGGCCTGGCCGCACCTCGCGGGCAACTACGGCGGCGCCTGGCAGGACCAGCAAGCGGATTTCGCGAACTTCCCCGGTCCCGTGCTGATGACCTCGAACTGCCTGATCGAGCCGCTGCCGCAGTATCGTCAACGCGTCTTCACGACCGGTCCGGTGGGCTGGCCCGGCGTGCGCCATCTCGAACACGGCGCATTCGCGCCGCTCGTGCAGGCGGCGCTGGCGTTGCCCGGTTTCCGCGAGACCGCGCCCGAGGAGACCCTCACGGTGGGCTTCGCGCGCCACACGGTCCTCGGCGTGGCGGACAAGGTGATCGACGCCGTGAAGGCCGGCCAGATCCGCCACTTCTTCCTGATCGGCGGCTGCGATGGCGCAGCGCCTGGCCGCAACTACTACACCGAGTTCGCCGAGGCCGCGCCCGACGACACCGTGGTCATGACGCTCGGCTGCAACAAGTACCGCTTCAACCGGCACGCGTTCGGCGACATCGGCGGCATTCCTCGTCTGCTCGACCTCGGCCAGTGCAACGACAGCTATTCGGCCATCCGCATTGCCGTCGCGCTGGCCGAAGCGTTCGAATGCGGCGTGAACGATCTGCCGCTCTCGCTCGTGATCTCGTGGTTCGAGCAGAAGGCCGCCGCGGTGCTGCTCACGCTGCTTGCGCTCGGCATCCGCAACATCCGCCTCGGACCGACCTTGCCCGCCTTCATCACGCCGGGCGTGCTGCAGATCCTCGTCGAGCAGTTCGGCATCCAGCCGATCGGCGATGCCCATGCGGATCTCGCCGCGGCGCTCGGGCGCAAGGCTGCGTGAGGCGCAGTGATCTTCAACGAGGGAGCGCTGAGGCATTCATGAGCCATCGAATCGAAATCACCACGCGCGACGGCCAGGCGTTCGAGTTTGCGTGCGAGCCGGGACAGGACGTGCTGGCGGCCGCCGCGCAGGCGCAGATCACGCTGCCGTCGCAGTGCCGGCGCGGCAGTTGCGGCGCGTGCCACGCAAGCGTTGCCGAGGGCGACTACGCGCTCGGCGCGCACAGCGCCGACGCGCTGCCGCCCGGCGATCCGCACGCGGTCCTGCTCTGCTGCACGACGCCGCGCAGCGACCTGCGCATTGCCGCTCCGTACGACGGCACGAAGGTGCTGTTGCAGCCGGTGCCGGTGCGCCGCGCGCGCATCGCGGCGCTGGAAACCATCGCGGACGACACCTGCCGCCTCGAACTGCAACTCGAGCCCGACGACGCCTACGGCAGCGCCGCCGAGTTCGAAGCGGGCCAGTTCGTCGAGCTGGAATTGCCGGACAGCGGCGTGCGCCGGCCGTTCTCGCTCGCGAACACGAGCAACTGGGACGGGCGGCTCGAACTGCTGATCCGGCTGCGCGCGGACGGCGTGTTTTCGTCGTATCTGTGCGAACGCGCACGCGTGGGCGATGCGCTGATCGTGCACGGCCCGCAGGGCGGCTTCGGCCTCTTCGCCGAAAGCCTGCGCCCGCGCTGGTTCGTGGCGGGTGGCACGGGGCTCGCGCCGGTGCTCGCGATGCTGCGTCGCATGGCCGAATACCAGGAGATGAACGACGCGCGTCTGATCTTCGGCGTGAACCGCGAGAGCGAGCTTTTCATGGTCGGCGAGCTCGAGCGGCTGCGGGCGGAGCTTGCACGGTTGGATGTCGAGCTTTGCGTGCGCGATGGGGACGATAAAAGCGAAAAGGACGATGGCGGCGCGGCATGGAGCGGCTTTCGCGGCACGCCGGTCGACGCGCTGGAGGCGGCGCTTGCGTCGGCCGATGCGCTGCCTGACCTCTACGTGTGCGGTCCGCCCGGCATGGTGAGCGCCGCGCAGGCGGTGGCGGCTGCGGCAGGCGTGCCCGCCGCGCAATTTGCCAGCGAGCGCTTTGCCGTCTGACGTGGCGCCTCATGTTTCACCTTGAACCTCGCCCACGAGCGAGGTTTTTTCTTATGAGCTGCCGTTGCGCATCGGGCGGCGTGCGCGGAGCACGTTCGACATCGCCGGAAATCGTCTATTGACATTTCGTCATTAAACGTCAAAATGTCAGTCATGGCGAAAATCGCGAAACACGCAAAACCCTCCCCGAGCGAGCGCACCCGCGAAAACCGGCTGCTCCTGCGCGAGGGCCGCAAGATCGTCGAGGCGCTCGGGCAGACGCTCGCGCCGCTCGTCGAGGTGGTGTTGCACGATCTCACGGCGCCCGAGCACTCGGTCGTCGCGATCTCGAACAACCTCTCGGGCCGCGAAGTCGGCGATGCGGCCACCGAAATGGGTCTCGCCCGCATTACCGATGCCGGCTTTCCCGAAGTCGTCGCCAATTATCCGAACCGCTTCCCCGACGGACGCCCGGTCAAGAGCACGTCCATCGGCCTGAAGAACAGCGCGGGCGAGTGCGTCGCGGCCATCTGCCTGAACATGGACGTTTCGCTGCTCGGCGCGGTCACGGCGGGCCTCGGCCAGTTGATGCAGACCGACACGGTCGCGCCCGTGGCGGAAACATTAGGGCCGCGCGGCAGCGGCGAAGCGCGCGAAAGCGTGCGCGCCGCGCTCGAGCGCTTTGCCGCCGCGCGCAACACCACGCCCATCGGCATGACGCTCGCGCAGCGCCGCGAAGCGGTGCGCGACCTTGCCGGGAGCGGCCATCTGAACCTGCGCCACGCGTTGGCCGAAGTGGCGCGCACGCTCGGCGTGGCGCGCTCGACCGTCTACACTTACCTGCCCAGCGAGCACGAACCATGAGCACACTGCCCATCTCCTTCGACGACGTCGCCGCCGCGCACGAGCGCATTCGCGGCGTCGCGCACCGTACCCCCGTCATGACTTCGCGCACGGCGAATGCGCTGGCGGGCGCGGAATTGTTCTTCAAATGCGAGAACCTCCAGCGCATGGGCGCCTTCAAGTTCCGCGGCGCCTATAACGCCATCGCGCAGTTCACGCCGGAGCAGAAGGCGGGCGGCGTGATCACGTTTTCGTCGGGCAACCACGCGCAGGCCATCGCGCTCTCGGCGCAACTGCTGGGCGTGAAGGCCGTGATCGTGATGCCGCAGGACGCGCCCGCGGTGAAGGTGGAGGCCACGCGCGGCTATGGCGGCGAAGTCGTTTTCTACGATCGCTATACCGAGGACCGTGAGGCGCTCGGCAAGCGTCTGGCCGCTGAGCGCGGCCTCACGCTCATTCCGCCTTACGACCATCCGCACGTCATGGCGGGGCAGGGCACGGCGGCCAAGGAGCTGTTCGAGGACGCGGGCGAACTCGACGTGCTGCTCACGCCGCTCGGCGGCGGCGGGCTGCTCTCGGGCTGCGCCACGGCCGCGCATGCGCTCGCGCCGCGCTGCACGGTGATCGGCGTCGAGCCCGAGGCCGGCAACGACGGCCAGCGCAGCCTGCAAACGGACTCGATCGTCCACATCGACACGCCGAAGACGATTGCCGACGGCGCCCAGACGCAGCACCTGGGCGGCTATACCTTCGCCGTGATCCGCGAGCGCGTGAGCGAGATCGTGACGGTGAGCGATGCGGAGCTCGTCGAGACGATGAAGTTCTTCGCGAGCCGCATGAAGCTCGTGGTCGAGCCTACGGGCTGCCTCGCCGCGGCGGCGGTGTTGCAGCGCAAGGTGGATGTGCACGGCAAGCGCGTGGGCATCGTGATCTCGGGCGGCAATGTCGATTTGCTGCGTTTCGCAGAACTGACGAGCGCGCAGTCCTGATCCGGGCCGCGGCGCGCACTGCCCGCTAGCCGAGCAACGCCGCGAGCGCCGCGCGCGCGTTCGTCACGTGCGCGCTCTCGCCGGGCCGCCCCGGCAGCAGATGGAACTCGGCCGCCGGCAGCGCGGGCAGGCCGAACGAGGCCGGGCAGGCCACGAGCCCTTCGCCGATCGCCGATTCGTTCAGACACGAAATCCCGAGACCCGCCTGCAGAGCGAGCTGCAAACCGGCGACGCCCGACGCCGAATGTGAAATCAGAAACGGAATGCGCGTACGCTCGAGCAGCTTCACGACATAGCGCTGCAACTGGCACGTGTCGGGCAGCAGCACGAGCGGCCAGGGCGGGGCGAGCGCCGCATGCTCGCGCAGCGTCTCGCGCGCACCGACCCAGAGCAGCTTCTCGCGCCGGATCGGCGTGCTCCGGCGCGCATCCGCCTTCGCTGCGGCGCGCTTGCCGCGCGTGTCCACCATGCGCAGCGCAAGGCCGATGTCGAAGGCACTGTCTTCGGCGCTGCTCTCGATCACGGCGCTCGGCAACACGGTCACATGCAGCCGCAGGCGCGGATGCTGGCTCGCGAAGCGCCGGATGATGGCCGCCACGTCGTGCGGCCGGAAGTAGTCGGTGATCGCGATGCGCACCTCGCCGTCGAGCGAGCGCCCGAGCATGTCGTCGAACGCGGCGTCGCACATCGCCACGATGCGGCGCGCGTGATCGACGAGCTTCGTGCCCGCCGGCGTGGGCGCGACGCCTTGCTTGCTGCGCACGAAGAGCGGCTGGCCGATGCGCTCCTCGAGCTTCTTCAACTGCTCGCTCACCGAAGACTGCGAGAGAAACACGCGTTCCGCGGCGCCCGAGACGCTGCCCGCCTCCGTGACGGCGATAAAGGTGCGCAACTGCGCGAGGTCGAGTCCGCGTGGGTTCATGTCGTGAGGTGCGATTCCGTTGAGGGCGCATCTTTCGATGCCTATGTTTCGGATTTTCCGATAACATTGATTGAATATTCCCGCTTTACCGATAGATGGTGCGCTCGTAGCATGGCCGCAGTCAATCCTTTTCTGGAGGCCATCATGAGGAACGCGAAGGGAAACACGAAAGCGCGAGGGGCGTCGCATCGCTGGAAGGTGCTGGGCGTTGGCGTGGCGGCGAACGCGAGCTTCGCGGCGGCTTTCTCGGGCATCCCGGCGACGGCGGTCTGGATCCGCTCGGACTACCGCATCGATACGGGCACGCTCGGACTGCTGCTCGGCATGCTCGGACTCGGCATCGTCATGAGCGAATTGCCGTGGGGCATGCTCACCGACCGATGGGGCGACCGGCGTGTGCTGCTCACGGGGCTCGGCTCGACCGCGGCGGCATTGATCGCCATGACGGCCTGGTGCGTGCCTCAGGTGGCGCACGTGCCGGGCGCACATGCGCTTGGGGCAGGTTTTCTCGCGATCGGCTTGCTCGGCGGCAGCGTCAACGGTTCGAGCGGGCGCGCGGTCATGGCCTGGTTCGGTCCCGGCGAGCGCGGCCTCGCGATGAGCATCCGGCAGACGGCCGTGCCGGCGGGCGCGGGCATCGGCGCAGTGATGCTGCCGGCGCTGGCCGCACACGCAGGCTTCGCATGGGTCTACGGCACACTCGCGGCACTGTGCGTTCTATCAGTAATCCTGACGATAGCGTGGGTGCGCGAACCGGAAGGCGCGGCGTCACGCGAAACGGCACGCGCGGGGCAGCACGAAGTGCCGCGCGCGCACTCGCCGCTGCGGCGCGTTCAGGTTTGGCGGATGGTGGCAGGTATTGCAGCGCTGTGCATGCCGCAAGTCGCGGTGATCTCGTTCGCAAGCGTGTTCCTGCATGACTTCGGCCATGCAGGCAGTGCGGCGACCGGTGCGGCGCTCGTGGCGGTGCAATTCGGCGCGGCGTGCATGCGCGTATGGAGCGGACGCTGGACCGACCGGCGCGGCAATCGCAACGCGTATTTGCGCGCATGCGCCGCGCTGAGCGTCGCGCTGTTCGTCTTGCTCGCCGCGACGACGGCATGGTTTGCGCACGCGGGCCGCTTCGTGCATGCGCTCCCGTTGGATGGAGCGTGCATCGTGCTGATCGCGCTGCTCGTGCTCGGTGGCATTGCCGCCTCGGCGTGGCACGGCGTCGCCTTCACCGAGCTCGCCACGCTCGCGGGCGAGGGCCGCGTGGGCACTGCGCTCGCGATGGGCAACACCGGTGCGTTCCTGGCATTCTGGCTCGCGCCCTCGGCGATTCCGATGCTGTTATCGGCGTCGGGCTGGCCTGCCGTCTGGTTTGCGGCCGCCGCGTGTGCGGCGCTGGCGTGGCCCGCATTTGCGCGCGCGTCATATCCGTCAGATGCAGTCAGCCAATCCGTCGCACTTTCGCACAAGCCAAAGGGGCAAGCGAGTCCACGAGCGGCAGCTTGACCGTCGCCGCACGCGGCACTATCCGACATGCCTCAAGGCGCGTGACGTACTCACGTCGGAGCTTCCCTGTTTGCTTCGCATTACTGAATCAAAATTTCCAGTTAAAGATGGTTTGACGTTTCGGAAATCTCTGATTCAGAGAACCTTTAATCGATGTTCAGATGTCGGATCCAGATGGTTACGCTTTGCGCAACATAGCCAACGTGAGCCCCGGCTGAAAGACCGGGCACGCATAGGCCGATCCGATATCCCTACTACATCGAGAGAGGGCCAACTTGAAACTACGAGTCGTCCTTGCCGACGATCATCCATTCGTTTTGCTGGGCGTTCGCTCGGCGCTCGAAGCTGCGGGAGACATCCAGGTCGTCGGTGAGGCGTCCGGCCCGGGTGCGCTTTTGCATACGCTCGAAAGCGTGCCGTGCGACATCGTGCTGACCGACCTCACCATGCCGTGCGACACCGGCGCGGCGGAGGACGGTCTGCATCTCGTGCGGCGCCTGTGTCGCGACTGGCCGCAGTGCCGCATCGTCGTCCTGACCAGCATCACGAACGTCGCCATCCTGCGCGCCGTGATGAACACCGGCGTCACCGCGCTCATCCGCAAGAGCGAGCCCATCGACGAGCTCACCGGCGCCGTGCGCGGCGCGGGTAGCGGCGTGCGCTACGTGAGCCCGCCGATTCTCGCGGAGCTGGCCGCCGCGGGCGCCGAGCGCGCGGAAAGCGCGCGCGTGCCGCGCCTGTCGCCGCGCGAATCGGAAGTGGTCCGGCAGTTCGTCCACGGCCGCACGATCACCGAAATCGCGCGCGCGCTGGATCGGGACGTGCGCACCGTGAGCCGCCAGAAGCGCGACGCCATGGCGAAGCTCGGCGTGAACAACGATGCAGGTCTTTTCGCCTTCGTGCGAGCCCACGGACTCCTATGAACCCGCCGTCGACCACTCAGGCCCATGTCTGGCCCGCACACCTGACGTCGGGGTTCGGCCGCGAGGGCGGCGTGCGCAGCCTGCAGGAGCTTGCGCTGCCCGACGTCGACGACAGGGCGCTGCCCGTGCGCGTCATCGTCGCCGACGATCATCCGCTCGTGCTGTTTGCGCTCGACAATCTGATCGCCACGCTGCCGAATGTGCGCATCGTCGCCCGCGCGCAATCGGTGGCGCAGCTCTTTCAGGAGGCCGCGCGCCACGAATTCGACCTCGTGCTGATGGATCTCTACATGCCCGGCGAAGGACGCGAGGAAGGGCACGACGCGATCCGCAGCTTCCAGGGCGAGCATGCGGGCAAGCCCATCGTCGTGCTCACCATGGAGAACGATGCCGTGGCGCTGCGCTCGGCGATCGAGCTCGATGTCGAGGCGGTGCTCAGCAAGCGCGATCGCATCGACCTGATTCCCGTCGCCATCGCCTCGGCAATGGCGCACGAGCAATACGTCGGTCCCGTGGTGCGCGATCTGCTGGAAAAGGCATCGCGCGCGCAGCGGCGGGCGCACGTGTATCAGGTGCTCTCGCGCCGGGAGTTCGAGGTCTTCACGCACTATGCCGCGGGCCTTGGCGTGACCGAGATTGCCAGCCTGCTCGGGCGCAGCGTCAAGACCATCAGTGCGCAGAAATGCGCGGCCATGAAAAAGCTCGCCCTCAACAGCGACATCGATCTCTATCGATTCGCGATCGAGTGCGGCGTCGTCCAGGACGACGCAGACTGAGGGCGACGGTGGCGCGCGCAACGCGCGCCATTTCCTGAAGCGGCTCGGGGGCAGATCCAATGGGCGCGGCATCTCATCGTCTGTCGGAATCTGCCGCGATGTCTCGCCGTGCCGTCCGACTTTTAAGAGTTGTCCTATCTGGCGGTGAGAGTCGTCTGATCATAATTTCCGTTTCGACGCGCGAAAGGTCGGACAGCGCGACTCTCGCGACTCTCATTCGATCCCGTCTCTGACATCGCTGGCGAGCTGCTCCGCACATCTGCCTGCAAACGGGCTGCGCGACGGTTTGCACGTCGCATCGGCAGGGTACGGAGGAAGGTGATGAAGCTCGGAAGGCGTTTGGCAGTGGAGGGCGCAGGCACGGCGTGGCTCGTGTTCGTGGGCTGTGCGAGCGCCGCGCTCAACGCGAGCGCGCCTGCGCAGGGCTGGAACGTCTTCAACATGGCCGCGGCCTTCGGTCTCGCGCTCGCCGTTGCGAACTATGTGTCGGGCCGCTTGTCGAGCGCGCATTTCAATCCCGCTGTCACGATCGGCTATGCGATTGCGGGCCGCTTTCCTGCCCGCGACGTCGCACCGTATATCGCCGCGCAGACCGCGGGCGCGCTCGCGGGCGCGGCGCTGCTCGCGGCCGTCGCGACTGGCCGGCCGGGCTTCGCGTTCGTCGTGTCCGACTTCGGCAGCAATGGCTACGACGAGCACTCGCCTTCCGAGTACGCGTTTGCCGCGGTGTGCGCCGTCGAATTGATCATGACGTTCGCATTCGTGTTCGTTCATCTCGTCGTGTCGGATTCGCCGCAACGCCGTGCGTCGGCGCCCGCCGCGCTGGGGGCGTGCTTCGCGGCCATTTACCTGATCGCCATTCCCGTGAGCAACGGCGGCATGAATCCGGCGCGCTCGACGGGCCCGGCGTTGTTCGTCGGCGACTGGGCGCTCGACCAGCTTTGGCTGTTCTGGGCGGCGCCGATGCTGGGCGGCATGATCGCCGGCGTCTGCCACCGGTTCCTGATGGGACGCCGAACGCGTCCCGGTACGAGCGCGGGCGGGGCGCTCGGCGACGCCTGAGCGCTGCGCACGACGTTTCCCCATGAAAGCGACGCTGCCAGAGCGCCAGATTGCGCCCATTGAACTGATTGAGCCGGTCGTGGCGCACCCGATGCCGCGTGTGTTACCGCGCGTGCCTTGCACGCGGCCCAACGCATGCCGTGCGCTCGCGCCGATGCTCGTGCAAGCATGCCGTTTTGCCATGCTGGCGTGCTTCCTTTTTTGCGCAGCGCTGGCAAGCCCCGCGCGCGCCGCGCAAGCTCAGGCGCCGGAATTCCGCGTGCTGCCTGTGCCCGCCGCGCAGCCCCAATCGGGTCCAGCGTCCGATTCCTCGGCCGGGATACCCGAATCCGGCGCTTTTCCCCCGGTACTCACCGTCGGCGTCGTGGCGGGCGGCTGGCCGCCGCTCGAAGTGCTCGAAGGCAATACGCTGAGCGGTTTCAGCGCCGACTATCTGCGGCTCGTCGTCGGCTCGCAGGTGAAGCTCGTGCCGCGCGTCTACCCCAATATGGCGGCATTGCTGGCGGGCGCGTGCGCGGCCGAAATCGACGTGGTCATGAGCCTCGCGCGCGTCCCGCAGCGTGAGCGCTGCCTCGCGTTCACCGTGCCTTATCTGAGCGATAACGTCGCCTTCGTCACGCGCGTGGGCAATGAGTCGATCGCCACCACGGCGCGCCGTTTTGCCCGCGCGCGCATCGCCGTCGAAAACGGTTATGTCCTCGAGTCGTTATTGCGCGAGCGCTTTCCTCAAGCGGAAATTCTTCCGTTCGCCAACACCGGCGCGGCCATGCATGCCATCGCCGAGGGCGGCGCCGATATCTACGCAGGTTTCGCGCCGGTCGTGCGCTATCAGCTCCTCCATCATGACGCCTACCGCGGGCTGCGCGTGGCCTACGAGGAGCGCATCAAGGTGCGTGAGCTGCGCTTCGCGGTGCCGGTCTCGCAAGCCGCGCTGCGCGATCAGCTGAACGTGGCCGCGGGCGGCGTGCGGCCCGCCGTGGCGGCTGCGCTGCGCGCGCGCTGGCTCGACGGCGCCGGGAGCGCCGGACAGGGCGACGGGCCGCGCTCGCCGCCGTTCGTCCTCGATGCAGGCGAGCGCGCGTGGCTGCGCTCGCTGCCGCCGCTCAAGGTGGGCTTCGATGCGAGCTGGCTGCCCTTTAGCCATGCGAGCCGCCGCGGCTATACCTCGGGCATGGCGAACGACTACCTCAACTATCTGAGCGACAAGCTCGGCGTGACGTTCGAGCGCGTGCCGGTGACCCGTTGGCCGGATGCGGGCAAGGCGTTCGAGCGCGGCGAATTCGCCCTGCTCGCGACCACGGTCGGCGATGGCGGCTTGCCCGATACCACGCTCTATACCCAGGCCTTCGAGCACTATCCGCTCGTGATCGTCGGCCGCCGCGACGAGCCGATGGCGCGCAGCCTCAACGATTACACCGAGCGCCGCGTAGTGCTGGCGCCGCATGCGCCGGCGGCGCGCGCGCTGTTTGGCGCAGCACAGCCCATTCGCACGCTGCGCGCGGCCACGCTCTCCGAGGGGCTCGCGATGGTCCAGCGCAACGACGCCGACGTGCTGGTGGGCGACGCGGCCGCACTCGACGGGCCGCTTAGCCGTCAGTACCTCGAAACGCTCAAAGTGGTGGGCGCGATCGGCACGGACGGCGCGACGGCCTTCGCGGTGCGCACCGACCTTGCGCCGCTCAAGACGCTCATCGATCGCGCGCTCGACGCGATGTCGCCCGTCGAGCAGCAGGAGATCCGCAACCACTGGACCGGCGTGGTTGCCCAGCGCAGCAGCGGGTGGAGCGTGAATGCGCTCAGGCTCCTGCCGCTCCTGATTGCATTCGGCGTGGTGCTGCTCGTCACGCTGCGCGCCTACGTGCTCCTGCAGCGCGAAATGCGCCGGCGCCGGCGTGCCGAGCAGGTGCTCGCGAAGCAGGTCGAGCTGCAGGACACCATGACGGAGATGATTCCGTACCCGCTCGGCGTGCGCGACCTCGACAATCGCTACCTCGCGGTGAACCGCGCCTACGAAGAGATGACCGGCATGCGGCGCAGCGAGGTGCTGGGCCGCACGGGCGCCGCGGTGGCGGCGTGGGGCGTGGAAAACAGCCTGCGCGTGGACGATCTCTACGCCAGGACCGTGGAAGAAGGCAAGGGCCAGCGCGTCGAGTTCGTGTTCGACGGTTCCGGCAGCGGCGGCGCATCCGGTGTCAGGAAGCGCCACGGCATCTTCTGGACGCGCCTGTGCCGCGATGCGCACGACGTGCCCCTGTGCGTGCTCGGCACGATGATCGACATCACCGATATACGCCGCGCCGAAATGCGCGCGCGCGCCTCCGAGCGGCTGCTCTCCGACGTCACGCGCTCGCTGCCCGCGATCGTGTTCCAGTTGCGGCGCGGGCCCGATGGCCGCTACGCGTTCCCGTATCTCGGCGGCGACACACAGCGCCTGCTCGGCGACACGGTCACGCAACTCATGCGCGCGAGCGCGCTCGATCTCGCCCGTGTGAACTGGCGCGACCGCGCGCGGCTTGTGACGGCGCTCGAGCGCTCGGCACATCTGCTCATGCCGGTGAACACCGAGTTCCGCTTCCGCGGCGCGGCCGGCCTGCTCTGGGTGCGCGCGGAGTTCGTGCCGCGCCGCACGGAAGATAGCGCGGTCGTCTGGAGCGGCTATGCCGTCGATGCGAACGTCGAGCACGCGCGCGCCGACGAGCTCTCTCGCGCGCGCGACCTCGCCGAGGCCGCGTCGCGCGCCAAGGACGACTTCCTCGCGATGATGAGCCACGAAATCCGCACGCCCATGAACGGCGTGCTCGGTCTCGTGGAGGTGCTGGAGCGCACGCCGCTCAACCCCGACCAGACGCAGATGGTCGGCATGGTGCAGGAGTCGGCCGGCGCGCTGCTGCAGATCCTCGATGATCTGCTCGACTACTCGAAGATCCAGGCGGGGCGGCTCGTGATTGCTTCCGAGCCGTTCGACATGCGCGAGCTCGTCGACAACGCCGTCGGGCTGCTCGCGGGGCGCGCGCACGAGAAGGGACTCAAGGTGCGCGTGGACGTCGGCGCTGGCGTGGCGGCGCAACTGCGCGGCGACAGCGTGCGTCTGCGGCAGATTCTGTTCAACCTGCTCAGCAACGCGATCAAGTTCACCTCGCATGGCGAAGTGAGCGTGAGCGTCACGGCGCGCGACGTGGCGAGCCCGCGCGGCAAGTCGCCGCGCCAGCGCGTCGCGATCACGGTGGCCGACACGGGCATCGGCATCGCACCCGAGGCGCAGGCCCAGTTGTTCGAGCCTTTCGTGCAGGCGGAGACGTCCACGACGCGGCGCTTCGGCGGCACGGGACTCGGCCTGACGATCAGCCGCAAGCTCGCGGCCTTGATGGGCGGCGCGCTCGAACTACGCAGCGAAGTCGGCAAAGGCACGCGTCTCACGCTGCATATCGAATTGCCGCTCGAAGCGCGGGCCGGTCACGCGAACGCCCTGCGCGGCAAGCGCGCGCTCGTGGTCTGCGACGATGCCCGCGTGGCTGGCGCGCTCATGCACTTCGGCGTGTCGCTCGGCATGAAGATGACGCGCCTGGAGTCCGGTCCGTCGTGCGTGCGGGCCGCGATGCGCACGCTGGCGGCGCACGGCGGCGTCGATCTCGTGTTCGTTGCCGAAGCGCTCGCGGGCGCGCTCGACGGGCATGGCGTGCCGGTCATCCGCCTGACCGAAAATCCCAAGCCGAGCGGCTACCGGGTCGTAGAGAGCGGCGTGCGCGTGAGCGTCAATCCGCTTTCGTGGCGCGGTCTGGGCGCGGCTTGTGCGATGGCGCTCACCGGTCTGCCCGCGGTCGCGGCGCGGCCCGCGTTTGCGACGGAAGCCGCGCTCGCGGCGCCCGATCGCGACAAGGAGCGCGCGGCGGGACGGCTGATTCTCGTCGCCGAGGATCACCCCGTGAATCAGGAGCTGATCCGCCATCAGCTCGCGCTGCTCGGCTTCGCGTGCGACGTGGTCGGCGACGGCGCGCAGGCGCTCGAGGCGCTGGCGAGGGAGCGTTATGGCTGCCTGATCACCGATTGTCATATGCCGAACGTATCGGGCTATGACCTCGCGCGGCGCGTGCGCGAAATCGAAGCGGCCGAGGCGCGCCAGAAGGGCAAGGCTACGGGCGCCGCGCCGCGCTTGCCGATTCTCGGCATTACGGCGAATACGGCGCCCGAAAATTTGCGGCTGTGCCGCGAGGCAGGTATGGACGAGTGTCTCATCAAGCCCACGCGCGTCGCGACGCTGCGTGATCAGCTCGCGCGCTGGTTCGGCGCGGAGAACGCGCTTCGCAGCGCGCAGGAGCCGGCGCTGCCGGGCCCGCGCGCCGGCGCCGCGGTGCGTAACGATGTGGCGCCGGACGACGCCGGCGAGGCGGGTGCGGGCGATCCGCTCGACCTCGCGCACATGATCCAGGTGTGGGGCAGCGAGGCGACGGTGAAGGCGCTGCTAGGGTCGTTCGTCAGTGCGATGCGCGACGATCTGGATGCGCTGCCGGAACTGCTGGACGAGATCGATATCGGACGCCTGCGCGAATGGCACCACCGGCTCGCGGGTGCGGTGGGCGTGCTGCATTATCCGGCACTGTTCGCGGTGCTCGAAACCTGGCGCAGTCATATGAACAGTCACACGCCGGAGCAATTGCGCGAGGAAGGGTTCGCGCTCATCCGCACCTGCCGTGCGATGCTCGACGGCATCGAGAAGCAGGCCGCGCTGCTGGCCTGAAGGTGAAGGGCGCGCGTTTTACACGTTCTTTTACGCGTTCCGTTTCGATGTACCGATGCCGAACGCGAAGCTGGCAGTTTTGCCAGAAATGCGCGGCAAAAAAAACGCGGCCGAAGCCGCGTTCAAGGTTGGAGACCCTTCGATGAAGAGTCACTTCTCGCAGAACGAAGCATAGTTCGCACGCCGCGAGAAATCGAGATAAAAACGATCAATTAACTATTACCGGATATACCGATAATCGTCTGGCGAGAAATATCCTGATTGCGGAACCAGTCGACCGTGAAATCGACGAACGAGCGCGTCTTCGCGGGCACATGGCGTCGGCCCGGATAGACCAGCGAGAGCTCTTTGTCGGCGTCGCGAATTTCATAATCGGCGAGCACGCGCACGAGCGCCCCCTGCGCCAGATCGGCGGCTACCTGGCTCGCCGGCAGGATCGTGATGCCCATGCCTGCGAGCGCCGCCTGACGCAGCATCACCGCGTTATTGACGGCATAGGCCGGCTCGATGCGCACGAGTTCGCGCACGCCCTCGGCGCTTGCGAAATGCCATTCGCTGCCGTGAATGTCGGCGGACGGCGCAAGCAACGTGTGCTGCGCGAGTTCGGCCGGATGCCCTGGCGCGCATTGCGCCTCGAGATAGGCCGGCGACGCCACCGCGACCGGCGCGACGGTAACGAGCGGACGGCGGATCAACGTGCCGCCGCTCACCTGGCGCGGCGCCACGATGCCCACGTCGAAGCCTTCTTCGATGAGGTCGACGGGGCGGTGCAGCAGCGTGAGCGCGAGCCGGACCTGTGAGAATGCGGCGAGATACTGCTTGAGCAGCGGCGTGAGGCCGTGCAGCGAGAACGACGCATGCGCCACGACGCGCAGTGTGCCCGAGGGCACCGACACGCCGTGTGCGATCTGCGTTTCGACGCGCTCCAGATCTTCGAGCATATGCCGGCACGCCTGCGCGTATGCACCTCCTGCTTCGGTCAACGAAATGCTGCGCGTATTGCGGTTGATGAGACGCGCATGAAGATGCGCCTCGAGCAGCGCGACATAGCGCGTGACGACGGCATTCGAGAGATTGAGGCTCGTGGCGGCGCGACCGAAGGAGCCGTGTTCGGCGACGCTCACGAACACGCGCATCGCCTGAAGCTGATTCATTGTTTTGGGCTGCATCGACATGGGACGGACGGGGTTTGCAGCGTTGGCGCGATGTTTGTTTGCGCACAGACAAGGCTCGGAGCAGGACTGCCGCGCGAGCGTTGCAGGATAGTACCGACAGGAGATAGCCCCTCGGAATGAGACTGTTCCTAAACCGCTGTTTGTCTCGAATTAATGGTGTTGCCTCACGGCAACGCTATATCGGGATAGTGCCCAGTCGTCGCGCTTGTGCGCGAATTTGAGATTGAGCGAACGCTTTGACGGTCAAGCGATTGCGGCGCAGGTCACGACAGTATTCGACTTCTTCGAAAAAGCTTTTGCCCTGGTGCGGGATGGCTGCTCTAAAAGTGATGCCCATAAACTTTGGCCTGCGTATCAATGCGGCGCCGGGTTTGCGGCGCTGAATGATCAAGCGAGCCGGCGCGATGCCGGCGGCGCCACTTTTGCCGAAAGGCTTTGCATCGAAGGAAGCATATGAAAAAGAGTCTGGCTATCGCGGCCGCAGTCACCGCGACATTTGCATCGGCGTCGTACGCGCAAAGCAGCGTGACGCTCTACGGTATCGTTGACGCCGGTATCACCTACACCACCAACATCGCCAGAATCGACGACAGTGGCAACGTGGTCGGCAACAATCGTTTCGGCATGACGAGCGGCAATGTCCAGGCGAGCCGTTGGGGCCTGCGCGGCGCTGAGGATCTGGGCGGCGGTCTGAAGGCGATCTTCACCCTCGAAAGCGGTTTCGACGTCACGAACGGCCAGCAGAATGGCGGCCTGTTCAACCGCCAATCGTACGTCGGCCTGACGCAAGACCAGTACGGTACGCTCACGTTTGGTCGCCAGTTCGACTCCGTGATCGACTACGTCGGCCCGCTCACCGCGGTCGGCACGTGGGGTGGCACCTACATGGCGCACGTGATGGACAACGACAACGGCAACGGCACGTTCTCGCTGAACAACGCGGTCAAGTACACGAGCCCGAACCTCTCGGGCTTCCAGTTCGGCGGTGCCTACGCGTTCTCGAACCAGGCTGGCGGGTTCGCCAACAACCGGGCGTACAGCGCCGGTATGGGTTACTCGAACTCCGGTCTGCGTCTGGGCCTGGCCTATTTGCAGGCACAGGGCATGAACAATAACCCGACCGGCGGTGCGGTGACGAACGACCAGTTCGGCGCGCGTCAGCGTGAGCGCGTGTGGGGCGGCGGTGCGAGCTACACCTGGGGCCCGGCAGTGGCCGGCGTGGTGTTCACGCAAACGCGTCTGTACGGTCTGAGCGACGGTTACTCACTGCGCTATAACAACATCGAAGCCAATGTGCACTACAACCTGACGCCGGCACTCGGCCTCGGCGCAATGTACACGTACACCAACTCCAACGGCTCGCTGCTCGCCGCCGAAGGTGGTGGCCGTACCGCGCACTGGAACCAGTTCGGTCTGCAAGCCGACTACTCGCTCTCGAAGCGTACCGACGTCTACCTCGAAGGCGTGGGCGTGTGGGGCGCAGGCCAGGCCGCAGTGGGCATGACCGAAGTGGGCTACACGTCGACGGGCGGTGTTTCGTCGTCGAAGAACCAGGGCATCATTACGACGGGTATCCGTCACCGCTTCTAATGACGCAGGCGGTCCGGCTTAAGGCCGGGCCGTGAAGCCCGTCAGGAAGCAATCAAGAAGTGAAGTAGTAGAAGGTAGTACTTGGGTTAAGAGCGCCGCTCGCGGCGCTCTTTTTTTCGTCCGTCACTTTTCTGTGCCGGATGGTTCCCCCGAGCTTTCGCTGCCGCGGGTAATGCCGCATCGGACGCTTTTATCGGATTTGCTCTAGCATGTGACGAGGCGGCTGTCGCCGGGTGGTACAGCACGTCACAACAAAGGAGAACTCCCATGAAAGCGCTTCGTCCGCTGCAGTTTGCTCTCGCTCTGTGTGTCCTCGCTTCTAGTGCCGCATTCGCCGACACTGTCGCGCTGAAGGCCGATCTCGAACCTTCCAGCGAAGTCCCGCCGCGCGTGAGCCAGGGGCACGGCATGCTCAATGCGACGTTCGATACGTCCACGAAATCGCTGAACTGGACCATCACTTACGAAGGCCTGTCGACTCCGGTGACGGCCGCGCATTTCCACGGCCCCGCGCCGGTTGGCCAGAACGCAGGTGTGCAAGTGCCGATTCCGAAGGGTGAACTCGCCAGTCCGATCAAGGGTTCCGCGACGCTCAACGAAAAGCAGGTCACCGATCTGATGGCCGGCCAGTGGTATTTCAACATTCATACGCAGCAGAACCCGTCGGGCGAGATTCGCGGACAGGTGCTGCCGGCGAATTGAGTACCCGGAGCGCCCGGAGCCCACGCCGGGTTGTGCGCCGCCGCGCGAGGAGCCATGCCTCATGAGTCTGCAAGGCAGGTTGATCTGCTGGTTCTTGCGCCGCCGCTTTCTTCCGGCGACGCGCGGCCCCGTCGATGTCGCACGCGTGCGCGCGCAAACCGAAAAGCGCGTGTGGCTGCCTCCCGTACCCAAGGGCTGGCAATTGCGCGAGCAATATCGCGCCGCTGGCGCTCCCGATGCGCCCGGCGCTCCACCGGGTGGCGAATGGCTCGTGCGCGAGGGCGGGGCGCCGCGCACGATCCTCTATCTGCATGGCGGCGGCTACTACTTCTGCTCGCCGAAGACGCACCGCGCCATCACGTTTGGCCTCGCCACGCGCGCCGAGGCCGACCTCTTCTCGCTCGACTATCGTCTTGCGCCCGAGCATCCGTTTCCTGCGGCGCTCGACGACGCGCTGGCCGCCTACCGGCGCCTGCTGGCCGACGGCGCGCGTGCGCAGTCGCTCGTGATCGCGGGCGATTCGGCCGGGGGCGGGCTTGCGCTGGCCACGCTCGTCGCGTTGCGTGACGCCGGCGATCCGCTGCCGGCCGGCGCGGTGCTCTATTCGCCGTGGACCGACCTCGCGGTCACGGGCGCATCGATTCGCGAAAACGACGGGCGCGACCCGATGTTTTGCGGCGACGTGTTCGCGCGCATTGCACCGCTCTATCTGGGCGACGCGAGCGCGACCGATCCCTATGTCTCTCCGCTTTACGCCGATTTCCATGGCTTGCCGCCGCTCTTCATGCTGGCGGGCAGCACCGAGACGTTGCTCGACGATACGCGTCGGGTCGCGGAGCGCGCGCGGGCGGCCGGCGTGAGCGTCGAATGCACGATAGGGCGCGATCTGCCGCACATCTGGCCGATTTATGCGCCATTCATGCCCGAGGCGCGGCGCGCGCTCGACGACTCCGCGCGCTTCGTGGAGCGTGTGACGATGGCCGACGACACCGCCCGCGCGCAGAAGTCCATCCACGGGCAAGCGGGGCCCGGGCCCGATGCACCGTCAAGCGCAGTTCAATCGGCTCAATCGAGCGCAACGTCGATCCCGTCATAGGCCGCGTGCACCGCGGCCTCGCCGTAGCGGCGCTCGAGCTTGCGCACGGTGAAATGGCCGTGCGCGACGTTCTGGAAGTGATCGATGAATACCGTGTTCACCATGGCGCCAAGCACCGCGCCGATGGCCGGAATCGACTTCGCGGCCACCTGCTCGCTCACCTGCACGGAAAAGCGCGTGGCCACGGTCTGCATGAGCTTGAGCAACGCGGTCGAACCGTGCGCGGCGAAACCCTTGGTCGCCATCTCCGACGACGCCTTCGAGACCGCCTGGGCAAGCGCGCCGCGCACGATGAAGTAGCCGAAGTCGGCTTCGTCGTCGTCGGCCGAGCGTCCGCCCATGCCGAATACGGTCAGGCATTGGAGCTGGACGTCGGCGCTCGTGAGGTCTTCGCCTTCGCTGCGCGCGATGTCGCAGATCGAGCGGAACATCAGCGTCGTCGTGACGGGCAGCTCGACCGGCAGCGCGAACAGGCCGAACGCGCCGCCCGCCGCGCCCGTCGTGGCGACCGCGAACTTGTGCAGCAGGTTGCTTGGCCTCGCGACCGGCTTCGCGCCGGGTTTCTGCTGTGCGCCGGCCACCGCCGTATCCCCGGCGGTCTCCAGCGCGTCTTCGCCCTGTTTGCCGAGCGTCTTGAGCGCAAGCTGCAGGCATTTGCGCAGCGCCGCCTGGGTGGCGTCGTTGACCTTGTCGTTCGCCACGGCGGGGAGCTTCGCGATCAGTTTCTCGACCGGCGCGCCCACGATCGCGGCGAGCTTCATGCCGAGCGGCGGCGTTTCCAGCTCATATTTCGCACGCTTGAGCGCGGCCAGATCGGCTTCGGAAAAATCGGAATATGGCCCCATAAATCTCCCGGGAAAACGGTGCGGCAAGCGCCGCTCGACGCCCAGTGTAGAGGATCGCCTCGTGCTATGATGTCGATTCTTTGACGCATCAATCATTGCAGGATCAAAAAATGGCCGTCCATACTGCCGCCCATCACTCAAGCGGGCAGGTGCTGCCGTTCCGGGAGTCGCTGATGGCGATGCTCGGCATCTCCTTTGTGACCATGCTGGTTGCGCTGGACCAGACTGTCGTCGGCACCGCGTTGCCGACCATCGTCGCTGAATTGCGCGGCTTCGAGCTCTACGCGTGGGTCGCCACGTCCTATCTGCTGACCTCGGTAATCACCGTCCCCATTTTCGGGCGCCTCGGCGACTACTACGGGCGCAAGCCGTTCGTGATTGCGTCGATCGTCGTGTTCACGGGCGCCTCGGTGCTGTGCGGCGCGGCCAACAGCATGATGTTCCTCGTGCTCGCGCGCGGCTTGCAGGGCATCGGCGGCGGCATGCTGGTGGGCACCGCGTTCGCCTGCATCCCCGATCTCTTTCCCGATTCGGTCGTGCGCCTCAAATGGCAGGTGCTGATGAGCTCGGCGTTCGGCATCGCCAATGCGGTAGGGCCTTCGCTCGGCGGCTTTCTCACGCAGTATTGCGGCTGGCGCTCGGTGTTCTACGTGAACCTGCCGGTCGGGCTGCTTTCGCTCGTCTTCGTCTGGCGCTATCTGCCGCACCTGCGCCACGTCACGCACAAGGAGCGCATGCGCCTCGACTGGCCCGGCGCGCTGCTCATCGCCGTGACGCTCGGCAGCCTGCAGTTGTTCGTCGAGCGGTTGCCGGAGCATGGCGTGACGTTTTCCGCGCTCGGTCTGCTCGCGCTGGCCGCCGCTGCCGGCTGGGCGCTGTGGCACTGGGAGCGGCGCTGCCCGCAGGCGATCCTGCCCGTCGACATGTTCCGCAACGCGAGCCTCAATGCGCTCTTCACGCTGGCGGTGCTGGGCGGCTTCACGATGTTCTCGCTGCTGTTCTATGCGCCGTTGCTGTTCCAGGGCGGCTTCGGCATGACGCCGAACGAGGCGGGCATGGTCATCACGCCGCTCGTGGTGTTCATCACGATCGGCAGCATCGCGAACGGGCGCATCGTTTCGCGCATTCGCAACCCGAACCGGATGCTCTACATCGGCAATTCGATGCTCGCGTTCGCGTGCTTCGCCGTTGCGCTCGCTTCGCACAACACGCCGCACACGCTGCTGATGGCGTTCATGATCGTGGGCGGCCTCGGGCTCGGCTTCGTGATGCCGAACCTCACCGTATTCGCGCAGCAGACCGCGGGCCGCGAGCATCTGGGCATCGCCACGGCGCTGCTGCAGTCGCTGCGCATGATCGGCGGGATGATCGGCACGGCGCTGACCGGCACGATGGTCACGCAGCTTTATACGAGCGGCGTGCAAAAGGCGCTGGACGCCGACCACGCGACGCACTGGTTCGCCCAGCTCTCCGATCCGCAGATTCTCATCAATCGCGATGCGCAGCACACGCTCGTTGGCGAACTCGTGAGGGCCGGGCACAATGGCGCGCCGTTGCTGGAAGCGGCGCGCGAGGCGCTGGTGGGCGCGATCCATCTGGGCATTGCGGTGGCCGCGACCATCGCGCTCGTGTCGATCTGGCAGACGCGGCGCGTGCCGCCCATCAAGCTGCAGCGCAAGGTCGAGCCCGTGATTCACGCCGATTGAGCGCGAGGGCCGCGGCAGCAGCCCGATAGATACGACGGGCGGAAAGCGGCGGAACGAGGAAGAAGAAGGCAGCGCGGCGCGCAAGGCCCGTTGCCAGAGACAGGAAGACAGGCAGGAACACAGCATGGAAACACAGGACCGCATCGCCATCGTCCAGCAGTTCGGACGCACTTATCGCGCGTTCATGTCGGCGTTCGAGGCGCAGGTGGGGCATCCGTTGCCGCGCTGGCGCATTCTGCTTGCGCTGCACGACCAGGACGGCGCGTCGTCGCAGAAGCGGCTCGTCGAGCGCCTGCGCGTGGACCCTGGCGCGCTCACGCGGCAACTGAAGCCGCTGGAGGCGCTCGGCTGGATCGCGCGCAGCGCCGACGCGCGCGACAACCGCATCACCAATGTCCAGCTCACGCGGGCGGGGCGCGAGGCCGTCGAGGCGGGCCTGCCGCGACGCAACGCGTTCCTGAACCAGACGATGTCGCTGCCCGACGACGCGCTCACGGCGCTTTCAGGGGCATTGCGGATGATGGAGGAGCGCATTGGCCTCGCGGTGGCCGCGCAAGCCGAAGCGGCCGCGAGCACGGAAGCGAAGGAAGGCGCGTAAGGAAACGCGCGTAAGGCGACCGAAAAAGAACGCCGATAAAAATACGGCCAGGCTGCAAGGGCCTGGCCGTCGTACATTCCCTCTGCCGTCTGTCGAACGGCCAAGCGATCAGAAGAACGTTTCGATCACTTCCGTCACGCGATACTGCCCGTCGACCATCAGCACCTGGCGCCACTTGTCGAAGGTGAGGCAGGGGTGCGAGATGTCGAAGCCGATCATGTCGCCGACCTTGATGTCCGCGCCGGCCGGGATCTGCAGATAGGCGTGCTGATCCATCATCTGGAAAATCTCCCAGCCCTCGCTTGCGGCGATCTCGCGCGGCTCGCTTTTGCCGCCATTGCTACTGTCACCACCGTCGCTCGAAGGGCGATAGTGGCGCGTCGGCTCCGGAAAGCCCGCGTCGAACGCGGCGTCGCGCTTGCCGAAACCGACGATCGCGCGGCCCGGCTCCGGAATCGACTGCACATAGGCCCAGAGCTGCAGCGCCGGCAGCAGCGCCACGCCCATCTCGCGCGCGACCGGATTGCGCGTGAGGATCTGCGACTGCGCCTGCTTGTAGACGCCCACGTCGTGCGTGAGGTAGCAGCCGGGGCGCAGTACCACGTCGATCGCGCCCGCCTGCGTGGCCTTCGCGAACTCCTCGGCCACCACGTCGTACCACGCCGATCCCGCGCCCGAGAGCAGCGCGGGCGAGCGCGAGAAGCGGCCCGCGGCGGCGAGTTCTTCGGTGACGTTGAGCGCGTCGCGCAGGAAGGTGCGCACCTCGCTTTCTTCCTTGAGGATGCCCTCGTAGATCTCCACGCCCGCGAGCTTGAGCGAGTCGGGATAGCACGCGATTGCGTCGAGCACGGCGCGGCGCGTGTCCGCGTCGCGCACGCCGGTACGCCCGCGCGGCACGCCCAGTTCGAGCAGCACCTGCAGCGTGCGCTTCGAGGCGCGGAAGAATTCGCCCAGTTGCTCGACGCCTTCCACCGAGTCCACGAGACAGAAGAATTCGAAGTCGGGGTCGCTCAGCAGCTCGGCGATGATCGCCATGTTCCGGCGGCCCACGAGCTGATTCGCCATCAGCACGCGCGAGATGCCGCCGCGATACGCGGCGCGCGTCTGATGCGCCGTGGCGAGCGTGATGCCCCACGCGCCCGTTTCGATCTGGCGGCGAAACAGCTGCGGCGCCATCGTGGTCTTGCCGTGCGGCGCGAGCTTCACGCCGTAGCGCGTGACGAAATCCTGCATCCACTTGAGGTTGTGCTCGACGCGGTCCGCGTAGAGCACGGCGGCCGGCAGGCTCACGTCCTCGGCGAGCAGATTCCATTCGAGGCGCGCTGCGTCGCCTAGCGGCACGCTCGCGCCCGGCAGGTTGCCGAGGCCCTTGCTGTTCGGGTCGATCGTCGCACTCTGATAGTTTGTAACTTTCATTTCCGTTCGCTCCATACTCTCCATTGCGCCTCTATACTGCGGACATGGCAGGCTCGGCGTTGACTCGGAGATAGTACACAAAGTACCATCTGTTCGGGAAATGTTATTTATTAACAAAGCTTCGCCGTTGGTTCATCCACCCGTTCACCCGCTTACTGCCCTGAGCCCTGCGCGCCCTTCATGAATTCCGCCGCCGAACCGGGACGTTTCGATATCGTTGCCCGCATCGCGCAATGCGTGCCGGATCTGCGTCCGGCCGAGCGCGACGTGGCCGCCCTGATTCTCGACGACCTCGCCGCCGCCGCGCGCGCGAGCATCGGCGAGCTGGCGCGGCGCGCGGGCGTGAGCGTGGCGTCGGTCACGCGCTTCGCGAAGGCGGTGGGCTGCCACGACGTGCGCGAGCTCAAGCTGCGGCTCGCCCAGGCCGCTGCCGTGGGCGAGCGCTTCTTGCGCGCGGCGCCGCAAGACGGCGGCGATGGCCCGCAGACCGGCAAGGGCAAGCGCGGCAAGCGCCGCGCTGAAAGCGCCTCGGTGCCTTCGGATGATGCGCTCGCCACGCGCGTCTACGACGAAATCCATGCCGCGCTCGCACGCAATCACGAGCTGCTGCGCCAGGCGCCGCTCGCCGAGGCCGCCGCCGCGCTGCGAGAGGCGCGCATGATCTACGTGTTCGGCATGGGCGGCGGCTCCAGCGCGCTCGCCGACGAAATGCGCTTTCGCCTCGTGCGGCTCGGCCGGCCCGTCGCGTCGTATCAGGACAGCCTGCTGCAGCGCATGGTCGCGAGCACGCTCTCGCCCGATTGCGTGGTCGTCGCGCTTTCGGTAACAGGTCGCGTGCCCGAGCTGCTCGATGCGTGCCGCATCGCGCGCGATTACGGCGCGAAGCTCGTCACGCTCACGGCGCCGGCGTCGCCGCTCGCCGCGCTCGCCGACTGGCTCGTGCCGATCGTCGCGAGCGAGACCGATTTCATTTACAAGCCTTCGTCATCGCGTTACGCGATGATGATGGCGCTCGACGTGCTCGTGACGGAGCTCGCGCTCGCGCAGCCCGAAGCGAGCCGCGAGTTGCTGCGCCGCATGAAGCTCACGCTCGACACGCATCGCGGGATTGCCGGGCGCGGCGGCGCGCGCCAACCGCTCGGCGATTGACAACTTTGGATGAGACCGGAGCATGCGTTCCGGATCGACAGGAGAACAAGCCATGCATTCGCATCCGGAAGCTGCCGACACCCTGATCATCGGCGCCACGCTCTACGACGGCACGGGCGCGCCGGGCGTCGAGCGCGACGTCGCGTTGCGCGACGGGCGCATCGCCGCCATCGGCAATCTGTCGAACTGGCTCGCGGAGGAAGTGATCGAGGCCAACGGGCGCGCGCTCGCGCCGGGCTTCATCGACGTTCATACGCACGACGACACGCACGTGATCCGCTCGCCGCAGATGCTGCCCAAGATCAGCCAGGGCGTGACGACGGTGGTCGTCGGCAATTGCGGGATCAGCGTTTCGCCGGTGTCGCTCAGGGGCGATCCGCCCGACCCGATGAATCTGCTCGGCGAGCGCGAGGCGTTCCAGTACCCGACCTTCGCGGCCTACGTGGACGCCGTGAACGGCGCGAAGCCCGCGGTGAACGTGGGCGCGCTGATCGGCCATACGGCGCTGCGCAACAACCACATGGACGATCTCAAGCGCGCCGCCACCGGCGACGAGATCGCGGCAATGCGCGCGCAGCTCGAAGAGGCGCTCGCGCATGGCGCGCTGGGGCTCTCCACGGGGCTCGCCTATGGCAACGCCTTTGCGGCGTCGACCGAGGAAGTCGCCTCGCTCGCCGAGCCGCTCGCCGCCGCCGGCGCGCTCTACACGACGCACATGCGCACCGAGTTCGACGCCATCCTCGAGGCCATGGAGGAGGCGTACCAGATCGGCAAGCACGCGCGCGTGCCGGTCGTCATTTCGCATCTGAAGTGCGCGGGCCCGTCGAACTGGGGGCGCAGCACGGAAGTGCTCGCGTCGCTCGAAGGCGCGCGCAAGTATCAGCCCGTGGGCTGCGACTGCTATCCGTACAGCCGCAGCTCGTCCACGCTCGACCTCAAGCAGGTGACGGGCGACATCGACATCACGATCACGTGGTCGACGCCGCATCCCGAGCAGGCGGGCAAGCTCATCAAGGACATCGCCGCCGAATGGGGCGTCTCGCAGCAGGAGGCGGGCAAGCGTCTGCAGCCGGCGGGCGCGGTCTATCACAACATGTCCGAGGACGACGTGCGCCGCATCCTCTCGCATCCCGCGACGATGGTGGGCTCGGACGGCCTGCCGAACGATCCGCTGCCGCATCCGCGCCTGTGGGGCGCGTTCCCGCGCGTGCTCGGCCATTACGCGCGCGACGTGGCGCTGCTGCCGCTCGAAGAGGCGGTGCGCAAGATGACGGGTTTGTCGGCGCGGCGCTTCGGCCTCGCGCAGCGCGGCGAGGTGCATGTGGGCTGGCACGCCGATCTCGTGCTGTTCGACCCCGCGAAGGTGCGCGACGCGGCGACCTTCGAGAAGCCGCAGCAGGTGGCCGAGGGCATCGACGCGGTATGGGTGAACGGCGTGCTCTCGTATCGCGACGGTCAGCCGACGGGCGAGCGCGCGGGACACTTCGTCGCGCGAGGCACGCGCGATGCACAACAGGCGTTCTAGCGTTCCCGATTCGGTAACCCAGGTTTTTCAGGCACACACACAACGACCCCAGGCGTGCGCGGTATCGGACACTAGTCGCGAAGCCGCATGCGCCGCACGAACTCAAAGGAGCAAACGATGAAACGAATTGGAGCGGAAGGCGGTAAGGGCCAGGGCGGACAACATCTGCCGTTCGCGCGCGCGGTGGAAGCCGACGGCTGGCTGTACGTCTCGGGCCAGACGCCGATGGAAGGCGGCGAGGTGATCCACGGCGGCATCGTCGAGCAATCGCACAAGGCCATCCAGAATCTTTTCGCCATCCTGAAGGAAGCCGGCTACGGCGCGGAGCACGTGGTGCGCTGTGGCGTATGGCTCGACGACGCGCGCGACTTCCAGTCGTTCAACAAGGTGTTCCGCGAATACTTCGGCGAGCATCCGCCGGCACGCGCCTGCGTGCAGTCGAGCATGGTGGTGGACTGCAAGGTCGAGGTCGATTGCGTCGCGTATAAGGCGCCGGCCGGGAAGTAAAGGCTGAGGGTTCATGCAAGGGCGCACGCGAGCGCCTTGCGAACGTGGCGAGGAAAGTGACGAGAAGCGGCTGCCGGATTATCTGGCGGCCGTTTCCTTATTGGTGTCGCCGCCGCGCGGCGGCCCCTGCGTGATGCGCAGTTCGATCTTCATGCCGGCGGCCACGGCCATGTTGATGAGCGAGTCGAGCGAGAACAGTTCGATCTTGCCGCGCACGAGGTCGGATACGCGCGGTTGCGTTACGCCGAAAAGCTGGGCTGCCCGGGCCTGGCTCATCTTGTTGCGCTTGATGTATTCCTCGAGTGCGATCATCAGATCGCTGCGCAACGTCATGTTTTGGGCGGCCTCGGGCGTGTCTTCGAGGGCATCCCAGACACTGTCGAATTGCTGAGTCTTCACGGTTCGGATTCCTGTGTTTGGGCAGCGCGGTAACGCTGCCTCGCGAGGGAAAGATCGGTAAACGCCGTCTTTTCCGTTGTCTTCCTGAAGCAGTGCAGCACGTGGATCGTATTGCGAATGCGCGCCACATAGAGCACGCGAAACGCGCCGCGCTCGTCGCGAATGCGAATCTCGCGCGCACCCTGACCCACGGGATTCATGGGCTTCCAGTCGTGCGGATCGAGTCCGTGCTGGACGCGGCGCAATTGACGCTCCGCTTCGCGCCGTGCCTTTTCGGGAAACCGCTTGAGGTCGGCTAACGCACTGCCGCAGAACTCCACCGGCTTCACATTGCTGAGATTATATAAAATTTTATATGCCCTCCAAGGAGTTGAGCCGCCCGGCGAGCGCCGGGAATGACATGGCTCAAGTCTCTGAATGGACGGGTGTTTGCGCCCCCGATTTCATCAAGTCCCAGCGCGTTTCCGGGCATCGCTGGCCATCCGGTCAGGGGCCTGAATTCCCAATATTTGAGCGACCCAATCACATATTGGAGATCGCGGAAAAACCGCCCTACAATCCGATCCATCCGACATGACCCGCCGGGCGCTCCCAAACAGCGCGCCCGAGCGCAAGTCGGCATAGCCCAGACAAAAGCCCGCGGCCGCGCAAATCGCGCGATGCGACGGGCAAAAATCGGAGACGCCAGCCATGTTCCAGCCCGCGAAGTGCGCGGCCTCGTGCCGTCCGTCGTCATGCGCGAAGCGCACCTGTGCATTGCGAACCATGGCCCGCCCGCTGTCGCTCGACGTTGTGCGTCTATTCCCGTCTTTCTGAGCGGCCTCGCCATGAACAAAGCGATGTCCCCGAATCTCGCCGAGCGCTTCCCGGGCGCCGAAGACACCCCCGCCGCCGGATCGTCCGAAGCCGCCGCAAGCGCTCCGGCAGCGCCCGCCGCCGGCCACGCGCAACCGCAGACCAAATCGCGCGCCGGCGCCGACGAGATCGTCGGCCTGCCGGGCGCGCTGCTCGACGGCTCGGCGCAGGCCGGCACGCAGACGCTCCTGCGCGGTCTCGCGATCCTCGAAGCCGCCGCCGCCGGCGTGCGCGATCTGCGTTCGTTCGGCGCCGTGCTCGGCACGACGCGCAGCACCACGCACCGGCTCGTTTCGAGCCTCGTGCAGGCGCGCTATCTGCGCCAGGTGCAGGGCGGTTATCTGCTCGGCCCGAAGCTCATCGAACTGGGCACGATCGCGCTCGAGCAGATGCCGCTCACGGCCGTTGCGCGCGCGCACCTCGAAGCGCTCGCCGAGGCGACGCTCGACACGATTCACCTGGGCGTGCGCGACGGCGACGACGTGCTCTACATCGACAAGATCCCCGGCCAGCGCGGCCTCGAAATGCGTTCGCGCGTGGGGCACCGCATGCCGCTCGCGTCCACGGGCATCGGCAAGGCGATGATGCTCGACCTCGCGCCGCAGTCCTGGCGCGACTTGTTCGAGGCGTCGCGGCGCGCGCTAGCGGGCGTGAGTTTCCGTCCCGATCACAACCTCGAGCCCGACACCTTCCTCAAGCGCATGGCCACCTATTCGGCCGGCGGCTACACGTTCGATCTCGAGGAGAACGAAATTTCGATCCGCTGCGTGGCCGCGCCGGTGCGCGACGCGTCGGGGGCGATCGTGGCGGCGCTTTCGGTGGCGAGCACGATTCCCTACATGCCGCTCGAACGCATGGACGAACTGATTCCGGTCGTGCAGCGCGAGGCGCGCGCGATCTCGCAGGAACTCGGCTGGCGTGTGCCGCAGCCCGCCACGCGCAGGATTCGCCGATGACCTTGCGCACGACCGCCTCACATCGCGAACGGAGCAAGCCCGATGCAGCCAGGGCGAAGCGCGCCGTGCTCATCGCGCTCGACTGGGGCACGACTTCGCTGCGCGCGTACCTGTTCGATGCGGCGGGCGAGGTGCTCGATACGCGCATCTCGACGGCCGGGATCATGAACTTGCCGGTGCCGGCCGAAGAGGGCGGCTTCGACGCCGCATTCGACGAGGCCTGCGGCGTGTGGCTCCGCGCGGGTGCGCTGCCGGTGCTCGCGGCGGGCATGGTCGGCAGCGCGCAGGGCTGGGTGCAGGCGCCATATGTGGAAACGCCCGCGGGCGAAGACGCGCTCGTGGCCGGCATCGTCAAGGTGCGCGCGGCGTGTGGCGTGGAGCTGGCCGTCGTGCCGGGCGTGCTGGAGCCGGGCGCGCTGCCCAACGTCATGCGCGGCGAGGAAACGCAGATCTTCGGTGCCCTCGGTGTACCCGGTGCGCAAGCCGATGCGGACGCGGCCTCCGCGACCCAGCCGGCGGGGCAGGCAGCAAACCCGGCAGCGAACCAGACAGCGCTGATCGGCCTGCCCGGCACGCACGCGAAATGGGTCGTGGTGGAGGGCTCGCGCATCGCGCGCTTCTATACCTTCATGACGGGCGAGGTCTACGCCGCGCTCACGGCGCACACGATCCTCGGCCGCACGATGAAGCGGCCCGTCGCGCCCGATACGGCGGCGTTCCTGCGCGGCGTGACGGTGGCGCGCGAACACGGCTGCGCGGGCGTGCTCGCGACCGCGTTCAGCACGCGCACGCTGGGCCTCACCGACCAGCTGGCCGCCGACGAGCAACCCGACTATCTCTCAGGTCTCCTGATCGGTCATGAGCTGGCGGGGCTCGAAGCGGTGCTCTCGCGGCGCGACGTGGATCTGACGGCCTGCGCGCCGCAGCTGATCGGCGCCGATGCGCTCTGCGAGCGCTATCGGCTCGCGCTCGCGCAGTTCGGCTGCGGCGGTGCGCAGATCGTGCGCCAGGCGACCGAGCGCGGCCTGTGGCGCATTGCGGTGCGCGCGGGCCTCGTGATCGGCGCGGATCAGACGGTGTGAGCAGGGTATGAGCGGCGGCGTGACCGGCGCAAAGCACGCAAAACACGCAGAACGCAAACCACAGGACTAGCACGATGGAACCCGAGTTGAATTTGCCTGCCCCGTACACGCCTCATGCGGGCTTCATGACCGCGTTCGGCGCTTGCCCGATGATCGCGATCATGCGCGGCATCAAGCCCGCCGAGGCCGCCGACCATGGCCGCGCGCTCTACGAGGCGGGCTTCAGGGTCATCGAGGTGCCGCTCAATTCGCCGTCGCCGCTCGAGAGCATCGCGGCGCTGCGCGCGGCGCTGCCCGCCGACGTCCTGATCGGCGCGGGCACCGTGCTCACGACGGAGCGCGTGCGCGACGTCAAGGCAGCGGGCGGCGAAGTGATCGTGATGCCGCACGCGGACACCGAGGTGATTCTCGCGGCCAAACTCCAGGGCCTGGCCTGTGTGCCGGGCGTGGCGACACCGACCGAAGCGTTCGCCGCACTCAAATGCGGCGCCGACGCGCTCAAGATGTTCCCCGCCGAGCAACTGGGCCCGGCAGTGACGAAGGCGTGGCGCGCCGTGATTCCCGGCGCCGTGCCGCTCTTGCCCGTGGGCGGCGTGAAGCCCGACAACATGGGGCCGCAACTGGCGGCGGGCGCGAGCGGGTTCGGCCTTGGCTCCGCGCTCTACAAGCCGGGTCAGGACGTGGCGGCCACGCGCGCGAACGCGCTCGCGTTCATCGCGGGCTGGAGCGCGACGCAAAGCGCGCAAGGAGCGAAAGCGTGAATCGTCTCGCGGGCAAGGTCGCACTCGTGACGGGCGCGGGACGCGGCATCGGCGCCGCGATCGCGCGCGCGTTCGCGGCCGAAGACGCGGCGGTCGTGATCGCCGAGCTCGATATTGCGAGCGCGCAGGTGACGGCGCGCGAAATCGCCGAATCGATCGGTAACGGGGTCGGCGCCGCGAAGGTGCTCGCCGTGCAAACCGACGTCACGCAAGCCGCGTCGGTGCAAGCCGCCGTGGCCGAGGCCGAGCGCGCGTTCGGTCCCGTCGACGTGCTCGTGAACAACGCCGGCATCAACGTGTTCGCCGATCCGCTCACGATGAGCGACGACGACTGGCGCCGCTGCTTCGCCGTCGATCTGGACGGCGTCTGGAACGGCTGCCGCGCCGTGCTGCCGGGCATGGTCGAGCGCCGCGCGGGCAGCATCGTGAATATCGCCTCGACGCACGCGTTCCAGATCATTCCGGGCTGCTTCCCGTACCCGGTCGCCAAGCACGGCGTGATCGGCCTCACGCGCGCGCTCGGCATCGAGTACGCGCCGAAGAACGTGCGCGTGAACGCGATCGCGCCGGGCTACATCGAGACGCAGCTCACGCACGACTGGTGGAACGCGCAGCCCGACCCCGAGGCGGCGCGACGTGCGACGCTCGAATTGCCGCCGATGAAGCGCATCGGCCGCCCCGAGGAGGTCGCGATGACGGCCGTGTTCCTCGCATCGGACGAGGCGCCGTTCATCAACGCGAGCTGCATCACGATCGATGGCGGGCGCACGGCGCTCCATCACGAATAGATAAGGCAAGAACACGCAGCACTTTCGCCGCAGCGCTGGCCGCGCGCGGGCGGATGAAGAAAAAGCGGCCGCCACCTTCCCGTGACTGAAGAAGACAGGAGACTGACACCATGCAACGCAGGATTTTCCTCACGCTGTTGGCCGCCGCGACTACCGCCGTGCTGGCCCAAGCGCCCGTCGCCCAGGCCGCCGACCAGGTCAAGATCGGCTTTCTCGTGAAGCAGCCCGAGGAGCCGTGGTTCCAGGACGAATGGAAGTTCGCCGAGATGGCCGCCAAGAAGGACGGCTTCACGCTCGTGAAGATCGGCGCGCCTTCGGGCGAGAAGGTCATGAGCGCGATCGACAACCTCGCCGCGCAAAAGGCCCAGGGCTTCATCATCTGCACGCCTGACGTGAAGCTCGGACCGGGCATCGTCGCCAAGGCCAAAGCCGACAAGCTCAAGATGATGACCGTGGACGACCGTCTCGTCGACGGCGCGGGCAAGCCGATCGAGTCCGTGCCGCACATGGGCATCTCCGCCTACAACATCGGCAAGCAGGTGGGCGACGGCATTGCCGCCGAGATCAAGAAGCGCGGCTGGGACATGAAGGACGTGGGCGCCATCGACGTGACCTACGAGCAACTGCCGACCGCGCACGACCGCACGACGGGCGCGACCGACGCGCTCGTGGCCGCGGGCTTCCCGAAGGCGAACATCGTTGCCGCGCCGCAGGCCAAGACCGACACGGAAAACGCCTTCAACGCCGCCAACATCGCGCTCACCAAGAACCCGCAGTTCAAGCACTGGGTGGCGTACGGCCTGAACGACGAAGCCGTGCTGGGCGCCGTGCGCGCCGCAGAAGGCCGCGGCTTCAAGGCCGACAACATGATCGGCATCGGCATCGGCGGCTCGGACTCGGCGTTGAACGAGTTCAAGAAGCCGGAACCGACGGGCTTCTACGGCACCGTCATCATCAGCCCGAAGCGTCATGGCGAGGAAACGTCGGAGCTCATGTACGCGTGGATCACGCAAGGCAAGGAGCCGCCGATGCTCACGCTCACGACCGGCATGCTCGCGACGCGTGACAACGTGAACCAGGTGCGCGAGCAGATGGGTCTCGCCGCGAAGTAACGGCGCGACAGCCCTGCTTGAAAGTTGGGATGGAAGCGGTTTGAAGTGTTTCCCGCTGCAAGGCGGCCCGGTGCGCGAGTCATGCATGAATGAAGCGCGCGCCGGCCGCGCGCGGCGAATCGAATGAGAGGAAACCGAAGTGTCAGCGACACTGCGTTTTGACAATATCGGCAAGGTGTTTCCCGGCGTGCGCGCGCTCGACGGCGTGTCGTTCGACGTGCACGCGGGCGAAGTGCATGGCTTGATGGGCGAGAACGGCGCGGGCAAGTCCACGCTGCTCAAGATACTCGGCGGCGAATATCAGCCGGACTCGGGCCGCATTTTGATGGACGGCAACGAGGTGCGCTTCGCCGATGCGGCGGCGTCGATCGGCGCGGGCATCGCCGTGATTCACCAGGAGCTGCAATACGTGCCCGACCTCACGGTCGCCGAGAATCTGCTGCTGGGCGCGCTGCCCAATGCGCTCGGCTGGGTCAAGCGCGGGCAGGCGCGCAAGTTCGTGCGCGAGCGTCTTACCGCGATGGGCGTGGATCTCGATCCGGCCGCGAAGCTGCGCAAGCTCTCCATCGCGCAGCGCCAGATGGTGGAAATCTGCAAGGCGCTGCTGCGCAACGCGCGAGTGATCGCGCTCGACGAGCCCACGAGCTCGCTCTCGCACCGCGAGACCGAAGTGCTCTTCAAGCTCGTGCGCGAGCTGCGCGCCGACAACCGCGCGCTCATCTACATCTCGCACCGCATGGACGAGATCTACGAGCTCTGCGGCGCCTGCACGATCTTCCGCGACGGCCGCAAGATCGCCTCGCACGAGCAGCTCGCCGATGTGAAGCGCGCGACGCTCGTAGCCGAAATGGTGGGCCGCGAGATCAGTGACATCTACAACTACGCGCCGCGCGAGCACGGCAAGGTGCGCTTCGCGGTGCGCGGCGTGGAAGGCCATCCGCTCGCGCAGCCGGCGAGCTTCGAGGTGAAGGCGGGCGAGATCGTCGGCTTCTTCGGGCTCGTGGGCGCGGGCCGCAGCGAGCTCATGCAATTGATCTACGGCACGCACAAGCGGCGCGCAGGCGAGATCGAGCTCGACGGCAAGCCGATCCGCGTGAAGAGCGCGAGCGACGCGATTCGCCAGGGCATCGTGCTGTGCCCCGAAGATCGCAAGGAGCAAGGTATCGTTGCGATGGCAACGGTTTCGGAGAACATCAACATCAGTTGCCGCCGCCACTTCCTGCGCGCGGGCATGTTTCTCGATCGCAAGAAAGAAGCGGAAACGGCGGACCGCTTCATCAAGCTCCTGAAGATCAAGACGCCGAGCCGCCGCCAGAAGATCCGCTTTCTCTCGGGCGGCAACCAGCAGAAAGCGATTCTTTCGCGCTGGCTCGCGGAGCCCGACCTGAAGGTCGTGATTCTCGACGAGCCCACGCGCGGCATCGACGTCGGCGCGAAGCACGAGATCTATAACGTGATCTACCAGCTCGCGGCGCGCGGCTGCGCGATCGTGATGGTGTCATCGGAATTGCCGGAGGTGCTTGGCGTGTCGGACCGCATCGTGGTCATGCGCGAAGGCCGCATTTCCGGAGAGTTGCCGCGCAGCGCGGCGAGCGAACACGCGGTGCTGGACCTGGCGCTGCCGCAAGGCACGCAGGCGTTGGCCGCATGAGTGGACGGGGAGGAGTGACTGAAATGCAAGCCAGAGAGAACCTGGCGGCCGACGCCGCCGACGCAGCGAAGAGCGTGGCGCAAAGCGCCGCCGACGCGCTGATTCCCAAGACCAGCGACAAGCAGAAGTGGTGGCAGCAGATCACCGAATACAGCCTGATCGTGATCTTCGTGGTCATGTTCATCGTGATGTCGCTGACCGTCGATCATTTCTTCTCGATCGAGAACATGCTCGGCCTCGCGCTGTCGGTCTCGCAGATCGGCATGGTGGCCTGCACGATGATGTTCTGTCTCGCCTCGCGCGACTTCGACCTTTCGGTGGGCTCGACCGTCGCGTTCGCGGGCGTGCTCTGCGCGATGGTGCTCAACGCCACGAACAATACGTTCATTGCGATCGTCGCCGCCGTGGCCGCGGGCGCCGCGATCGGCTTCGTGAACGGCGCGGTGATCGCGTATCTGCGCATCAACGCGCTGATCACCACGCTCGCCACCATGGAAATCGTGCGCGGCTTGGGCTTCATCGTCTCGCACGGCCAGGCCGTGGGCGTCTCGTCGGACACCTTCATCGCCATGGGCACCGCGTCGTTCTTCGGCGTGCAGTTGCCGATCTGGGTCACGCTCGTCTGCTTCATCGTGTTCGGCGTGATGCTCAATCAGACCGTGTACGGGCGCAATACGCTCGCGATCGGTGGCAATCCGGAAGCGTCGCGGCTCGCCGGCATCAAGGTCGAGCGCACGCGCGTCTGGATCTTCCTGATCCAGGGCGCGGTGACGGCGCTCGCGGGCGTGATCCTCGCGTCGCGCATCACCTCGGGTCAGCCGAATGCGGCCGAAGGTTTCGAGCTGAACGTGATTTCGGCGTGCGTACTCGGCGGTGTCTCGCTGCTGGGCGGCCGCGCGACGATCTCGGGCGTGGTGATCGGCGTGCTCATCATGGGCACGGTCGAGAACGTGATGAACCTGCTCAATATCGACGCGTTCTATCAGTACCTCGTGCGCGGCGCGATCCTGCTCGCGGCGGTGCTGCTCGACCAGTTGAAGAACCGCGGTGCGCGCGATTGAAGATGAGGAGCCTTTGACGATGTCGTCTTCCGCCAATACGCCTGCCGACGCAACAGCGCGCCACGCGCATGAAAGCTACGCGCGCTACCCGAGCCTCGCGGGCCGCGTGGTGCTGATCACGGGCGGCGCGACCGGCATCGGCGCGTCGTTCGTCGAGCACTTCGCCGCGCAGGGCGCGCGCGTGGGCTTTCTCGACGTCGACGCGAGCGCGGGCACGGCGCTCGCCGATTCGCTCGGCCGCTTTTCCCAAAACCCGCGTCACAAGCCCGTGTTCGTGTCGTGCGATGTCACCGATATCGCCGCGTTGCGTGCCGCCGTCGCCGACCTGAAGGCGGCGCTCGGTCCCATCGAGGTGCTCGTGAACAACGCCGCGAACGACCGCCGCCACACGCTTGCGGAAATCACGCCGGAGTCGTTCGACGCGGGCGTCGCCGTGAACCTGCGGCATCAGCTCTTTGCCGCGCAGGCCGTGGCGGAGGACATGAAGTCCGCGCGCGCGGGTTCGATCATCAATCTGGGATCGATCAGCTGGATGCTCAAGCAGGCGGACTTGCCGGTCTACACGATGTGCAAGTCGGCGGTCCAGGGCCTCACGCGCGGGCTCGCGAAGGAACTGGGGCAGTACGGCATCCGCGTGAATTCGCTGGTGCCGGGCTGGGTGATGACCGGGAAGCAGCGGCGCCTGTGGCTCACCGACGAGGGGCGCGAGGCCATCAAGCGCGGGCAGTGCATCGACGCCGAGCTGCTGCCTGAAGATCTCGCGCGCATGGCGCTCTTTCTCGCGGCCGACGACAGCCGCATGATCACCGCGCAGGACATCGTGGTGGATGGAGGCTGGGCATGAGCGCAAACGAGGGCGGAGCGAACGAAGCGGTGGCCGAACTGCTCGTGCACGCCAAATGCGAGCTGGGCGAAGGCGCGACCTGGTGCGCGCGCAGCGGCCGGCTCTACTGGACCGATATCGAAGGCAAGCGGCTCTCGCGCTACGACACGCGCGACGGCAAGCACACGACGTGGGACATGCCCGAACGCCTCGCGTGCTTCGCGCTCTGTGAGGACGAACGCACCTTGCTGCTGGGCCTGGAATCGCGGCTCGCCTTCTTCGACCTGGAAACGGGCGCGATCGACTCCATCGTCGAGGTCGAGCCGGGCGTGCCCACGCGCCTCAATGACGGACGCTGCGACCGCCAGGGCCGCTTCGTGTTCGGCACGAAGTACGAGGGCGCGCCAATGCAGGCGATCGGCGGCTTCTACCGCCTCAATCACGACCTCACGCTCGAACGTCTGCCGCTGCCCGCGCCCGCGATCTCGAACAGCATTGCGTTCAGCCCGGACGGCTCGACCATGTATTACTGCGATTCGCCCACGCGCGAGATATGCGCATGCGATTACGGCGCCGATGGAACGATTGCAAACGAGCGCAGCTTCGTTGTCCTGACTGACGAGAACGGCGTGCCGGACGGCTCGACTGTCGATGCCGAAGACGGCCTCTGGAACGCGCAATGGGGCGGCGAACGCGTGGTGCGCTACGCCGCCGATGGCCGCGAGACCGAGCGCGTAAAGATTCCCACAGCGCAGCCAAGCTGCGTTACGCTCGGCGGTGCGTTGCTGGACACGCTTTATGTCACGAGCGCGCGTGCGGAAATGAACGAGGCAGAACTCGCACGCGAGCCGCATGCTGGCGGCGTATTCGCGGTCCGGATCGGCCGCGTGGGCCTTGCGGAGCCGCTGTTTCAGGGGCGTCGGCCCGCTTGAGGCCGGGTATTAAGCGTTGCCTGAAAGACTTCGGGATTCACTCGCGGGACGGCTCGTGCGTGCCGTCCCGCGATCATCGCGCCCGCCGCGCGAGACAGCGCACGCGACAACCGGACGGATAGTCGTTGTTCTTCGGCAACAGATGCAGTCGATCGGTAGTGCGCAGTTGGCCTTGCCAGTACGAACAGAAGGAGAAGGGCGAACACAAGAAGCGGCCGCAGGCCCGTGCGCGAGCGAATAAAAGCGGGCGCACGAAGTCGCAAGGCCACCGGTGAGCCGCCTTTTGCGGCGGCAATCAAACATGCCTCTCGAGGAGCATCTTATGAGCGTCGCGAATTCCGCTGTGCGTCAACCCACCCGTTCCAGCGTCTCTGCCGGCGCGCCCGCCGCCGCCGTGCCGAGGGCAGCCGATTCATCGCCGTCGTCCGTCTCCCCCGCCGCCGCGCGCCGCGCGCGGCTCGAAGCCGCCACCCATCCCGTGCTGCCGGGGCCGAGCACCTCGGCGGTCGCGATCGGCGCGGCGCGTACCGGCGACGTGGCCTGCGTGACGCTCGCGAACGCGTATCTGAGGCTCGACGTCGCGCCCCAACTGGGCGGCGGAATCACGCGTTTCGACTGGCGCAGCGAAGGCGCGCTCGAACCCGTGTTCCGGCGCTGCGAGCGCGTGAGCGCGCGCATGGACCCGAACGAGCTCGCCTGCTACCCGCTGCTGCCGTATTCGAATCGCATCGGCGAGGGGCGCTTTCACTTTGGCGGACGCGACGTCAAAGTGCCGTGCAATCGCGCGGGCGAGCCGCTGCCGATTCACGGCGACGGATGGCTCGCGCCGTGGACCGTCGAAGACGCCGACCACGAGCGCGTGCGTCTCGTGCTCGACCGCAGCGGCGGCGAACCTTATGCGTACCGCGCCGTGCTCACCTATGCGCTCGACGGCGCGACGCTCGCGATGACGCTCGAAGTGGAGAACACGGGCCACGAGGCGCTGCCGTTCGGCCTTGGCATGCACCCGTTCCTGGCGCGCGACGCGAGCACCGAGCTTTCCGCGCCCGCGAGCGGCCTGTGGCTCGCGGGCGCCGACTGGCTGCCCGTGCGCCACGTGCCCGCGCCGCCCGCGTGGCAGTTCGGCGTGGCGTATCCGCTGCCGGCGCAGATGGTCAACCACGCCTTCAGCGGCTGGAGCGGCCGCGCGGCCGTGGTCTGGGAGCGCCGCCGGCTCTCGCTCTCGATCTGCGCGAACACCGACTATTACGTGCTCTACACGCCGCCCGGCGAGCGCTTTTTCTGCTTCGAGCCCGTCGATCATCCGATCAACGCGGTCAATCTCGAAGGCGGCGGCGGGGCGCATGGCATGACCGTGCTGGGCCATGGCGAGCGGCTCGTGCGCGCGTTCAGCTTCACGGTTGAGCGCATGGACATCCGCGCGGCGGCGAAGCCGCACCGCGAGGGCACGCGCGGGCGGGCCGGGGCGCGCGGCGCGAAGGGCGCGCGTGGGCGGCGGCAGGCGGGGTGAAGGGGTTCGCGAGCGCGTTCGCGGCTTGGCGCGAGGTGGGCGCTTCAGAAGGACACCGACGGGGCCCGGAAGGAGCGCCGACGGCCAAGCCGGGTAAAATACGCGCCGTTTTCCTCTGTTCCTTCTCCTCAGCGGCTCGCCGCGGGCACTCATCATGACTTCCTTCACCCAGACCCTCGACGCCGCCTGGCAGCGCACCGGCTCGCTGCTGTGCGTCGGCCTCGACCCCGAGCCCACGAAATTCCCGGCCGCGCTGGCGGGCCGAAGCGACGCAATCTTCGAATTCTGCCGCGACATCGTCGACGCCACGGCGCCCTATGCGTGCTCGTTCAAGCCGCAGATCGCCTATTTCGCCGCGCACCGCGCCGAAGACCAGCTCGAAGCGCTGATCGCGCATATCCACGAGAAGCATCCGGGCCTGCCCGTGATCCTCGACGCCAAGCGCGGCGACATCGGCAGCACCGCCGAGCAGTACGCGCGTGAAGCCTTTGAGCGCTTCAAGGCCGACGCCGTGACGGTCAATCCCTATATGGGCTACGACTCCATCGAGCCGTGGCTCGCGCACGAGGGCAAGGGCGTGATCGTGCTGTGCCGCACGTCGAACCCCGGCGGCTCCGACCTGCAATTCCTGACCACCGATGGCAAGCCGCTCTACCAGGTGGTCGCGTCGCTCGCGGCGCAGAAGTGGAACGCGAGCGGCGAGCTCGGCCTCGTGGTGGGCGCGACGTTCCCGAAGGAAATCGAGACGGTGCGCGCGCTCGTCGGCGACATGCCGCTCCTGATTCCCGGCATCGGCGCGCAAGGCGGCGATGTCGAGTCGACCGTGAAGGCGGGCCGCACGGCCAACGGCACGGGCATGCTCATCAACTCATCGCGCGCGATCATCTACGCGAGCAAGGGCGAGGATTACGCGCAGGCGGCTGCAACGGCCGCCGAAGCGACGCGCGACAAGATCAACGCGTATCGCTGATGCTGTCGCGGTCCGGTGCCCAGGGCGCCGGACCGCCTGAATGTCTCGGACCGAAATCTGTATTTACGCGCCACAAATTAAGACATTTCCCTGTCGTTCTTAAATAATTAAGAACATTCTTATTCGCCCTCCGATGCTCCGTCAGTAACATCGCTATCAATGGCTGGCGAGATGTCGGAAGGACTCCGAAATTCCTCCACTGACTAGTCGCGGTTCTGGCATCTGTGCTGCACGGCGGCCGGTGCGCGACTACCGTGGCTCGCGACGACGAGCGCGCAGATCGTTCAGGCAAACGTTTTTAGTCGACGAATGGAGACCGTCGCCACTCAGGCGGCGGTACGCAGAACACGCTGTAGGGAGCGTGTCGCGGAGGGTCGGAGTGACCTTCCGCATTTGGCAGGGCCTTGGCGGCGCATCCTTGAATCAGGATCGCCGCTTCTTTTTTGTGCGGCGCCCGGCGGCAAAGCGCGGGGCTCAGTCTTTCTTCGCGGCCGCGACCATGGGCTGCTTGCCGAACAGCTCGATGATCGCCCGATGCAGCGGATAGCGTTCGGCGAGCGCATTCGCATCCGCAATCTCGAATTCGCTGAACTCGAACCCCGGCGCGACCGTGCAGCCCACGAGCGCATACGTGGACGGATCGCAGCAGCGTGCCGCGAACCAGTGTCCCGCGGGCACCACCGCCTGAAAAACCGTGCCCGGATGGTCGAGCGCATGGCCGAGCTTGCGCGTGGAGAGGACGCCGCGGTCGTCGATCGAATGGATCTCGACGGGCGCGCCCGCATAGAAGTGCCAGAGTTCGTCGGAGCGGATGCGGTGCCACGCCGAATAGGCGCCGTTCGCGAGCAGGAAGTAGATCGCGGTCGAGGCCGTGCGCGGGCCTTCGGTGGCCGGTGCGCCGTCGCGGCGGATCAGCTTGTCCGAACGGTAGGTTTCGCTGTAATAGCCGCCTTCGGGATGCGGTTCGAGCCCGAAGCGGCGGATCAACTCGTCGACGGCGCTGGCGGTGCCCGCCGGATCGGCTAGTCTGGTGGTGGTCATGGTTCGGCCTCCTTGTCCTTGTGGATCGCACGAAGCTGTCAGGTTCCGGTAGGGTAGGTCATCTCCGGACGCCCGGCGCTTAAGGAGGCCGGACGCCCTTAGCGTTCCTTTTCGTCGATCAGGGCCAGCAGCCCGCGCAACGCGTGCGCGGCGGCCTGCACGCGGATCTGCTCGCGATCGCCCTTGAAGACCAGCGTTTCGACGCTCGTATGCAGCCGGTTGCTCCAGCCGAACGACACCATGCCGACCGGCTTTTCCGGCGTGCCGCCCCCCGGACCGGCAACGCCCGTGATGGCGAGCGAAACTTGTGCCCGGCTGTTGCGCAACGCGCCTTCGGCCATCGCGCGCGCGACCGGCTCGCTCACGGCGCCGTGCTTCTCGATGAGCTCGGCGGGCACGCCGATCATCTCCGTCTTCGCCTGGTTCGAATAGGTGACGAAGCCACGCTCGAACCAGCCGCTGCTGCCCGAAATATCGGTGATCGCCGCGGCGACCATGCCGCCGGTGCAGGACTCGGCGGTGGCGAGCATGAGCCGGGCGTCGCGCAGCTTGTTGCCGGCGCGGATGGCGAGTTGATGAACGACCGAATCGGTAGGCATGGCGGCGGGTCCGTGGCGGGGTGTTCTTGTGCGGTGGGGGTGGAGTGCTTTGCGGAGCGTGGCGGCGTGGCTGTGTGGCTGTGTGGCTGTGTGGCTCTGGCTTGCGCGGCGCTCAGACCGACATGCGCCAGAGCGCGACCACGAGCAGCGTGAAGAACGCGGCAACGAGGTCGTCGAGCATGATGCCGAAGCCGCCCTTGAAGCGGCGCTCGAAATAGCGGATCGGCGGCGGCTTCACCATGTCGAACAGGCGAAAGACGATGAACGCCCAGAGTTTGCCCATGAAGTCGATGGGCGTGATCATCAGCAGCACGAGCCAGAACGCAATGATCTCGTCCCAGACGATGGCCGAAGGGTCTTCGCTGCGCAGCATTTTCGCGGTGAAACCGGTGATGCCGATGCCCGCGAGATAGCCCACGATGATCAGCAGGCCCCAGTCGAGCACTGTGAAGTAGCGGTTGAGCACCTCGAAGGCCGCCCATGCGAACAGCGTGCCGGCCGTGCCTGGCGCGAGCCGCGAGAGTCCCGAGCCGAAGCCGAGCGAGATGATGTGCAGCGGATGCGTGAGCATGAACGGCGCATCGGCGCGGCGCGGGCCCTTGGGGGCGGCGTTCGCGGCACTCGTGGCGGTTGTGCCGTTCGTGCCGGCGGAGGCCGGAGCGGGCTGGCCGGCCGTCGCGAGTTTGTCGGCGGGCGAGGGCGTGGGGTCAGTCTGCATGAAAGTGATCGAAGCCTTGCAACGTCAGGTTGAGCGGCGCACCGGAGGCGTCGCGCCACGCGATGGCTGGCCACGCCGGCTCGCTGCCCGGGATGGCCGCGGGCGTGCCAGGCGTTCCATGCGACGAGGGGCGTGCGGCCGTATCGAGAATATCGGGAGCAGTGATTGTACCGATGCGCGTCACGCGCACGCCCGCCTGTTGCGCGGCTGCCTCGACGGCTCCGCGCTGCGCTTGCGCCGCCGTGAAACAGAGTTCGTAGTCGTCGCCCCCCGCGAGCGCGCACTGCAACTGCAGTTCGCGCGGCAGGCGCGCGAGCGCTTCGGAGAGCGGCAGCGCATCCACGTCGATCTCGGCATTCACATGGGAGCGCTCGAGGATGTGCCGCAGGTCGCCCGCGAGTCCGTCGGAGACGTCCAGCGCCGCGCGCGCAATGCCGGCGAGCGCGAGGCCGAGCGCGACGCGCGGCTCGGGGTATTCGAGCGCACGGCGGAAATGGGCGGCGTCGGCGTGCTCGATCCGCGCTTGCGGCCACTCCCCGCGCAGCACGGCCAGGCCCGCGCGCGCGTCGCCGGGCGTGCCCGAGACCCAGATGTCGTCGCCGGGCTGGGCCGCATCGCGCCGAAGCGCGGTGTCGTGCCGAACCGAGCCGAACACGGTGATGCACAGATTGAGCGGCCCGGCCGTGGTGTCGCCGCCGATCAGTTCGCAGCCGTGCCGGTCGGCCAGCTCGAAAAGCCCGCGGCTGAACGCTTCGAGCCAGTCTTCGCGCGGTTTCGGCAGCGCGAACGCGAGCGTGAAGCCGAGCGGCGCGGCGCCCATCGCCGCGAGGTCGGAGAGATTCACGGCGAGCGCCTTGTGGCCGAGCGCATGGGGATCGACGTCGGGCAGAAAGTGACGGCCCTCCACGAGCATGTCCGTGGAGACGGCGAGCGTCTCGCCGGCGGCGGGCGCGATGAGCGCGCAGTCGTCGCCGATGCCGAGCGCGGCGCGGCGCGTGTTCGTACGTGCGCGTTGCGCGAAATAACGGTCGATCAGGGAGAACTCGGAAAGCATGACGAAAGGTCTATGTCGAATGACTCGGGTGGTCCGGCGCGAGCCGCGCCGGAGGGGCGTTCCCCTCATCCAGGTCGCGGCAGCTGCGCCCGAACTGAAAAGAATGCGGTTGGGGATTGGCGCTACAATGCGTCGAAATCCGCGTTTGAATTGCCATTCTAATCCGCACCCACGGCCTGCCACTCATGTCGAATTCATCCACGAACAAGCTTCGCGAAGCTGCCCTCGACTATCACGAATTTCCTGCACCGGGGAAGATCGCGATCGCGCCGACCAAGCAGATGATCAACCAGCGCGACCTCTCGCTCGCGTACTCGCCGGGGGTTGCGTTCGCGTGCGAGGCGATCGTCGAGAATCCGCTGAACGCCGCGCGCTTCACGGCGCGCAGCAATCTCGTGGGCGTGGTGTCGAACGGCACGGCCGTGCTCGGCCTCGGCAATATCGGGCCGCTCGCCTCCAAGCCGGTCATGGAAGGCAAGGCGGTGCTGTTCAAGAAGTTCGCGGGCATCGACGTGTTCGACATCGAGCTCAACGAGTCGGACCCGCACAAGCTCGTGGACGTGATCGCCGCGCTCGAACCCACGTTCGGCGGCATCAATCTGGAAGACATCAAGGCGCCGGAGTGCTTCATCGTCGAGCGCGAAGCCCGCAAGCGCATGAAGATTCCGGTCTTCCACGACGACCAGCACGGCACCGCCATCGTCGTGGCGGCGGCGTTCACCAACGGCCTGAAGGTCGTGGGCAAGGACATCAAGAAGGTGAAGCTCGTGGCGTCGGGCGCGGGCGCGGCGGCGCTGGCCTGCCTCGACCTGCTCGTCGACCTCGGCCTGCCGCTAGAGAACATTTATGTGACCGACCTCGCGGGCGTGGTCTACAAGGGCCGCACCGAGCTGATGGACCCGGACAAGGAGCGCTTCGCCCGCGAAACCGAAGCGCGCACGCTCGCCGAAGTGATCGAAGGCGCCGACATTTTCCTCGGCCTCTCGGCCGGCGGGGTGCTCAAGCAGGACATGGTCAAGCAGATGGCCGAAAAGCCACTGATTCTCGCGCTCGCCAATCCCACGCCGGAAATCCTGCCGGAGCTCGCGCTCGAAGTGCGTCCGGACGCCGTGCTCGCCACGGGCCGCACGGACTACCCGAACCAGGTGAACAACGTCTTGTGCTTCCCGTTCATCTTCCGCGGCGCGCTCGACGTGGGCGCGACCACCATCACGCGCGAGATGGAAATCGCCGCCGTGAATGCCATTGCGGAACTCGCGCGCCAGGAGCAGAGCGACGTCGTGGCCACGGCCTACGGCATCCAGGATCTGCAATTCGGGCCTGAATACCTGATTCCGAAGCCGTTCGATCCGCGCCTCATCGTGAAGATCGCGCCCGCGGTCGCCAAGGCGGCGATGGATTCGGGCGTGGCGACCCGGCCGATCGAGGACATGGACGCCTACGTGCAGCATCTGCAGCAGTTCGTCTATCACAGCGGCACGACCATGAAGCCGATCTTCCAGCTCGCGCGTGCGGCGGATCCGGAGAAGAAGCGCATCGTGTTTGCCGAGGGTGAGGAGGAGCGCATCCTGCGCGCGGTGCAGATCGTCGTCGACGAAAAGCTCGCGAAGCCCATCCTGATCGGCCGCCCGGCGGTGATCGAGCAGCGCATCGCGCGCTACGGCCTGCGCCTGGTCGCGGGCCAGGACTATACGGTGGTCAACACCGACCACGACGAGCGCTATCGCGACTTCTGGCAGGCCTACGCCAAGCTCATGGCGCGCAGGGGCATCACGGCGCAGATGGCCAAGATCGAAATGCGCCGCCGCACCACGCTGATCGGCGCGATGCTCGTGGAGCGGGGCGAGGCCGACGGCATGATCTGCGGCACGGTCAGCACGACGCACCGCCATCTGCACTTCATCGACCAGGTGATCGGCAAGAAAGCGGGCTGCAACGTCTATGCGGCGATGAACGCGCTGGTGCTGCCGAACCGCCAGATTTTCGTGGTCGACACGCACGTGAACGTCGACCCGACGCCGGAGCAGCTCGCCGAAATCACCATCATGGCCGCGGAAGAAGTGCGCCGCTTCGGCATCGAGCCGAAGGTCGCGCTGTGCTCGCATTCGAACTTCGGCTCGAGCCTCGCGCCTTCGGCGCAGAAGATGCGCGATCTGCTCGAAATCCTCAAGGAGCGCGCGCCGGACCTCCAGGTGGACGGCGAGATGCACGGCGACGTCGCGCTCGACGCGAACCTGCGCCGCGAGATCCTGCCGGAGTCGACGCTCGAAGGCGACGCGAACCTGCTCGTCATGCCGAACATCGATGCGGCGAACATTTCGTACAACCTGTTGAAGACGGCGGCGGGCAACAACATCGCCATCGGACCGATCCTGCTCGGCGCGGCGAGGCCCGTGCACGTGCTGACGGCTTCGGCCACGGTGCGCCGGATCGTTAATATGACCGCGCTGCTTGTCGCGGATGTGAACGCTACGCGTTAAGCGATGCGCTAACTAACGCATCAATCGACGCGTTAGTTAAATCGCTCCAGTCAGGTCCATGTCTCATACCGGCGGCGGCGTCCGCCGCCGGTCCCTCCGCCGTGCTCCAGGTTCAATGCCTGACGTCGTACCGGCACCGTTTTCTTTCTTGTAAAATTTACCGATTTGCCGCTTTTGCGCGGTCAAGCGTTGTGCGCCATTGCCGGGGCAAGATTGCTTCCGGTGACCATTAGCGATACCCTTACACCTTTCATGGTCGTCGAACGCGTGATCCGAGAGGCGGAAATCCGTAGATGGTACGTATAGGACTGCCTGACGAAATCACAGCGGAAATCACGGCGCAAGACGGTGGCGCATTGGCCCGATCGGCAAATGCAAGTCATTGTTCTGGCGAGCGTTCTGCAAGGCGTTCGAGCGGTATCCGTTGTTGGGCTTCGGCTGCGTCAGGTTTTTTTCTGGCGGCAGCGTTCGTGTTCCCGCAAGGCGCCGCGGCGCGCAACCAGGCGCCGGACGATGCCGGCGCGCCGGTTAGTACCGTGAGCGTGGGCGAGTTGCCGCGTGAAGCGGTCAATACGCTCAGTCTGATTGCCGATGGCGGGCCTTATCCGTTCGAGAAGGACGGCGTCGTATTCGGCAATTACGAGCGGCAGTTGCCGCGGCATCGGCGTGGCTACTATCACGAATACACCGTCCCGACGCCCCGTGCGCACAATCGTGGCGCGCGGCGCATCGTCTGCGGCGGTGCGCTCAGACGCACGGACAACTGCTATTACACCGACGACCACTACGCAAGTTTTAGACGAATTGTTGAATGACACCGGGAAAAGCGGCATGAGCGATAACACTTACGCGCACGACCCGCGGGTCGCGAGCGATCTGTTCGCGTCCGGCGAGGGCAACCTGTTCCAGCGCGTCATGCAGATGCATCACGACGACCAGCAGCGCGAGGCCGCGCGCAGGGGCGAGGCGAATTCATCGAACGAGGAGGCCATGGACCTGTTTGCGACCGTCAGGCCGAATATCGTCCAGTCGATCCGTGCGTTCCGCGTGCAGGATCTCGCCGACGAGGCGCAGCGGCTGCAGCAGCATTTCCTCTACGCGTTTTGCGCCAATGCGCAGACCAAGCAGGAAGTGCTCGAAACCATTGCCACATCGTTTCTGTTTCCGAAGCATTTCGGCAAGAACTACGATGGTTTGTACGACTGCCTGACCGATCTGGTGCAGAAGGCCGGCGAGCAGCCCGGCTTCGTGATCGTGCTCGATGGTCTGCCGATCGCGCAGAAGTTCGACAAGGACGGGCGCGAGACGCTGCTCGACGTGTTCCGCGAAGCTTCGGAGTACTGGGCTGAGCGCAAGGTGCCGTTCCGCGTTTTTTATTCGTTCGCCTGAGCGATTGCGGGACGCCGTGGCTTGACCCTTGAGCGCCGTCGCATTCTTGCGACAAAAAAACGCAGACCTGCCGCATGACGACATGCGGCGGGCCTTGTCATTTTTACCTGCCTTGCGCCGTTCTTCGCGCGATCCCTTTGCGCAGACCTTTACCAGCCGCCCCAGCGCGCGGCCAGTGCCGCGAGCACGGCGATGCCGGCCGTCTCGGTGCGCAGGATGCGCGGCCCGAGCCCCACGGCGATGAAGCCGTGCTCGAGCGCCGCGGCTTCTTCCGGCGATGAAAAACCGCCTTCGGGGCCCACCAGCACGGTGATCTCGCCTTGTGGCGGGGTGTGCGGCAAGGCGGCAAACGAGACGTTCGCGCGCGGCGAAAGGAGCACGCGCAACTCGCCTTCGCCCGGCGTCTTGGGCAGCGAGCCGAGCCAGGTGCCGATCTCGCGCGTGGCGGCGACTTCGGGCATGCGGTTGCGTCCGCACTGCTCGCACGACGCCTGCACGATGCGCTGCCAGTGAACCTGGCGGCGCACGGCGCGCTCGCCCACGAGGCGCACGACGCTGCGCGAGGTCGTGAGCGGCACGAAGTTCGTCGCGCCCAGCTCGACCGCCTTTTCGATCAGCCAGTCCATCTTGTCGCTGCCGGCGATGCCTTGCGCGAGCGTGAGCCGGTACGGCGGCTCGGTTTCGAGATCGCGGAACGCTCCGACGCGCACCTGGGTGTCGCGGCGTTCCATGGCGATGATCTCGGCGCTGAATTCACCTCCCATGCCGTTGAACAGCACAATCGTGTCGCCGGGCTGCAGGCGCAGCACCTGAACGTGTCGCGTCACTTCATCGGGAAGCGTGAAGACGTCGCCGGACTGCAAGGAATTTCCGACGAAAAAACGGGGCATAAGACAGGTTCTCATTGCTTCATGACAGATGGCGAGCAAGCGCCCAGCGGTAGCCGTCGAGGTCTTCGACCTGAGCAAAACGGTCACCCCAGAACTGGTCCTGCGGCTCGCTCAACGATTTCGCGCCAGCGACCAGCGCTCGCGCATACACCGCGTCGACATCGTCGACGTAAAGGTAAAAGGATTGGGGGGCGATCGCGTCCGAGCTCTTCGGCGTGCGCGCTGTCGAACCGAATGCGCCCTCCGGCGCGAACATTACGATCAACTGGTCGTGATAGGTCATTTCCACGTGCATCACCGCGCCGTCGTCCTCCACGCTGTCGCGCACCGCAAAGCCGAAAGCCGCCCGGAAAAATTCAATCGTGGCGCGCGCGTCACGCACCGTCAGATAGGGCGTTAGCCACGGCACGCCTGCGGGGCGGGGTGGGGTCATCGGATATCTCCAGGTTCGGGTTTCGGGCGAGGCGGAGGCTGGACGGCTGGTCTGGGGGCGTCTGATACCCAAAAAACATAGGGAACCCCGCGATTCTCCAACGTCGCGCCTCCTAAAGCTGTAGGACTTGGCCTAGTTTAATCTTGGCCCAACCGGGGCGCCGCCAGGAATGGAAACCGGCCCACGGGCGGCCAAGGCCAGGCAAAAGATTGGGTTTAAATCGGGACGGATAACCGAAAAAATAGGGCAATAGCCGCATTATACGGTCGCCAAGGCGGCCCGCCGCGGCCCGGTGCCGCGCGCCAGCGCGAGTTCCGAGGATGGACGTGCGCGTGCCGGGCGCGGCGAATGCCAATCGCGCTTCGGTGCACCGCGGTTTCCGGCCCGACCCTGGTGCCGGAAAGGTCCTGCAGCCAGGGAAAGTCCCCACGATCTGCTAGAATATCGCCCTTTGCAGCCCTGTCCGTTTGCTCTGGCCGTTTGCGTCTTCCTGGCGCCGCATCGCGCGCCGCAGCGAACATTTCTGCCGAGCCTCCGGAACCGTACGCTGCTGCGCGAGCACTGTTGAACACAGCCGCCCAAGCCGCTTTTTGCACTCGTTCCCCCGGACTCGACATGACGACCTCGTCCTCTCCCGCTACCACCCAGTTGATGGCCAACGCGATCCGCGCGCTGTCCATGGACGCCGTTCAGCAAGCGAACTCCGGTCACCCCGGCATGCCCATGGGCATGGCCGAGATCGCCGTCGCGCTGTGGTCGCGTCATCTGCGCCATAACCCGACCAACCCGCACTGGAGCGATCGCGACCGTTTCGTGCTCTCGAACGGCCACGGTTCGATGCTGCTGTACTCGCTGCTGCATCTGACCGGCTACGACCTGCCGATGGCGGAGCTCAAGAACTTCCGTCAGCTCCACTCGAAGACGCCGGGCCACCCCGAGTACGGCATCACGCCGGGCGTCGAGACCACCACGGGGCCGCTCGGCCAGGGTCTCGCGAACGCGGTCGGCATGGCGCTGGCCGAGGCGCTGCTCGCCGCCGAGTTCAACAAGGCCGATGCGAAGATCGTCGATCACCACACCTACGTGTTCGTCGGCGACGGCTGCCTGATGGAAGGCATCTCGCACGAAGCCTGCTCGCTCGCCGGCACGCTCAAGCTGAACAAGCTGATCGCGTTCTACGACGACAACGGCATCTCGATCGACGGCGACGTCGTCAACTGGTTCCACGACAACACGCCCGAGCGCTTCGAAGCCTACGGCTGGAACGTGATCCCGCACGTGGACGGCCATGACGTGGACGCCGTCGACGCGGCCATCCAGAAGGCCAAGGCCTCGGACAAGCCCACGCTGATCTGCTGCAAGACCATCATCGGCAAGGGCGCGCCCACCAAGCAGGGCGGCCACGACGTGCACGGCGCGGCGCTCGGCGCCGAAGAAATCGCCAAGTGGCGCGAAGCCGCGGGCTGGAAGTGGGAGCCGTTCACGCTGCCGCAGGAAGTCTACGCAGACTGGGACGCCAAGGAAGCCGGCGCGAAGTTCGAAGCCGCATGGAACGAATCGTTCGCGGCGTACCGGTCGAAGTACCCGGCCGAAGCCGCCGAGTTCGAGCGGCGCATGGCCGGCAAGCTGCCCGCCGACTGGGCGCAGCAGGCCGCGGCAATCGTCGCCGGTGCCGATTCGCGCAAGGAAACCGTCGCCACGCGCAAGGCCTCGCAGCAAGCCATCGAAGGGCTCGCCGCGGTGCTGCCCGAGCTGCTCGGCGGCTCGGCCGACCTGACCGGCTCGAACCTCACCAACTGGAAGGCCTCCAAGCCCGTGCGCGCGGCCAGGGAAGGCGAGACCGGCATCCAGTGGGGCAACCACATCAACTACGGCGTGCGCGAGTTCGGCATGAGCGCGGCGCTCAACGGCATCACGCTGCACGGCGGCTACAAGGCGTTCGGCGGCACCTTCCTGACGTTCTCGGACTACAGCCGCAACGCGCTGCGCGTGGCCGCGCTGATGAAGTGCCCGTCGATCTTCGTGTTCACGCACGACTCGATCGGCCTCGGTGAAGACGGCCCGACGCACCAGTCGATCGAGCAGGTCGCGAGCCTGCGCCTGATCCCGAATATGACGCTCTGGCGTCCGGCCGACACCGTTGAAACGGCGGTGGCCTGGACCGAGTCGATCACGCATCACGGCCCGTCGTCGCTGGTGTTCAGCCGCCAGAACCTGCAGTTCAACGAGCGCACCGACGCCCAGATCGCCAACATCGCGAAGGGCGGCTACGTGCTCAAGGACTGGAACGACGACATCCCGAGCCGCAAGATCATCCTGATCGCCACGGGCTCGGAAGTCGAACTGGCGATGAAGGCCGTCGAGCCGCTGCAGCGCGAAGGCATTGGCGCGCGCGTGGTGTCCATGCCGTCCACGAACGTGTTCGACCGCCAGGACGCCGAGTACAAGGAACGCGTGCTGCCCAAGGGCGTGCGCCGCGTGGCGATCGAAGCGGGCGTGACCGACTTCTGGCGCAAGTACGTGGGCCTCGAAGGCGGCGTAGTCGGCATCGACACGTTCGGCGAATCGGCCCCGGCTGGCGTGCTGTTCAAGCACTTCGGCTTCACGGTCGATCACGTCGTCGCGACGGCCAAGGCCGCGCTCGACAACTAAGTTTTGCTCACGGGGCCGCCTTGCGCGGGCCTGTTGTTTTCCGGATTGTTTTACGGAATTCGTTGTGCGCGTTCCGCCATGCCGCCCCAGCGCGGCGGGCCGCGCCAGCCGCACCGGTATCAGGATTTTTCAGCCCTCAGGAGATAAACCATGACCATTCGCGTCGCTATCAACGGCTACGGCCGCATCGGCCGTAACACGCTTCGCGCGTTCTACGAGAACGGCAAGAAGCACGACATCCAGATCGTTGCGATCAACGACCTGGGTGACGCGAAGACCAACGCGCATCTGACGCAATACGACACGGCGCACGGCAAGTTCCCGGGCGTTGTGACGGTGGACGGCGAGTACCTCGTCGTGAACGGCGACAAGATCCGCGTGCTGGCCAACCGCAACCCGGCCGAGCTGCCGTGGGGCGAGCTGGGCGTCGACGTCGTGATGGAATGCACGGGCTTCTTCACGACCAAGGAAAAGGCCAGCGCCCACCTGAAGGGCGGCGCGAAGAAGGTGATCATCTCGGCGCCGGGCGGCAAGGACGTCGACGCGACGATCGTCTACGGCGTGAACCACAACGTGCTGAAGGCATCGGACACGGTCATCTCGAACGCATCGTGCACGACCAACTGTCTGGCGCCGCTGGTCAAGCCGCTGAACGACAAAATCGGCCTCGAAACCGGCCTGATGACCACGATCCACGCGTACACGAACGACCAGGTCCTGACCGACGTCTACCACGAAGACCTGCGCCGCGCGCGCTCGGCCACGCACAGCCAGATCCCGACGAAGACGGGCGCCGCATCGGCGGTCGGCCTCGTGCTCCCGGAACTGAACGGCAAGCTCGATGGCTACGCGATCCGCGTCCCGACCATCAACGTGTCGATCGTCGATCTGTCGTTCATCGCCAAGCGCGACACGACGGTCGAAGAAGTCAACGCCATCATGAAGGAAGCTTCGGAAGGCGCGCTCAAGGGCATCCTCGGCTACAACGAAGCGCCGCTGGTTTCGGTCGACTTCAACCACAACCCGGCATCGTCGACGTTCGACGCCACGCTCACGAAGGTCTCGGGCCGTCTCGTGAAGGTGTCGAGCTGGTACGACAACGAGTGGGGCTTCTCGAACCGCATGCTGGACACGGCGGTTGCTTTCGCGAACGCGAAGTAAGCACCGCTGCGTTGCCGGGCCTCGCAGCCCGGCAAGTGCCACCAAAAACCGCCCCTCGGGGCGGTTTTTTTTCGACCTTATTTTTCGGCGACGACGATGTCCGGCGTTGAGGTGGACGAAGCGGCGGGCGAGGGCGGCGTCGGGAAATAGACACCCGCGCGCTGGGCCGCGCTGGCGATATGCGCCTCGATGGCCGCGCCTGCGGCCCCGCTGTCGCGCGCCTTGAGCGCCGCGACGATCAGCCCGTGCTCGCGGTGCGTGGAGAGCACGAGCTCGCGCCGGTAGAACGGCATGCGCTGGCTTTCCTTCATGATGTCGGCGCTGCTGCGCAGGATCGATTCGATCGCCGCATTGCCCGCGAGACTCACGATGCGCATGTGGAATTCGAAGTCCAGTTGCGCGGCCTCGTCGAGCTCGTCGCAGGCGAGCGCCTCGTGCAGCGTGTCCGTGTTGTGCTCGAGCCAGGCCACGTCGGCGTCGCCGATCGCGAGCGCCGCCATGCGCGCGGCGAAGCCTTCGAGCGCATAGCGCATCTGGTAGGTGTCGGGCAGCGACGACTGATCGGCGAAGCGCCACGGGTGCGCGCTCGTGGCCTGTGCGCTCGTCACGTACACGCCTTTGCCCGCGCGAATCGAGAGCATGCCGAGCGCTTCGAGCGTCGAGAGCGCCTCGCGCAGCGACGCGCGGCTGATCGCCAGCTCCTCGGAGAGCTGCCGCTGCGCGGGCAGCAGGCTGCCGACCGGGTACAGGCCGCCTTCGATCCGTTCGCGGATCGTGGCGATGGCGGCGTCGGTGACGGTATGCGGAAGGTTCTTCATCGGATGGCGCGGATGCCCACGTGGTCTGACCTGTATTGTAGTCCGGCGCGGTGCACCCGTATGGTGCGCCGCATCAAAGCCCTGCTGGTGCGGGCGCGGCGGTAGGTCATGCAGGTCGGTGAACTGGTCAGACCGCGCAAGGGTAAACACCGCACGCCATTTCCTTGACTCCACTATATCGGCTTTCTACTATTTGCCATAACGGTACTGGTCAGACCAGTAAGAACAGTTGCTTGCCCCCAAGGAGACAGTCGTGAGGAAGTTCTTCAATTCGCTGTTTGGTCGCGTGGTAATTGCCCTCGTGCTGGGTATCGTAGTCGGCGCGATATTTCCCCACTTCGCCCAGTCACTGCGGCCGCTCGGCGACGGCTTTCTCAAGCTCATCAAGATGGTGATCGGCCCGATCGTGTTCTGCGTGGTCGTGAGCGGCATGGCGCACGCGGGCGATCTGAAGAAGGTGGGCCGCGTCGGCTTGAAGTCGGTGATCTACTTCGAGGCGATGACAACCGTTGCGCTCGTGATCGGCGCCGTGCTCGCGTATCTCACGCGTCCGGGCGCCGGCATGAACGTGGACCTGCATTCGCTCGACGCGGCCTCGCTCGCGACCTACACCGAGCACGCCAAGAGCCTCAAGGACACCGCCGCCTTCCTGCTGAAGATCATTCCCGACACCGCGTTCGACGCGTTCGCGAAGGGTGACATCCTGCAGATCCTCGTGTTTTCGGTGCTGTTCGGCAGCGCGCTTTCGCTGCTCGGCCCGAAGGCGCAGCGCGTGAACGTCATCATCGACGAGCTCTCGCAAGTGTTCTTCCGCGTGATGGGCTTCATCATCAAGCTCGCGCCGCTCGGCGTACTCGGCGCGATCGCGTTCACGACCGGCACCTACGGCGTGGCCTCGCTCAAGCAGCTCGGCTTCCTCGTGATCGTGTTCTACGCGAGCTGCGCGGTGTTCGTCGTGATCGTGCTCGGCATCGTGATGCGGCTGGCGGGCTTCAGCATCTTCAAGCTGATCCGCTATCTGCGTGAAGAGCTCTCGATCGTGCTCGGCACCGCGTCGTCGGACGCCGTGCTCCCGCAGATCATGCGCAAGCTCGAATGGATGGGCGTGAAGGACTCCACCGTGGGCCTCGTGATCCCGACCGGCTATTCGTTCAACCTCGACGGCTTCTCGATCTACCTCACGCTCGCCGTGATCTTCATCGCGCAGGCCACCAACACGCCGCTTTCGATTCACGACCTGATCGTGGTGGTGCTCGTGTCGCTCATCACGTCCAAGGGCGCGCACGGCATTCCCGGCTCGGCGATCGTGATTCTCGCCGCCACGCTCTCCGCGATTCCCGCCATCCCCGTGCTCGGCCTCGTGCTGATCCTGCCCGTGGACTGGTTCGTCGGCATCGCCCGCGCGCTCACTAACCTGATCGGCAACTGCGTCGCCACGGTGGTGGTCGCCGTCTGGGAGCGCGACATCGACCGGGCGCGCGCCAAACGCGTGCTGAACTTCGAGCCGGGCTACCTGTACGTGCCGGCGGGCGAGGGCGACGAAGCCGGCGCCCACGCGGACGACACCGCGCTCGGCGGCAAGCCCGCACACGCGCTCTGAATTCCTTGCGCCGCCCGCCTGGCCTTGGCCGGCGCGGGCGGCGCTCGACGAGATACGCGGCATCCGCCCCGTCCGTCGCCTTCCTTCGCTGAACTGAACGACATCATCATGGCCATTCCGACACTCGACCCCAACGCCCCCGCGTTCACGCGCCGCTACATGAATCTCGCCGATCCGCGCCTCGGTGCGCGCGCGCTCCATGCGAGCGACGAGTTCTTCGCGCCGAAGGAGCGCATGCTCGACCCGCAGCCCGCGGTGTTCATCCCCGGCAAATACGACGACCACGGCAAATGGATGGACGGCTGGGAAACGCGCCGCAAGCGCACGACGGGCCACGACTTCTGCGTGGTGCGGCTCGCGCGCCCCGGCGTGATCTATGGCGTCGATCTCGACACGAGCCACTTCACGGGTAATTTCCCGCCCGCGGCATCGATCGAGGCCTGCTATGTGGAAGGCGCCGAAGTCGACGCGCCCGGCGAGGACGCGGACTGGCAGACCCTCGTTCCCGCGACCACGCTGCAGGGCAACCAGCATCACTACGTGGCCGTGCACGATGCGCGCGCGTTCACGCATCTGCGCGTGAATCTCTATCCGGACGGTGGCCTCGCGCGGCTGCGCGTGTACGGCCAGCCGAAGCGCGCGTGGAACGACGCGGAGCGCGGCAGCCTCGTGGACCTCGCGGCGATCGAGAATGGCGCGTATCTCGTCGCGGCGAACAATCAGCACTTCGGGATGGCGTCGAACATCCTGATGCCGGGGCGCGGCGTGAACATGGGCGACGGCTGGGAAACGCGCCGCCGTCGCGAGCCCGGCAACGACTGGGCCATCGTGGCGCTCGCGCGGCCTGGCATCATCCGCAAGATCGAAGTCGATACGGCGCACTTCAAGGGCAACTATCCCGACCGCTGCTCGCTGCAGGCGGCCACCGTGACGGGCGGCACCGACGATTCGCTTGTTACTCAGGCGATGTTCTGGCCCGAGCTGCTCGGCGAGCAGAAGCTGCAGATGGACACGCAGCACGTTTTCGAGAGCGGGATCGCGGCGCTCGGCCCGGTCACGCACGTGCGCTTGAATATCTTCCCGGACGGCGGCGTCTCGCGCCTGCGTCTGTGGGGCGAACTGGCCTGAAGCGAGGAGCACGCATGAAAACCCTGCAAACCCTGCGCATGGAACCCTTGACGCGCGAGGCCTTCGCGCCATTCGGCGACGTGATCGAGCTCGACGGCGCACGCCATTTCCCGATCAACGGCGGCACGACCGAGCGCTTTCACGATCTGGCGTCGATCGACGTGACGGAGGCCGGCGGCCGGGCCATTGTCAGCGTATTTCGCGCGCAGCCGCGCGCGTGGCCTGTCGAGATCGAGATGATGGAGCGGCATCCGCTCGGCAGCCAGGCATTCGTGCCGCTCGGCGACGTGCGTTATGCCGTGGTCGTGGCGCCCGCGGGCGAGCTCGATCCGGCGCAACTGCGCGCGTTCTGGGTCGAGAGCGGACAGGGCGTCAATTATGCGAAAGGCGTCTGGCACCACCCGCTCCTGGCGTTCGATCGCGTGAGCGACTTTCTCGTGGTCGATCGTGGCGGCCAGCAGCCCAATTGCGATGAGGTTGCGCTGGACGGCCGCTGGCGGCTCGTGCACGCGCATGAGCCGGTCGTACCTGCCTGACGCCTGGTCTGGCGCCCCGGCTGCGCGCGCTTCCCGAATTAGTGTCTCGAACGGAAACTCAAACGAAAACGCCACGGCAGGCTTGCCGTGGCGTTTTCACTTTTGGCGCCTACGCCGGGGGCACCCAGCGCGCTGCCCGCTCAGTGTTTCCGGTGCGGGCAATTTTCCTTCGTGCACGCGCCGTACAGCGCGAGTGCGTGCTCCTGGAGCTTGAAGCCACGTTCGTTGGCAATTGACTGCTGGCGCTTTTCGATTTCGGGGTCGAAGAATTCTTCGACGAGGCCGCAATCGAGGCAGACGAGGTGGTCGTGGTGGCTACCTTCGTTGAGCTCGAAGACGGCCTTGCCCGATTCGAAGTTGCTGCGCGTGAGCAGGCCCGCCTGCTCGAACTGCGTGAGCACCCGGTAGACCGTGGCGAGGCCGATGTCGAGCTCCTCGTTCAGCAGGTTGCGATACACGTCTTCGGCGGTGAGGTGACGCACGGGGCTATGCTGAAAAATCTCCAGGATCTTCAGGCGAGGCAGCGTCGCCTTGAGGCCGATGTTCTTGAGATCGGTTGGATTGGTCATGACGATAAGTCCCTGGAGTACAATGCTGGGTTCTTATGTTAATGGGTTTTTGCCGTTCCGGGCATTTTCGGCGGAACTCGACCGAACGTCTACAGAATACGCGCGGCTTCGCGACAAGCCCGCACGGTGAGGGAAATGATTCCAGAATTCACAACGATCGGCCGCCGCCTGAGCGGCCGCCGCGTGGCGTGCACCCTGCTGGCTGCGGCCGCGTTCGCGACGCTCGCCGGCTGCGGTACTTACGACAGCGTGACGCAGCGCATTGCTCAGAGCATTACGCCGTACCGCATCACCATCGTGCAGGGCAACTTCGTCTCGGCCGAGGCCGCCGCGCAGATGCGCGTGGGCATGTCGCGCGCCGAGGTCAAGCAACTGCTCGGCACGCCGCTCCTGACCGACATGTTCCACGCGAACCGCTGGGACTACGTCTTCTACTTCAAGCGCGGCTCGACCGCCGTGGTCCAGCAGCGTGACTTCGTCGTGATGTTCGACGGCGACCGCGTGACGAGCTGGTCGGGCGGCGAAGACCTGCCGTCGAATCTCGAATTGCTCGCCGAAATCGATGGCGATAAATCGGGCAAGAAGACCGCGGCCGTAGCGGCCGCGCCGGCTTCGGGCGCGTCGGCGCCTGCCGCCGCGCAGGCCTCGGCTTCGAGCGCCACGGGGCCGACCGTCGGCGACACGGCGCGCACGCCGTCCTCGGAGCTCGGCACCGCCACGTCGCAATTGCCGCTCGACGCGAACGCGCAGGCCGCCGCCGCCGCGAACCGCGCCACCGAAGCCGTGCAGACGCCCTCGGGCCTGACGCCGTCGGTGCGATCGGGCACGCCGACCTCGTCGGCGCTGCCGCCGGGCGTGGGCACGATGCCGTCGCAGATCCAGCTGCACCGTCAGCCGCCGCCGCAGATCCAGGGCGTGCCGCAGACCAACCCCGTTGGACCGGCACCGGGCGCGCAGGGCACCGGCGACACCGAAACGACCCCGCTGCCGCCGTCGCAGAATGCGCCGCTCACCGCGCCTCCGCAGACGCCGGCGAGCCCGAATGCGGCGTCGGGCGGCTGATCGCGCTGTCGCTTTCGCACGAGACATCCGCGAGTGGGTCGGCGAACCGGTTCACTTTCGGGCAGATTCGTTCCGGCTGATGTTCCGGTTGATGTCCCGGTCGATGTCCGACTGATACTCACAGGGCCTGGCGCCGGGCGCCAGGCGTTTCATCGGCGGCTTCGGGCCGCCGCGTTTTTTGGCAGCGTCTTTCCGCGTCCGCCCGGCGGCCGTCTGGCCATCCCGTTTGGCCAGTTTGGCCATCATCTATCGGCTTTGGCTGGCGGGCTGCGGGTCTCACGTTTGCCTTAACCCACTGGTATCGGACCGGAGTCCGCGCCCCGCGCCCGCTCCGGATCGACAGGAAAAGCCATGAAAATCGCAATCGCCGGGGCATCGGGCCGCATGGGCCGCATGCTCATCGAAACCGTCCTGAATTCCCCCGACGTCACGCTTTCGGGCGCGCTCGTGCGCCCGGGCTCGGCCGCCATCGGCCAGGACGCCGGTGCGTTCCTCGGCAAGGAAACGGGCGTGCGCATCACCGACGACATCGAGCAGGTTTTCGCGCAAAGCGACTGCCTGATCGATTTCACGCGTCCCGAGGGCACGCTCGTCCATCTGGAGGCCGCGCAGCGCCACGGCGTGAAGATGGTGATCGGCACGACGGGCTTCGACGCCCAGCAAAAGGCGCAGCTCGGCGCCGCCGCGCAGAAGGTCGGCATCGTGTTCGCGGCCAATATGAGCGTGGGCGTGAACGTCACGCTCAAGCTGCTCGAATACGCGGCGCGCTTTTTCGAGACCGGCTACGACATCGAGATCATCGAGGCGCACCATCGCCACAAGGTCGACGCGCCCTCGGGCACCGCGCTTGCGATGGGCGAAGCCGTGGCGCGCGCGCTCGGGCGCGATCTCGACGACTGCGCCGTCTACGGCCGCAACGGCGTGACCGGCGAGCGCGATCCGTCGACGATCGGCTTTTCGGCGATTCGCGGCGGCGACATCGTGGGCGACCACACCGTGCTGTTCGCGGGCATCGGCGAACGTATCGAGATCACGCACAAGTCGTCGAGCCGCCTGTCCTACGCGCAGGGCAGCGTGCGCGCTGCGCGCTTTCTGCAGGACAAGGCCACGGGCCTGTACGATATGCAAGACGTGCTCGGCTTGCGCTGAGCGTCGTCTCCGGGCCGGGCGCCGCGCCGGGCCTGCTGGCGCCGGGTCGCGGATCGGCCCACAGGGGATACCAGGCTACACGAGGCAAGCGAGGTTCAATGGCAGCGAGTACCGGAGTCATCCATTATTTGCAGACGAGCGACGCCGTCACGCACGCCGTAGCGTGGGTGCTGCTGGCCATGTCGATCGCGAGCTGGTGCTTTCTGCTGGTGAAGAGCTGGGTGCTCGTGCGCGCGAAGCGCCAGGGGCCCCGCGCGGTCGCGCAGTTCTGGCAGGCGCATTCGCTTGCCGACGGCGTGAGCGCGATGCGTGCGCTCGACCGCGAGCGCGTGTTCCTGCCGCTCGCCGAGGCCGCGCTCGCGTGCGCCGAGGCCGATGCGCCGGGCGTGCTGCTCGCGCGCGTGGACCGGGGCGAGCGCGTGCTGCGGGCGTTGCGCGGCGCGCTGCAGGCGTCGCAGCGGCGGCTCGAATTCGGGCAGGTGCTGCTGGCGTCGGTGGGCAGCACGGCGCCGTTCGTCGGGCTGCTCGGCACGGTCTGGGGCATCTACCATGCGCTCGGCAGCATCGCCGCGAGTGGCCAGGCGATGATCGAGAACGTGGCCGGCCCGGTGGGCGAGGCGCTGATCATGACGGCGTTCGGCCTCGTCGTGGCGATTCCCGCGGTGCTCGCCTATAACGTGCTCGGCCGTCTCGCGCGCCAGATCGGCGACGATCTCGACGGCTTCGCGCACGATCTGCATGCCTGGGCCTGCGCGCCCGAAGGCGCGGCGCCGCGCCGCGATGGCACGCAGCAGGGCGCGCCGCGCGAAGGCGTGCGCGCCGGCTCGTACTGAGCGCGCACCGGCCGCACGGACTGACCGGCAACCCGCGAGGAACCACACACATGGCATTCGGCGGACTCGAGAAGAAACGCGATTCGGCGCCGATGGCCGATATCAACATGACGCCGCTCATCGACGTCATGCTCGTGCTGCTTGTCATCTTCATCATCACCGCGCCGCTTTTCACGCACGCCATCCGGCTCGATCTGCCGCAAGTCGCGGCCGAGCCCGTGCAGCAGACGCCGCAGACCGTCACGCTTTCCATCGATGCCGCGGGCAAGCTCTACTGGAACGCCGAGCCCCTCTCGCTCGACGCGTTGCGCGCGCGCTTCAACGCCGCGGGCAAGGCGCCCGAGGCGCAGCAGCCCGAGCTGCAACTGCGCGCCGCGCGCGAGACGCGCTACGAAGTCATCGCCCAGGTCATGGGCGCCGCGCAGCAGGCGGGACTCGCGCGCATTGGCTTCGTGACCGAGCCGCCGCCTCCCGGCCAGCACTGAACGGGCGTTGCCCCGTTGCACCGGCAGACCGCCAAATCCCGCCACACGAAACGGCGGCGGAAAGCGCGGCCAACTCGACGGTATAATCACCGTTTCCCTGTAAAAAAGCCGGGCTGCAGAAGCTGCCGCAGCCAGTGAGCATCGCGCCCGGGCTGCTGCCCGAGCCGCGCACGACCGGCCCGGCAGTACCCAGGTAGCAGCCAACCCGGCAGAATCCGCCCGAATCCGCGTTTCCCATCCACACCATGCTCGAAAAATACGTTCCCTCCGACGTCGAATCCGCCGCGCAAGGCGAATGGCGCGCCAGCGACGCTTACCGGACGGCCGAAACGGCCGGCAAGCCCAAGTTCTACTGCGTCTCGATGCTGCCGTATCCGTCGGGCAAGCTGCACATGGGCCACGTGCGGAACTACACGATCAACGACGTGATGTACCGCTATCTGCGCATGAACGGCTACAACACGTTGATGCCGATGGGCTGGGACGCGTTCGGCATGCCCGCCGAGAACGCGGCGATGGCCAACCACGTGCCGCCCGCGAAGTGGACCTACGACAACATCGAGTACATGAAGGGCCAGATGCAGTCGATGGGTCTCGCGATCGACTGGTCGCGCGAAATCGCCACCTGCAAGCCCGACTACTACAAGTGGAACCAGTGGTTCTTCCTGAAGATGCTGGAGAAGGGCATCGCCTACAAGAAGACCGGCACGGTGAACTGGGATCCGGTCGATCAGACCGTGCTCGCGAACGAGCAGGTGATCGACGGCCGCGGCTGGCGCTCGGGCGCGCTCGTGGAAAAGCGCGAAATCCCGATGTACTACCTGCGCATCACGCAGTACGCCGATGAGCTGCTGAACGACCTCGAAGGCCTCGGCTGGCCCGAGCGCGTCAAGATCATGCAGCAGAACTGGATCGGCAAGAGCTTCGGCGTGAACTTCGGCTTCCCGTACGAGCTCGACGGCGAGAAGAAGCTGCTGCGCGTGTTCACCACGCGCGCCGACACCATCATGGGCGTGACCTTCTGCGCGATCGCGGCCGAGCACCCGCTCGCCACGCGTCTTGCGCAGGACAAGCCGGAACTGCTGCCGTTCATCGACGAATGCAAGCGCGGCGGCGTGGCCGAAGCGGATATGGCGACGATGGAGAAGAAGGGCGTCGACACGGGCTTCACGGTCACGCACCCGATCACGAACGAGCAAGTGCCGGTGTGGATCGGCAATTACGTGCTGATGAGCTATGGCGAAGGCGCGGTGATGGGCGTGCCGGGCCACGACGAGCGCGATTTCGCGTTCGCGAAGAAGTACGATCTGCCGATCAAGCAGGTGATCGCCGCCGAAGGCGAGACCTATTCGCTCGACGGCTGGCAGGAGTGGTACGGCGACAAGGAGCGCGCGGTCTGCATCAACAGTGGCAAGTTCGATGGCTTGGGCTATACCCAGGCCGTGGACGCGGTCGCGGCCGACCTCAAGGCGCACGGCTTTGGCGACAAGCAGGTAACGTGGCGTCTGCGCGACTGGGGCATCTCGCGCCAGCGCTACTGGGGCACGCCGATCCCCATCATCCATTGCCCGAGCTGCGGCGACGTGCCGGTGCCCGAGCAGGATCTGCCGGTCGTGCTGCCCGAAGGCCTCGTGCCGGACGGCACGGGCAACCCGCTCGCGAAGTCCGAAGCGTTCCTGAACTGCAAGTGCCCGACGTGCGGCGCCGACGCGAAGCGCGAAACCGACACGATGGACACCTTCGTCGACTCGTCGTGGTACTTCTACCGCTACGCGGCGCCCGATGCGAAGAACATGGTCGACGAGCGCACCGACTACTGGATGCCGATGGACCAGTACATCGGCGGCATCGAGCACGCCATTCTTCACCTGTTGTACTCGCGCTTCTGGGCGAAGGTCTCGCGCGACCTCGGCCTCGTGAAGTTCGGCGAGCCCGCGAAGAACCTGCTCACGCAGGGCATGGTGCTCAACGAAACCTTCTATCGCGAAGACGCGTCGGGCAAGAAGACCTGGTACAACCCGGCCGACGTGACCGTCGTGCACGACGACAAGGGCCGCCCGACCGGCGCGACGCTCAATAGCGACGGCCAGGCCGTGGTGCTCGGTGGCGTCGAGAAGATGTCGAAGTCGAAGAACAACGGCGTCGACCCGCAGGTGCTGATCGACCAGTACGGCGCGGATACGGCGCGTCTCTTCACGATGTTCGCCGCACCGCCCGAGCAGCAGCTCGAATGGTCGGGCGCGGGCGTGGAAGGCGCGAGCCGCTTCCTGCGCCGCGTGTGGACCTTCGGCTACGCGAACGCCGAGGCGATCCGGTCGCGCGCATCGTTCGACGCCGCCGCGCTCACCGACGTCGAGAAGGCGCTGCGCCGCGAAGTCTACGGCGTGCTCAAGCAGGCCGACTTCGACTATCAGCGTCTGCAGTACAACACCGTCGTTTCGGCGGCGATGAAGATGCTCAACGCCATCGACGGCGCGAAGGAAGCGGGCGCGGGCGTGCAGCGCGAGACCTTCGGCGTGCTGCTGCGCGTGCTCTATCCGGTCGTGCCGCACCTCACGTTCGAGCTCTGGAAGGCGCTCGGTTATGCCGACGAATACGGCACGCTGCTCGACGCGCCCTGGCCCAAGGTCGACGAAAAGGCGCTCGAGCAGGCCGAGATCGAGCTCGTGCTGCAGGTGAACGGCAAGGTGCGCGGCGCGGTGACGGTTGCGAAGGATGCCGGCAAGGACGCGATCGAAGCCGCCGCGCTCGCTCACGAGATGTTCGCGAAGTTCGCCGAAGGGCGCGCGCCGAAGAAGATCATCGTCGTGCCGGGCCGTCTCGTGAACGTCGTGGTCTGACATGACGTGCTGGCACATCACGTGCTGGCGGCGGCGCGCGATCGACGCATCGTGCACCGCCGCCGTTCTGAACCAGGGAGTCCAGGTGATTCGCAGATCGTTCCTGTTACTGGCGGGCAGCGCGCTGATGCTTTCGGCGTGCGGGTTCCAGCTGCGTGGCGAACAGAACTACGCGTTCAAGCGCCTCGCCGTCGTGGGCGCATCGGCGCCCGTGACGGCGCGTCTGACGCGCATGATCGAAGGCGGCAGCGATTCGGTCGTGGTCGACTCGGCCGCCAATGCCGACGCGGTGCTGCGCGTGAGCGAGTCGCGCAGCTTCAGCACCCTCACGCTGAATTCGTACGGCGTGGTCGAGGAATATCAGGTCAATTATTCGCTGAACTACACGCTCACGGCGCAGGACGGCTCGCCGCTGATCCAGCCGAGCACCATCGCGCTGAACCGCGCGATGACCTATAGCGACCAGTATTCGACCGCGAAGGTCTCCGAATCCGATCTGCTTTTCGCCGACATGCAGAGCGACGCCGTCGACCAGCTCACGCGCCGTCTCGCGGTCCTGAAGACGCTGCATCCCACGCCGGGCCAGGTCGTGCCGGGCGTTTCGCCGCGCGCGCCGCTGCCGCCGCCGCCGCTGTGATGCGCGTCTCGTCCACCTTCTAAAGCGCTCTCCATGCAACTGCGACTGGACGCCCTCGAGCCGCACCTCGCCAAAGGCATGGCGGGTCTGTACGTCGTCTATGGCGACGAGCATCTGCTCGCCCAGGAAGCGTGCGACCGCATTCGCGCGAGCGCGCGCGCCGCGGGCTTTACCGACCGCTCGGTGTTCACGGTCGAGCGCGGCTTCGACTGGAGTTCGCTGCTGGGCGCGAGCCAGTCGATGTCGTTGTTCGGCGATCGCCAACTGGTGGAGTTGCGCATTCCGTCGGGCAAGCCCGGCAAGGAAGGCGCGGATGCGCTCAAGACGCTCGCCGCATCGGCCAAAGCGGCCGCGAATCCCGACGTGCTCACGCTCGTCACGCTGCCGCGCCTCGACGCGGCCACGCAAAAATCCGCGTGGTTCACGGCGTTGGCGGACAGCGGCGTGGCGATCAAGATCGACCCGGTCGAACGTGCGGCGCTGCCGAACTGGATCGGGCAGCGCCTGGCCCAGCAGGGCCAGCGCGTCGCGCCCGGCGAGGACGGACGGCGCGCGCTGCAATTCGTCGCGGAGCGCGTGGAAGGCAACCTGCTCGCGGCGCATCAGGAAATCCAGAAGCTCGGGCTGCTTTATCCCGAAGGCGTGCTGAGCTTCGAGCAGATTCACGACGCCGTGCTCAATGTCGCGCGCTACGACGTCTTCAAGCTCAACGAAGCGATGCTTACCGGCGATGTCGGGCGCCTCGCGCGCATGCTCGACGGGTTGCAGGGCGAGGGCGAGGCTTCGGTGCTGGTGCTGTGGGCTGTCGTCGAAGAGGTCCGCACGCTATTGCGCGTCAAGCGCGGCGTGGCGGCGGGCAAGCCGCTCGCGATGCTGCTGCGCGAGAACCGCGTTTGGGGGCCGCGCGAGCGGCTCATCGGGCCGGCGCTCTCGCGGCTGACCGAGGCGACGCTCGAACGCGGCCTCGCGCTCGCGGCGCGCCTCGACCGCCAGGTGAAGGGGCTTTCGGGGCAATCGCGCAGCGACTGGCGCGATGCGCTGCCGCCCGATGCCTGGGACGGTCTGTTCGAACTGGCGATGACCGTGGCCGCGCCGCGCGAGAGCGGCGCGCCGGCGCGCCCGGCTTCGCCCGCGCGCGGCGCCGGCGCTTCGGGGCACGCGCAACCAGGCCGGCCGGCTTCGAGCCCAGCCGCGGCGGCAGCGGCCGCCGCCGCCCGACCGCGCACCGCAGGGCCGGGGCGCAGGCCAGGCTAGTTGTGCTGGCCGGGCTCGTTCTCCGGCACCTGCTATCGGCATCGCCAGTGGGCGTCTCACGCGGCATGCGCGAGCCCCGCGAATGCATCGCCAGCGCGCCGCAAGTGTGCTGCAAGCGCGCCCGCCGCCAGGGCGCGCGCAGCAAAGCCGGCCCGCTGGCCTTAAAATCGACCTAACCTGAACCGCGCAGCCTCACACCGCATCGACCGGGCGCGCTGCATCACGACAGAAACCATGGATATCGACCAGTACATGACCGACCTCGGACGCCGCGCCCGCAAGGCTTCGCGCGCGATGGCCCGAGCCTCGACGGCCGCAAAGAACGCCGCGCTCGAAGCCGTCGCGCAGGCGATCGAACGCGAGAAGCAGCAACTGAAGGACGCCAACGCCCGCGACCTCGCGCGCGCGAAGGAGAAGGGCCACGACGCGGCGTTCATCGACCGCCTCACGCTCTCGGACAAGGCGCTCAAGACCATGGTGGAAGGCCTGCGCCAGGTGACGGCGCTGCCCGACCCGATCGGCGAGATCAGCAACCTCAAGTTCCGCCCGAGCGGCATCCAGGTCGGCCAGATGCGCGTGCCGCTCGGCGTGATCGGCATCATCTACGAATCGCGTCCGAACGTGACCATCGACGCCGCGGCGCTGTGCCTGAAGTCGGGCAACGCCACCATCCTGCGCGGCGGCTCCGAGGCGCTCGAGTGCAACACGGCGCTCGCGAAGCTGATCGGCGAGGGGCTCTCGGCGGCGGGTCTGCCGCAGGACGCGGTGCAGGTGGTGGAAACCGCCGACCGCGCGGCGGTCGGCAAGCTCATCACCATGACGGAATTCGTGGACGTGATCGTGCCGCGCGGCGGCAAGAGCCTGATCGAGCGCCTGATGGCCGAAGCGCGCGTGCCGATGATCAAGCACCTCGACGGCATCTGCCACGTCTACGTGGACGATCGCGCCGATCTCGCGAAGGCGCTCACCGTCTGCGACAACGCCAAGACGCACCGCTACGGCACCTGCAACACGATGGAGACGCTGCTGGTCGCGCGCGGCATCGCGCACGAGGTGCTGCCGCCGCTGGGCCGCCTCTATCGCGACAAGGACGTGGAGCTGCGCGTGGACGCGGCCGCGCGCGCGATTCTCGCGGACGCGAACGTCGGCCCGCTCGTCGACGCGACCGAGGAAGACTGGCGCACCGAGTACCTCGCGCCGGTGCTGGCGGTCAAGATCGTCGAGAACCTCGATCAGGCCGTCGAGCACATCAACCATTACGGCTCGCACCACACCGACGCCATCGTTACCGAAGACCACGACCGCGCGATGCGCTTCCTGCGCGAAGTGGATTCGGCGAGCGTGATGGTGAACGCCTCGACGCGTTTCGCCGACGGCTTCGAGTTCGGTCTCGGCGCGGAGATCGGCATTTCCAACGACAAGCTGCACGCGCGCGGCCCGGTCGGCCTCGAAGGGCTGACTTCGCTGAAGTACGTGGTGCTCGGTCACGGCGAAGGCCGGCAATAAGTCGGCGATAGTCGGACGCAAGTCGGCAACAGGCCCATCCGGGGGCGGCGCAGCGCAATCGTGCTGCCTCGTCCCGCTCTCAACAATCCGCACTGCTACGCGAAGAACAAGAAGGACTGCCGATGCTCTGGGTCAAGACGTTTCACATCGTTCTGATTGCTTCATGGTTCGCGGGGCTGTTCTACCTGCCGCGCATCTTCGTGAATCTGGCGATGGAAACGGAGCCCGCGGCCGTCAAGCGACTGCTCATCATGGCGCGCAAGCTCTATCGCTTCATGACGATGATCGCCGTGCCCGCGCTGCTGTGCGGGCTGTGGCTATGGCTCGTGGTGGGGATCGGGCGCGGCCAGGGATGGATCCACGCGAAAGTGGGCGTCGTGGTGCTGCTGATTGCGTACCACGCGTATTGCGGCCGCCTGCTCAAGACCTTCGAACGCGGCGAGAACCGCCGCTCGGACAAGTGGTATCGCATGTTCAACGAGCTCCCGGTGCTCGGCATGCTGGCCGCGGTGGCGCTCGTCGTCATCAAGCCCTTCTGATACTCGCCGGCTTCAATCCTCTTCCATCGCCTTCCTGACGGGGCTGCCCGTCGATCCGGAACTGGCACATCAGCTTCCGGCTGGAGCCAGCGCTGCGGCGCGAATTCTGACGGCCCGCGCAAGCCGGCTGCTCAGATGCCGCCCGATTCCTTGCGGCGCATGCGCGCGCCCACGACGCGCCAGCCGTCCTCACGCTTTATGAACACGTCGGCAAAGCGATATTCGATCGCGCGATAGCCCTGCGCGGGCGTATAGCGGTTAATGCCCGTGACGACGGCCAGATCGCCGAGCACCTGCACGCGCATATCCTCCAGCACCTGCGAGCCACCCGGCGGCAGCGCAGCGGCGGCGAGCAGGTCGCGCTTCGAGCGATGCGTGCCATCAGGCAGGACTTCGAAGAATTTATCGTCGAGCAGGTCGTTGAGCATGGAGCGGTCGCCGGTGGCGGCCGCCTGGGTCCATTGGTGTTCGAGCATCTGCAGCTGGATGGCTTCGTTCGTGACGGGCGTGCTGGGGACGGAGGCGAAAGCGGTGGTGGCTGCAAGGCCCACGGCAGCGAAGGCGAACAGATGTTTCATGACGTTTCCTGTGTTGATCCAGCGAACCCGACGGTTCGCAAAGACGGGAAACGATCGAGTGATGGCCGGCTGTGGCAGATAAAGCAGCCGCTGCGCTTGATGGCCGCACGTGATGCCGCGCAGTTGGGTTGGCGTTTCCCTACGCAAAAAGTCTATTTATCTGACTCATTGTCGGATATAGGAAAAATCTCAAAACTTCCCCTGCAAGAGAACCTGTCAGCGCGTGGACAGGAAATGGGGTGGCGTCGTGGGGTCGCAGCAAGGAACAGCGGAACTTCAAATCATGCGCGATACCCACTGCCGAATGGTTGTAGAGGGATTTTGAGCGCAATTGGGCGAAATTGATGGCGAAATTTTGAATGTGAATGTCTGGGGACGAGGTTTCATGTAGGAATCTACCTGACAAATAATCGGAAATATCTTTTTGAGTTGCGGTATTAATATGCACTGCACCTTTTTGTTATTCAGTAAAATCTGTAATACAGGGCATGCTTCACCGGCTGGCGGGCACAATAATTTCGCATTATTTACATAGAAGAAGATGCTTGATATTTCTATGAAGTCCCTTGTCGGCTTGGGTTGCGGCACGTCGTGACGACTTGTCTGTTTCGGAGTTCTCTTATTTTCACTGTATGTAGTGGTTAATAGAGTGACGACTTGTTACTGCCTCTTCGGGCTATTGGTCGGCTCCGCTGAATTTTCTCAGTTAATTCTGTCGGCGCCGATCTCTTGCCGTTTATTTAGAAGCCGCTTTTTATATTTGAATGCGGATTTTCAGGCTCAAGAGGATTGCGTCCGGTCGATTTTCCCATTGGGACGCAATGTGCCTGCGCGAAGCTTGCGGGTGCCAGGGGGTCGTCTTTAACCACGCTAAGGCAAAGAATGAACAAGACTTACAGGTCCATCTGGAACAAACATACGGGGACGTACGTCGCGGCAGCGGAAACGACCCGCACTCGTAGCAAGGGCGCCCAGGGCAGCTCGGTTGCTGCGGCCGCCGCCGCTGTCACGTCGCTCCTCGCAGTGGGCGGCATGCTGCCGAATACGGCGTTCGCCTCCGCCACGGGTCACGGCGCATGCGCGAACGGGGCCACCGTTGGCGGGCCTGTCAGCAACGGGGATTGCACGAACACCGGCGGCAACAGCTCGGTGGCGATCGGTTCTGGTTCGGCCCAGGGAACTGGCAGCGGCGCCCTGATGTTCCCGACGATCACCAGTCCCAGCCTCTCGGACGACAATGGTCTCCTTCGAATCACGAACGTGGCGTCGACCGACGCTGCCACCGTCGGCCAGCCGGGTAACCCGGCGGTGACCACGCTGGCGGCTGTCAGTAGCCCGGCAAGCAATACGCAGACCGGCCTGCAGGCGGTGAATAGCCAGCTCGGTGCGGTCAGTGCGGTATCGGATTCGACGAATAATCCCTGGATCGATGTTGCGGGTCCGGCCGACGGCAGCCAGCCCGCGTACGCCACGCCGCTTACCGGGAGCGTGGCAATTGGACAGGCTGCGACGGCGACTGTCGGCGCGGGCGTTGCGATCGGTGCAAGCGCAGTGTCGACGGGAACGGGCGCGGTGTCCGTCGGTAGTGGTTCGACGGCGAGCGGCAACGGATCATTCGCGATGGGGACTGCCACGCTAGCTAG